>DATHGT010000049.1:0-18316 GCA_035317605.1 Candidatus Acidiferrum sp. | reverse complement strand
CACCCGTCGCGCGCCCAGACGGTCGACCCAGCCGCCGATGGTCGGCCGCAGCACCATCGACACCACGGTCATGACCGAGAACAGTAGGCCGACCTGGGTGCTGCTGCCACCGACCTCCATCATCCGGAAGGGCAGCAGCGTGCTGAGCGCGATCGAGCCGACGTGCAGGGCCAGCGTGATCGCGTAGCACGTCAGCAGGATCGGCGCGAACGCGGCCCGCGAGCCCAGCAGCATAGCGTCCTTACGAGGCGCGCCGAGCGTTGGGGGGTTTGGGGGCCATTCGGGGCCCCCATTCGGTCAATCCGCGGCGGAGATCTCGACGAAGGAGCTGTTGTATGTGGAGGCGCCGGCGGGCGAGGCGCGGTCTTCGGTGAGCACGTTGGCGCAGCCGCGCGTGTCCGCGCCGGTCTCGTCAGCGGTGAACCAGGCGCCTTCCTTGATCGAGACCACGCCGGGCGCGATGCGATCGGTCACCCGCACCGGCAGCGCGGTGGCGCCGCGGTCGTTGAAGACGCGCACGCGCTGGCCGTCTACGATCCCGCGCGCGGCGGCGTCGGCCGGATGCATCCACACGTCGTCGCGATCGGCGCGGGCCAGCACCGGCTGGTTGCCGTGGATCGAGTGCGTGCGGGCCCGTGACTTCGGCGTGAGCAAGCGCAGGGGGTGGCGCGCGTCGACGGTGTCGGGCGTCCACGTGGGAATGGGCGGAATCGGGCCGAGGCCGTAGGGGTCGGGCTGCGCGGCGAGCGTGGTCGAGTAGATCTCGATCTTGCCGGACGGCGTCGCGAAGGGCTTGCCGTCACGGATCTGGGCGGCGTGAGCGACCGCGTCGTCGGGCGCGGGCAGCCGCGCCAGCCCTTGCGCGCGGAACGTGTCGAAGTCGTCGATGACGCCGGCCGACAGCTCGCGCAGCCATTCCTCCTCGGTCTTGTCGTTGTAGCCCTCGATGCCGAGACGCCGGGCCAGGTCCGCGCAGATGTCCAGATCGTTCCGGCACTCGCCCACCGGCGGGATGGCCTGCTGCATGAAGATCACGTAGTGGCCCGCGCCCGCCCACGGCGTGTGCATGTCGTTGCGCTCCCAGAACGTCGTGGCCGGCAGGACGATGTCGGCGTAGCGCGCGGTGGGGGTGATGAAGTGCTCGTGGGCCACCATGAACTCGAGGCTCTGCGCGGCGGCGATGGTCTTGTTCACGTTCGGGCACTGGTTGAAGAGGTCGCCCGCGGCCGAGTAGACCAGCTTGATGTCGGCCGGATAGCCGCCGGATTTCCCGCGCGCGAGGACGTCGGCGAGCATCGACGAGGCGACCCGCGCGTTCACCGGGTTCTCGCCGAACGGCAGGCTCTTGATGCCCGAGCGCCCGCACGCCCCGTTGCTGACTCCCGAGTTGCCGCCGGTGACGCCGACGCTACCCGTCATCGCGGCCAGCGCATAGGCGGCGCGATGGAACTGCTCGCCCTGATACGTGCGGCCGGGCGCGTAGCCGCAGTGGAGCGCCGAGGGCTTCTCGGTGGCCAGCGCGACGGCCAGCCGCCGGATCGTCTCCGCCGGCACCCCGGTGATCCCGGCCGCCCACTCCGGCGTCTTGCGCACGCCGTCGGTGAGTCCGAACAGATACGAGCGGTACGAGGAGCCGGCGGGAGCGCCCGCGGGCAGCGTGGCCTCGTCGAAGCCCAGCACGAAGCGATCGAGGAACGCCTGGTCGTGCAGTCCCTCGCTGGCGATCACGAAGGCCATGGCGATGAGCGCGGCGGTGTCGGTGGAGGGCCGGATGAAGACATGCTCGTCGGCCAGCTCCCAGCTCGTGCGGGTGCGCCGCGGGTCGACGCAGACCACGCGGGTGCCGTGCTTCTTGGCGAGCTTGAGGTACTGGAGCGTCCCCGTGCCGAAGGTGCCGTCGCCCGGCGCCCACCCCCACATGACGATCAGCCGCGAGTTGACGTAGTCGGTGGGCTCGCGGCCGGAGCTCTTGTACTCGCCTCCATAGGTATGCTTGACGGCGAACACCTCAGCCTCGGCCGACAGGTTCGACCACAGCTCGGTGCAACCGCCGAACCGGTGGAGCAGGCGCTGCACGTTGAGCCGGCCGCTGTGCAGCATCGACGTGCTGCCCGTGCGCGAGCAATCGAGGATGGCGGCGGGGCCGTAGGTGTCGCGCACGCGCACCATCTGGGCCGCGACTTCGTCCAGGGCCTCGTCCCAGCCGATGCGCTCGAACTGCCCCGTCCCGCGCGGTCCCGTGCGCCGGAGCGGGTGCAGCAAGCGGTCGGGATGGTTCACCCGCTCGAGCTGGCCGAACCCGCGCACGCACGCGTGCAGGGGCGGCACCTCGGACGTCCACTTGCGCGGATCGGTGCTGATGCGGACGATCCGCCCGTCGCGCACGTGGGCGTTGACCACGCACCGCCCCCCGCAGTTGTGACCGCACGTGCTGGTGACGACCGTCTCCCCCGGACCCGCCGCGACCCGAGGCGCCTCGTAGAGAATGTTCGCGCTCATGACCCCGAAGCATAGCATCCTGGCGCGGAGGCGCCGTGAGTCCGTGTCGGCGAGACGGGCGGGGGCGGGGCCGGCGCGCGGCCGGATCGACCCCGCACGCCCCCAGAGTCTCCGCGCGGCACTATTGTGGTTTTTCTGAGGTTCGCCGACAATTGGCGCCGTGAATCCCCAGGGCCGCGCGATACGGATGCAGGAGTGGTTCGGGGCTGCGCGGCGTCGCGCGGCTCGGCGCGAATCCGAAGTGGGCGACTGGGAACTCGCTCGGCGACCACTGGTACTGCGTCGTGTTGCTGTCGTACCGTCCCGCGTCCTAGCCCGGGTAGGACGCGGGGACGGTCAGTTTCTCGAACAGCGCGCTGAGGATCTCGTCGATCCCGGCCGACGCCCACACGTCGAAGAACGGCGAGTGCTGCATGGCCAGGAATTCCTTCCCCTCGCGCGCCTTGCGCTGATCGTCGCTCTCCCCCGGCCGCGCCGATCCCTGATACCCGCGGATGCGGTCCTTGTGGTAGATCGCCGGGTATTCGAGGTAGCGGTACAGCTCGGTGAAGTCGCGCGCGTAGATCACGGCCACCGGCAGCGACGCCCACTCGCCGCCGTTCTTGGCGTTCATGAACTCGAGCATGAGGTCGTGGTTGCCGTCGGGAAACGCCGCGGGATCGGGCCGGCGGGTCGAGAGGATCTTCGTGCCGTCGCGGTTGAAGATGCGCAGCTCGAGGCCCCCCGCCTCGGCCAGGCGCGCGAGCATCGGCACGTCGCGACGGCAGTCGGACGACCAGTCCTCGGAGATGACCAGGATCTTCGCGGGGCCGTTCGGCTGGGCGGCCAGCCACTTGATCGCCGCCGTCTGATGATCCGCCAGCCGCGCCCGCGCGTAGCGATCGCGGAACACGCCGCTGTTGTCCTTGCGCTGGACGGCGATCGATCCCGCGTCCGGGAAGTAGCCGCCCCACGCCTCGCGGGCCAGGTTCTCGGCGGTGCCCGTGTACGCCACGTACTGCTCGAACGTCATGCCCTTGGCGAAACGCTCCGGCGTGACCGCGCTCTTGGCCATGGCTCCCTCCCCTTCAAGGAATTCTACGAGGCCTGTCGATTTCGGCAACCGGGCCGCCCGGCACTCCAATGACGTCAGTCGAGGTCGAGCGCTGCCTTCAGGCCCGCCTCAACCGCCGCGAGCATGCCCGCGGACAGCACGCCCGCTCGCTCCGACAGCTTCGTGCGATCGAGTGTCGTCACTTGGTGACACACCGCGATGCTGTCTCGCGGAAGGCCGGTCGCACCGGAAGGCAGGGGTACCGCCGTCGGGCCGCGGCGAGCCTGCGCCCCGGACGTCGAAACGGGAACCACGATGATCGATCGCCACGCCGGCGTGAGATTGAAGCCGTCGCTGGACATCACGATCACGGGACGGCGTCCGCTTTGCTCCGCTCCAGACCGCGGCTTCAACTCCGCCCAGAACACCTCGCCTCGCTTCATCGCTTCCGCCGGCGCGCTTTCTTCGCGCGTGGCGCCTCGCGCCACCGTTCGAGCGACGCTTCCTCGAGGTCTTCGTCGAGGTCATCCGGCGTCCCGGCGACCGCCGCCGCGTACTCGGCAATCGCTTCGCGCGTCATCAGCTTGCGATGCTGCCGGAGCCAGGTCTCGATGGCGTACCGGGCCAGCGTCGTCGCCGGCTGGTTCGTCCGTTCGGCGGCGTCCCGCAGGCGCCGATAAAGCGGTTCCGGCAATGGAAGATGAAAATTACGCACGGTCGCCATGCCATGAATCATGCCACGAAATCATGGCGCGATCCATCCTCAGGGTCGGCCACGACCGATCGCGTGCTCGATTGACGCGGGGCGCCAAGAGGCACTCGTGAAGTTGGTGGCGGAAAGCGCGTCTCCCGGCGACAATAGCCCGGCAAGGGAGGCCTGAATGGCGAAGAACGGCATGCGCGTCATGGACAGCGATCTGCACGTCGTCGAGCCCCGCACGCTCTGGGAGGACTACCTCGATCCGAAGTTCCGGGGCCGCATCGTCACCGTGCCCGGCGACTACGGCTCCACCCGCGCGCACGTCGACGGCCGGGTCATGCCTCCCTACGCGGACCGGCCCGAGCGCCAGCGCGCGTGGTCGTTCCGCTACAAGCGTCCCGGCGCCGAGCGCCTGCACCGCGGCAGCAAGCCGAAGGAAGCGCTCGAGGCCATGGACATCGAGGGCATCGACGTCGGCATCCTGTTCCGCACGTGGGCCACGCAGGCGATCAACATCGACGGGCTGGAGCCCGTCTTCGCCGCGGCCATGAGCCGCGCCTGGAACCGCTGGATCGCCGACTTCTGCCAGGAGAGCCCCGAGCGCCTCAAGGCCACCGCGCTGATCCCGCTCCAGGACATCGACCTCGCGGTGGCCGAGGCCCGCGTCGCCGTGCGCGACCTCGGCGCGATCACGCTCGTGCTGCCGTCGCACATGGTCAACAACCGGCCGATCTACGACCGCTACTACGATCCGCTGTGGGAAGCCGCCCAGGACATGAACGTCACCGTGTCGTTCCACGGCAACCACGCCGTCTACGCCGAGCACCTGGCCAAGCGCTACCTCGACAACCTCGTGCTGAGCCACGTGTGCGGCCAGCCCGTCGAGATGATGCTGACCCTCGGCGCCGTCCTCACCGGCGGCATCCTCTCCCGCTTCCCGCGGCTGCGCATGGCCTTCCTCGAGGGCAACTGCTCGTGGCTCCCCTGGTGGCTGTGGGCGCTCGACGAGCGCTGGGAAGCCTGGGGCGACAGCGAGCTCTGGGGCCAGAAGGAAGAGCCCTCGGAGCTGTTCCATCGCCAGTGCTGGGTCTCGATCGAGCCGGAGGAGAAGCTGGCCAAGCACGTGGTCGCCGAGCTGGGCGACGACAACTTCGTGGTCTCCACGGACTGGCCCCACGACGACTCGCGCTACCCGCACGCCATCGACACGTTCCTCGAGCTGCCGCTGGACAAGGAGAGTCAGAAGAAAGTGCTCTGGGACAACTGCGCGAAGCTCTACAACCTCTAACCGCAGTGCGGACCTCGGGAATTCGCGGGGCTGGGGCCCCGCCGTCCGAGGCGAGCGTTACGAAAGGACGACGACCCATGGGTTACGATCTGCTCGTCAAGAACGGCCGCATCATCGACGGTTCCGGCCGGCCCGCCTTCCACGGCGACGTCGGCGTGGCCAACGGCAAGATCGTCGAGATGGGACGGCTGGACGGCCCGGCCAAGCGCACGATCGAGGCCGACGGACGCGTGGTCGCTCCAGGCTTCGTCGACAACCATTGCCACTACGACGCCCAGGTGCTGTGGGACCCGCTCTGCTCGTTCTCCAACCATCACGGCGCGACGACCGTCATCATCGGCAACTGCTCGCTGGCCCTGGCGCCGGTCAAGGCCGCGGAGCGCGAGAAGCTCGCGGGTATGCTCTCGTACGTCGAGGCCATCCCGATGGACGTGCTCGACGCCGGCGTGCCCTGGAACTGGGAGACCTTCCCCGAGTACATGCGCGCGATCGGCCAGAAGCTCGGCGTGAACGTCGGCACCCTGGTCGGCCACTCCGCCGTCCGCCAGTACGCGATGGGCGAGGCCGCCTCCCAGCGTGACGCCACCGACGACGAGCTGGCCGCCATGCGGCGGATCGTTCGCGAGGCCATCGACGCCGGCGCGCTCGGTCTCTCGATCACTCGCAACATGGCCCATTTCGACATCGCCGGCACCCGCATCCCGGCGGCGTGCGCGCCCGAGACCGAGCTGTTCGCGCTCGCCGATGTCCTGCGTGAAGCCGGCACCGGCGTCATCCAGTGCGGCGGCGGGACGAATCCGGAGCTCAAGGACCGGCTGCTCAGCCGAATCTCGCAGGCCTGCGGCCGTCCGGTGATGTACAACACGCTCATCGAGCAGGCGCGCCAGCCCGGGCGGTGGAAGAAGCACCTCGCCCACGTCGAGCAGGTGGTGAGCGAAGGCCTCCGCGCGATCCCGCTCTGCAACCCCGGCAGCATCGTCCAGCGGTTCACGATGAAGAACTGCCAGGTGTTCCGCAGCATGCCGACCTGGCTGCCGATCCTCCAGGGCCCGGACGAGCAGAAGCTTCTCGCCTATCGCGACGCCGCCACCCGCGACAAGCTGCGCGCCGAGGTCGACGCGCCGCTGACGCCGGACTCGACGTTCTCCAAGCGGTGGGACCTCATGGTCGTCGAGGAGGTCAAGCTCGCCAAGAACCGCGCCATCCGCGGCAAGCACCTGGCCGAGATCGGCCAGGCCCAGGGCAAGCACCCGGTCGACGTGCTGCTCGACCTCGCCCTCGAGGAGGATCTCGAGACTGTCTTCACCCTCGGCGAGATCAACATGGACACCGAGGCCGTAGCGCAGATCCTCAGCAGCCCCTACGCGGTCGTCGGCCTCTCGGACGGCGGCGCCCACGTACAGTTCCACTCCAACGTGTCGAACCCCACGCGCCTGCTCGGCTACTGGGTGCGTGAGAAGCAGATCATGTCGCTCGAGCTGGCCGTCCGCCGGCTCACCTTCGACTCGGCCTCGGCCTTCGGCATCTACGACCGCGGTCTCGTGCAGCCCGGCATGGCCGCCGACCTCGTGGTCTTCGACGCCGACACCGTCAAGCCCGTGGCCGAAGACGTCGTCCACGACTTCCCCAACGACGGCTGGCGCATGCGCGAGCTCGCCGAAGGCATCCACTTCACCGTCGTCAACGGCGAAGTCCTGATGGAGAAGGGCACCCACACCGGCAGCCTCCCCGGCCGCGTGATCAAGAACGCGCGTCACCAGTTCGCGTAAGGTTTCCCTCCAGGCCGGGCGCCGCGACCGATCGCGGCGCCCGGCCGCATCGGCTCCCATCCGATCGCCTCGGCGATTAGGCACACCGCCCGCGTCGTTGAATACCCACCGCGACCGATGACCGGGCACGCCGCGTAATCCGCCGCAAATCAGCGCGGTCGCGCTCCGGTCCCTCCTTTGCTCCGTCTTGGACACGCACGGTCGCTCACGCGCGGACAAACGTCAGTGAGGTGACGAGGCATCCCTGGATTTGGCGCGCCCACCGCTTCGGTTGCTGCATCTGGAGGCGAGTCTCAGCGGGATCAAGCTGGACCAATTTCGTCGATGGTCGACAGTGGATCTCATCGAGTCGCTCGCACCAGGCCGACCTGATGCCCTAAAGTCCAGACCGGACGGTACGGTACTCGATGGTCATCACCGAATCGTCGTGCTCCGCGAGCGAGGAGTCAGCGTAGACGCTCTTCCCCGTGAGGTGGTGCCGCACGGGATGAGAGAATAGTCGCCATGGCAGCGAAGATCTTTTGGGTCACCGGGCTGTGGCGGGGACGACTCGGCATTGTCCCGCGACCCCGCGGTGCGGAGTGGCTCGACGATGAGACCCGAGCTTGGCGTGAGGCGGGCGTCGACCTCGTCGTGTCGCTCTTGGAGCCCGACGAGGAGGCGGACCTCGACCTCACGGGCGAATCCGCCTCGGCCAAGAACAACGGGACTGCCTTTCGTGCGTTCCCAATCCCCGATCGCAGTGTCCCGAGCTCTTGTGAGGCAGTGGCAGAGCTCGCCGACCAAATCATCGATGCGTTGAGCGCGGGCAAAACCGTCGTCGTCCACTGCCGCCAGAGCATCGGTCGATCGGCGATGGTAATAGCCGCGGTACTCCTTGCCGGCGGCCTGGATGCCGAGACGGCAGTCAACGCTATCCGGCAGTCACGGGGTCTTGACGTTCCCGAGACGCAGGCTCAGCGGCAGTGGATTTCGGACTTTTCTGCATGGCTGTCGAGCAGACGTGCCGCCCAACAACAGCATCCAGCTGGCGGCGCTTCGCGTCGCGGTTGAACCTGACCGCCGCATCTCCGGCCGGTCCGTCGAGACAGCTCGCAGAGCTTGGCTGCCCGCCTGATTGCACAGACCGTTAGTTACAGTGCCCAGGTCGTAGGATACCCGCCGCACGAGGTGAGCGCAGAAGTCCAGTAATCGACCGTGATCAGCACGGTCATGCTCCGGTCCTCCCTTTGCTCCGTCTCGCGTGGGATCAGTGCTCGCGCGCGAGCAAAGGAGAGTGTCATGACCAGAGCGTTCGCCGGCATCTCAATGGTGGTTCTTTTCGTCTTCATTCACGTCGGACAGGCTGTCGCCGGGGTCTGCGTCGAGCCTCCCGCCGGTCTCGTCGGTTGGTGGCCCGCGGATGGGAATGCCGTCGATATCGCGGGCAATAGCGACGGCGCCTTGATGGGAGGAGCCACGTTCGTCGCGGGCGAGGTCGGGCAGGCGTTCTTGATGGATGGCATCGACGCGTTCGTGAATGCGGGCAATGCCCCTTCCCTGCACGTCTCGCAAGGCGACTTCACGGTCGAGGCATGGGTGTCGTTCAACGCGCTCAGCCATCCACCGGGGGCGAACCGCGACGACGCCCCGCCGGGCGACGTGTCGATCGTGGACAAGATGTCGACCCGCGGGGTCAACGCGGACGGCTGGCGCTTGCTCAAGCAGGCCGACGACCGTTTCTGGTTCTGTCTGGGCGGGGGGATCGGGAACCTGTGCATGCACCCCGCGTTCACGCTGTTCAGCACCACGGCCGCGACCACCGGTGTGTGGTATCACCTCGCCGCGGTCAAGAGCGCGACCGGCTTCTCGCTCTACGTCGACGGTCAGCTAGAGGACAGCCGATCTCCGCTCCCGGACTTCATGGATCTGCACGTCGGCGACCTTCGATTCGGCGCCAACGCGCTTCAGGGCACCCACCTCAACGGCCTGATCGACGAGGTCGCGCTGTACGGTCGCGCGCTCTCGGCGACGGAAATCCAGGCCATCTACCTGGCCGGCAGCCGAGGCAAATGCAAGGCGGCCACGGTGTTGATCGACATCAAGCCCGGTAGTTTCCCCAACAACATCAACCCCAAAAGCCGAGGGGTGGTACCGGTCGCGATCCGAACCACCGACACGTTCCACGCGTTCACGATCAATCCGTTCACGGTCCGCTTCGGTCGAACCGGCACCGAGGCCGCCGCGAAGCACGTGACGTTCGAAGACATCGGCCGAGATGGGAAGTTCGACATGATCCTTCACTTCGAGACCGAGGACACCGGGATCACGTGTGGCGGTACGTCGGCCTCCCTCACCGGACACACGTGGGGCGGAAAGGCCATTCACGGCTCCGACTCGATCCAGACGGTCGGCTGTAGGTAGGAGCCGGATCAGATCCCTCTTGACATCGCCACCCTTCTAACAATAATTGCTCCGGTTTTACCGAGGTGGTCGCGCGGTGAGAGCGGGTCGAGTCGTGTGGCGTTGACATGCACAACGAACCAGGGAGGGTCCGCACCGATGGTCAGATGGGTCGGCATGCTGTTCGCGATGGTGGTGATGGTGGCCGTGGGCTCGGGCGTGAGCACCGCGGGATTGAGAAACGCGTGGTTCTCCAGCGGGACCATGGTGCCGGGCCAGATCATCCGCAGCGAGGGCGAGCTGCCGGGCGAGACCAAGGTCTTCGACAAGGCCACGGACAAGGTCGCGCGATTGTTCCTGGTCTTTGGTGATCTCGATTCGCACGTCCTGGGTGGGGAGCTGAAGGACCCGGAGGGCAAGACGGTACGGACGGTGAAGTACGACGTGCCGTCCATCACCCGCGCCGGCGTCTCCTGGCGGTACACGACGTACAGCTTCAATCTCCAGAACCTCGCCCCGGCCGTGTATACGCTGGAGCTGACCATCGACGGCGGAAAACCCGAAAAGTACTCCTTCACCCTGAAGTAACGCCGGCCGATCGACACTCCGTACCGAGGGCGGAACGGCGCCTTCACGCTGAAGTGGGGCTGCTCGCTCCCTACTCCTGGCGCTTGGCGTAGTAGTTGGTGTCGTACCACCAGTAGAGATAGTCGCCGTAGGTGATCGGTGGAAATGTCGGCGCGGTGTCCGGACTCTGACACGTCGGCAGGCACGCGATCACCGTATCGAGGTGGGGACCGAGGAAGAACGGGATCGCGTAGCGGTGCCGGCCCAGCGGCGGCACCGCGCGGTGCGGGGTGGACTTGAACCGGCCGTTGGTCCAGCGAGCCATCATGTCGCCCGAGTTCACCGCGAACGAGCCAGGGACGTAGGGGACGTCGAGCCACTCGCCCGAGGGCATGCGCACCTGCAGGCCGGGGACGTCGGTCTGGGCCAGGAACGTCAGGAAGTTGGCGTCGGTGTGGGGCGCGATCCCGAACTGGTTTTCCTCCGCCTCGACGGGCGGATAGTGCGAGAGCCGGAACGAGAACTGGCTCTGGGCGAACGCGGTGTCGAAGTAATCCTCCGCCAGGCCGAGCGCCACCGCGCACACGCGGACCAGTCGGCGTCCCAGCGCGTCGACGGCGTCGATGTACGCCAGCACCGTCTCGCGAAATCCCGGGAGTTCGTCGGGCCACCGGTTGGGCCCCGCGAACCGCCGTCCCGCGACCACCAGCGGATCGTCCGCCGTGCGCTCGCGCTTGACGAAGAATGCCTCGTTGAGGTCGGGCTTGGTGTTGGCGTTGACCTCGGAGGTCCATACCGCGTAGCGGCCCATCGCCATGTAGCCGTTGTTGTGCTCGTTCATCCGGAGCGCCATCTTCCAGTCGAGCGGCCGATCGTGGAAGCGCCGCGCCTCCGCGAACGTCCGCGCGATCAGCTCCTCGGGCACGCCGTGGTTGACGATGACGAAGAACCCGATCTCCTCGAGCGCGTGGCGCAGCCGTGAGGCCGCCGACTCCAGCGCGCCGGGCGCGCCGTGGAGATAGGGGCCGACATCGATGACAGGAATCGCGGTGTCGATGCGTGAATGCGAAGCGACGGCCATGACCACCTCCTGCGCGGGTTAGTATCGCCTCCCGTGTCCCCGGGGTTCAACGAAAGACTTCGCGCTTCCCCGCCGAGCGTCGGAGGTCGGTTTCCGCGCATCGAGGGCGCGCCTCATGATCCCGAGGTCCCACGGGCTGGTGCAACGAGACTCCGACCGGTCGGCAGACTTCGGCGCACACCGAACAGATGACGGGAGGAGGCTTGGTGCGATTGGACTGGTAAATCGTGCCAGTCGACGCCGCCGAGCCGGCGACGCAGCAGATCGAACCACGCCGCGTTGTCCACCTCACCGAACGTCGGTTGATACCCGAAACAGAACACGTCGAAGGCGGTGAATCGCGCCATCAGGGCATCGCGCAGGGCCAACGGCGTTTCGCTGAGCGACCACAGGGCCACCAACGCCGTCCGCACCGGCCGCTGGCTCTCGAGCAATGTGTCGAGCTCGCCCAGCGTCGACAGCGTGACAACCGTCGGGCGGTCTGTCTCGATGCGGGGCCCCGTACCGACGGACACCCGGTGCGCCCGGAGATAGAACTCCTGGAGTGCCGAGAACTCCGGAAAGTCGTAGATCGCATACGTGCCCCGAAATCCAAGCGTGTGCACGAGCCGACAGAGCGCCCCGTAACCGCCCCCGAACTCGAGGATGAAGTCGATGTCGGGCAGCCGGGCTCCGGTCACGTCTTCGAAACGGCAGACGTGATACGCCTGGGTCAGCAGGTTGCCGCTACTCGGCCGGTACCCGAAGAACGGGCGCGGATCGCCGACCGCGGATTCCTGCACCGCCGGCCGCCACCGCGACGGCCAGTCCGGGTGGGCTTTGAGGTATTCGAGCCACCGCCCGAGGTGCGGGGCGTCGCGTTTGTACATCGGCCGAAGCACGGGCCAGCGCAGAAAGCGCCGGAGATCTTTTGTCAGGACCTCTTCCCGGAATCGTCCCCGATAGACGAGCCAGTTCGTTTCCGCTTCCGAGCTCGGAGCGGAGAGTGCGGGGAGCCGCTAGGACGCTCGACCGCAGAGCCGCGACGTTTGCGGCATCCACGGCCCGCCGGCCCACCACGACGCGCCGATGAAACGCGACGCCCTCGGCCAGCAGACGCAGGGCCGCGCGCCGAAGCCGCCACCGCGCCATGTCAGGCTGAGCCTTTGAGCTTCACGAGGCGATACTCTCCCACGCGGAAGGCTGGCTGGCGAGCGTTCACGCGACCACTCCAATTTCAGAGCGTCGCCGGCTTGACGGCGACGACCGGCGCCCGTAAGGTTGCGCGCACCGGCTGTGGACCGAGGTGCGGTCCGGCGGGAAACAAGCTTCGCGGGAGGTTCCTCATGTGCGTCGACAATGACTCTCATCCTCCGATCGCTCCGATCGCCGGCGGCTCGGCCGGCGGCCAGGATCTTCGGCTCACCTCGGCGGACGGCACCAAGTTCATGGCGTACGCGGCGCGCGCGGCCAATCCCACCGGCGCGGGCATGGTGGTGATCCCCGACGTCCGCGGGCTGCATCCGTATTACAAGGAGCTGGCCGATCGGTTCGCCGAGATCGGCGTCGACGCGGTGGCCATCGACTTCTTCGCGCGCACGGCGCCGAGCGACGACCGCAGCGACAGCTTCGACTTCATGTCGCAGATCCCGCTGACCAAGCCCGACCAGCTCCAGGCCGACATCGCAGCCGCCGCCGCTCACCTGCGCGGCAAGGACGGCGGCCAGGTGCGCTCGCTGTTCTCGGTGGGCTTCTGCTTCGGCGGCGTGCTGTCGTACTTCCAGGCCGCGAGCGACCTGAACTACAAGGGCGTGATCGGCTTCTACGGCTGGCCGCTCGGCCTCAAGCGCTGGCCCGACCGTGCCAAGCCCATCGACGCGGTGTCGCGCTACAAGAGCGCGGTGCTGTCGCTGTTCGGCGGCGCCGACGAGGGGATTCCGCAGGCCGACGTCGATCAGTTCAACGAGGCGTGCCGCAAGGCCAACGTCAAGCACGACTCCACCGTCTACCCCGGCGCGCCCCACAGCTTCTTCGACCGCAAGTACGAGGAATTCGCCGACGCCTCGGCCGACGCGTGGCGAAAAGTTCAGGGATTCGTCAAGGCGAACAACTAGCCCATGCGCAGCATCGACATTCACGCGCACCTCACGCCCCAGTGCTTCTGGCAGGCGACCGAGAACGGCGGCGACTGGCACGGGATCAAGCGCGAGCGCGACGCCAAGGGCGCGGAGTACGCGCTGGTCGGCAAGTCGCGCCAGGCCCTGCCCCCGCGCGCCCGCTGGACGCCCGAGCAGCGCCTGGCCGACATGGCTTCCCTCGGCGTCGACATCCACGTGGTCTCGCCCTACGTCGGGTTCTACAACTACGGCCTGGACGCCCCGGTTGCCGTCGCAACCTCCCGCGCCATCAACGACGAGATCCGCGACATGACGAAGACGTGGCCCCAGCACTTCGCCGGACTCGGCACCCTGCCCATGCAGGACGTCAAGGCCTCCATCGCCGAGATGGAGCGCTGCATGACCCAGCTCGGACTCAAGGGCGTGGAGATCAACGACCACATCAACGGCCGGACGCTGGAAGAGCCCGAGTTCCGCCCGTTCTGGCGGGCCGCCGAGCAGATGGGCGCTGTCGTGTTCTTCCACCAGGCCAACGAGACGCTGGTCTCGGCGCGCAGCAAGCGCTATCACCTGCCCAACAGCATCGGCAACCTCGTCGACCGCGCGGTGACGTTCGCCACGCTGGTGCACGGCGGGGTCATGGACGAGTGTCCCAATCTCAAGATCGTGCTCGGCCACGGGGGCGGCTACACCTGCTACGGGATCGGGCGGATGGACCACGCCTGGATGGTGCGCAGCGAGGCCCGCGAGCACCTGACGCAGCCGCCCAGCGCGTACCTCTCGCGCTTCTACTACGACTGCATCGTCTACGACGAGGGCGCGCTGCGCTACCTGATCGACAGCGTGGGCATCGACCGCGTGGTGTTCGGCACGGACTGGCCGTACGACATGGCCCTCGACTGGCCGGTGGCCTGGGTCCTCGGCATGAAGAGCCTCTCCCAGGACGAGAAGGACGCGATCCTCTGGAAGAACCTCGAACGGCTGCTGGGTATTTAGGGAGACATCACCGATGAAAATCGTCGACGCGATCGCCGAGATCCTCAAGCGCGAGGGCGTTCAGTTCCTGAGCGCCTATCCCACCACGTCGGTCATCGACGCCACCGCGGCGGCTGGGATCAGGTCGGTTCTCTGTCGCCAGGAGCGCGTGGGTGTGGGTATCGCCGACGGTTTCACCCGCATCAACAATGGCCGCACGCCCGGCGTGTTCGCGATGCAGTACGGGCCGGGGGCGGAGAACGCGTTCGCGGGGGTGGCCACCGCGTATTCGGACTCGACGCCGATCCTGCTGCTGCCGCTCGGTCACCAGCGCGACCGCGCCCAGGTGTTTCCGCTGTTCAGCTCGGCGAAGGCGTACGAGTCGGTGACGAAGAACGTGGAGACCTTGAACCAGCCCGACCAGGTGACGGAGGTCATGCGGCGCGCGTTCAATCTCCTCAAGAACGGACGCCCGGGCCCGGTCATGGTGGAGATCCCCGCCGACGTGGCTGGCACCGACGTGAACGACGCCACCGTCACCGCGTATCGTCCCGTGACCACCACGCGCTCAGCCGGCAACGCTCGCGACGTCGAGGCCGCCCTTCGTGTTTTGCTGGCGGCGCGGCGACCGATCATCCACGCCGGCCAGGGCGTGCTGAATGCCGAGGCCACCCCGGAGCTCGTCGAGCTGGCGGAGCTGCTGGGGATCCCGGTCATGACCACGCTCGAAGGCAAGAGCGCGTTCCCGGAAGATCACGCCCTCGCCCTCGGCGTCGGCAGCGGCTCGATGCCGCGGACCGTGCTCCACTTCCTCAGGGACGCCGACGTGGTGCTCGGCATCGGCTGCAGCTTCACCAAGCACGGGATGGCCACCAACATCCCGGCCGGCAAGACCATCATCCACGCCACCAACGACGAGCGCGACCTGCACAAGAACTACTACGCCGACCATCCCATCCTCGGCGACGCCAAGCTCGTGCTGCACCAGTTCATCGACGCCGCGCGCGACGCGCTCGGCAAGGACAAGCGCCGGGAGTCGACGGCGGCGGACGAGATCAAGCGCATCCGCGCCGAATGGCTCGCCGAGTGGACGCCGAAGCTGACCTCGCAGGAAACGCCGATCACGCCCTATCGCGTGATGTGGGACTTCATCCAGACCGTCGACGCCCGAGAGGCGATCGTCACCCACGACTCCGGCAGCCCGCGCGAGCAGCTCGTGCCGTTCTATCGGGCCACCGCGCCGCGGAGCTACATGGGCTGGGGCAAGTCCCACGCCCTCGGCACGGGTCTGGGCCTGAACATCGGCGCCAAGGTGGCCGCGCCCGACAAGTTCTGCGTCAACTTCATGGGCGACGCCGCCTTCGGCATGACCGGCCTCGACTTCGAGACCGCCGTCCGCTGCGGCATCCCCATCACCACGATCGTTCTCAACAACTCCACGATGGCCATCGAGCGCCACGCGCTGGTGGTCTCCCACGACCGCTATCGCACCCGCGACATCGGCGGCAACTACGCCGACCTCGGAAAGGCCATGGGCGGCTACGCCGAGCGCGTGGAGAAGCCGGCCGAGATCATCCCCGCGCTGGAGCGCGCCCGCAAGATGAACGCCGACGGCCGCGCGGTCTTGCTGGAGTTCATCACCAGCGAGGAGATCGAGTTCTCCCACCGCCGCGCGTTCTAACCGGGCGTCGCAGCGCGGCCGAGAGGAGTACGCCTCTCAGGACCTCGTCGACGCACGTCGCCGTGCGCAGCCGGGCCGCATGGGCGCTCGATCTTATCTGGTGGGGTCGTACAACGCGACGCCCGCTCGTCGGGCCGCCTCCCTGAGCGCCCGATCGCGGGTGGCCAGCGGCATTCGCTCGCGTCGGGCCAGATGCAGATAGCAGGCATCGTAGGCCGAGAGACCCAGGTCCCGACCGAGCGTGACCAGGGTCGCCACGCCGAGGATGCCTTCGGGCTCGGCCACGACGACGGGCAACTCAGCGAGAAGCTCGAGGAATCGCGAGGCATCGATCCGGGTGATGCGTCGGCGGCGTTCGGCGACCAGGAGCACGTTGGCTACCTCCAGGAACCACAGCGGAGGGACGACGGCCGGGCCTCTGGGGATCGAGGCCAGCACCGAGCGTGCGTAGGCGTCGGACTCGTTCTCGAAGCACCAGGCCATCGTGACCGAGCAGTCGAGGACGAACCGGCTCACCGCCGCCCGCTCGCGATGAGGGTCCGCATGGAGAGGCTACGGAGTTTACGACCCCGTCCGAACGCTTCCAGCTCGGCGATGACGTCACCGAGGGGACGTTTGGCGTGCCCGTCAGGAGGCACGATGACCGCAACGGGAACCCCATGGCGAGTGATGGTGATGCGTTCCCCGCGGGCCACCCGATTGAGGAGACGCGGAAGCTGAGTCTTCGCTTCGTAGACGCCGACCGACTTCATGTCTCACCCCATCAGACCAGACTCTGACCAGACTAGCACGTCGGGCGAGCGCGCCTTGACGGCCCACACCAGGTGGGGCAGGATCGCTGCCATGCGACTCGAGTTGCGGTGGTCGCGTGTCGACGACGTGGTCGCGGCGTCGGCGACGCGGTTGGCGGGACGACGGCTGGAGATCGATTTCGACGGACTTCGCGCGCTTCTGGCCGGCGATCCGCGGCTCGAGCGGGTGCAGATCGATCTCGCGCATCCCGGCGAGCGGTGTCGCATCGGGCGCGTGCTCGACGTCATCGCGCCGCGAGCGAAGCTGGACGGGCGCGACTTCCCGGGTGTGCTGACGCCGCTGGCGCGGGTCGGCGACGGGCCCACGCTGGCGCTGAGCGGCGTCGCCGTCGTGATCACCGATCAGCAGGCGCAGAACACCGGCGCGCTTGCGGTCATCGACATGGACGGGCCGGGCGCGGCGCTCTCGGAGTTCGCACGCACCCACAACCTCGTGATCTCCGCGGGGGCGGCGCCGGGAATCGGCACGTCCGAGTATCTGGCCGCCGTCCGGATGTCGGGTCTCAAGGCCGCGGTCTACCTGGCGCAGACCGCGCGCGACGGCGAGCCGGATGCGGTGGAGACGTTCGAGCTGCCGGCGCCGACCCGTGCGCCCGCGGAGCTCTCTCACCTGCCCCGAGTGGCCTACGTCTGCCAGATCCACTCACACCAGCGGCCCACCGGGGTAGACGAGGGCATCCTCTACGGCGATCCGATCCGACGGATGCTGCCCACGCTCGTGCATCCCAACGAGCTGCTCGACGGCGCGGTGGTGCGCGGGTTCATGGGGCGCAACGCGACCACGTGGGCGGTGCAGAACCACCCGGTGGTCCGCGCGCTCTACGCGCAGCACGGGCGCACGCTGTGGTTCGCGGGCGTGGTCGCGACCGTGGCCCAGGCCACCGAGCCCGAGCGCGTGCGCTCGGCGCTGATCGCCTCGGGACTGGTGGCGAACGTGCTCGGCGCCGATGGGGCCGTGCTCACCAAGATCGGCGGCGGCGCGCCGCACGTCGACATGGCCCAGGCCGCCGCCCAGTGCGAGGCGCTCGGCGTCAAGACCACGCTCGTCGTCGAGGACATGTCCACCGACGGCAGCGCCGAGGGCATGCTGCTCTTCAACTTCCCGGGCATGGACGCGCTCGTGAACGTGGGCAGCGGCCAGCAGCCGCTGACGCTTCCCGCGATGGAGCGCGTCGTCGCGGCCGGCGATCTGACCGAGCGATTGCGCGGTGAGATCCGGGTGACCTATGGAACGCTGTGCGGCGCCATCGAGCAGATCGGCGCCACCAAGGTGATGGCGCTGGTGCAATGAGCATCACGCCTGCGAGGGACCAAGCCATGCGCGTCGTCTGCTACCTCAACCAGTTCTTCGGTCAGCTCGGCGGCGAGGACAAGGCCGGCCTCGGACCGCAGATTTCCACCGGGGCGGTCGGACCCGCGCGGGCCGTGCAGCA
>DATHGT010000048.1:0-11394 GCA_035317605.1 Candidatus Acidiferrum sp. | reverse complement strand
CAAGAGCGATAGTTCCCTCCCCTCCACCTCCCCCGGCGGCGGATCGGCGGCGTCGGTCACCGCCGGCCGGCTCGACGGCAGCCACCAGGCCGCGTCGAACGGTCCGCTCAGCGGGACCCCGGCCTCGAGCAGCTCGATCTTCGTCACCCGGTAGGCGTATTTCAGCTCGCTGGTGCCGCTCCAGACCGGGCCCGGCACTTCCACCGGCGCCCCGAAGACCGATGGGGCCCCCAGCACGGTCTGGACGTAGTGGCTGAAGTGAAGCACGGGCACCGTGTCGGGCCAGGCCGTGTGCTCGGGGCCGAGGGCGCCGCTGGCCGCGGCGTGGCCGGTGACGAGGCCGCGCCGATCGGTCAGGTCGATGCCAACCAATGGGTTTGGTGGAACGGGCACGGCGGCGCCCGGATCGGTACCGATCGAGATCGAGACGCATCCCTCGAGGGAGAAGAAGAGCAGGTCCACGCTGGCGCAGAACTCACCCTCCAGCCGGCGCTCGTTCTCCAGAATTCGCAGCTGCGCGTCGCCGGTGACCGACACGTTGACCACCACCAGCGACAGCTCGCCGCGGATCGCGGCGACCGCGGCCAGCATGCGCGGCGCGGTGCCGAGCCCGGCCAGCAGCCGGGCCGAGCCGGTCAGGCGGATGGACCCGGCCGACCAGTCGACGTTCCACTGGGCGCCGAAGCCGACCGAGAAGCCGTCGAAGTCGAGCCGCTCGTCGCCCCCCAGGCGGTGCAGCTGCCGCTCCTCGAACATCAGGAAGCCGGAGGCCCGGACGTCGAGGGTCCCTGGCAAGAACGTATAGGTCATTGGATCGCCGACCCGGCCCTCGAAGCCGTCCGCCCCGATCCGCACGTAGGCGTCGCCCGGAGTGGAGGGAGCCGGGAAGTAGCCGGAGATCGGCACCTTGATCGTCAGCAGGTGCGGGATCTCGTAGTCGGCCCGCAGCCCCAGCATGAGCGCCGACGGATCCTTCACCACCAGCCCGACGATCTTCAGGGGCGGCGGCGGGGTTCCCGCGGCGGGCGGTGGTGGAGACTCGATCGGCAGCCGCGGCGTCGACAGGAACGTGACGTCGACTCCGAAGATCACCGACGGCTCCGGGTGGGAGACCGTGAACATGCCCAGCGCGTTGAAGAGGAACGCCCCGTCCGGCAACGTACCCACGAGGGCTCCCAGGCCCAGCGCCCACTGCCCGGGCTGGGGCATGTACTTTTGCAGCAGCGGCTTCTTGAACCAGTCCAACTCGCGCTGGACCGGATCGTTCGGACTGGTCCCGGAAAGATCCCGCGTTCCGTTGGCGACGAACCGGCCCACGAATCCGAAGACGCCGAGCCCGGTGAGGCCCAGCGGCAGGCCGGTGGCGAAGCGGACCCCGATCTCGATCTGGGCAAACGATCCCGACAGATTGAGCGCCCCGAGGACCTCGATCCCGGCCGGGATGACCTCGAGGTCGAGGGCGGCCGAGAGCGCGCCCCCGGCGCCGACCTTCAGCTGACCTCCACCGCGGAGGGTTCCCGGAATCTCCAGGTCGACGGCCAGACCGCGCAGCTCCAGCTCCACGTGAGGCTGATCGGCGGCGTCCCGCGAAAACGACAGCCGGATCGTCGCGCCTGTGACCGTGATGGGCCCGGTGTCGAGCGCGAACCGCAGGTCGATCTCGTACCACTGCGAGCCGGAGCCGGCCCGCGCGCCGGTCACCCGGAGCAGCTCACCGAGCGGACCGCTGATCGTCCACTGCCCCGGGTCCTCGATCTCGAACGAGACGTCCTCGTACACGAGGCCGAACTTGTCGAGCCCTTCGCGGGCGTTGTCCAGCTCGACGCCGACGTTCTTGTAGCGGACCTTGAGCGGCTTGTCGGCGCTGGTGCTGAGGCCGATGCCGGCCGCCGTCACCTCGAAGCCGACCTGCACGGTGTAATCGCAGAGCAGCCGCTGCCGGGACCCGGCCAGCGAGTCGAGCGCGCGCTGGCGCTCCTCGACCTCCACTCCGAAGACGACGACCTTGCCGTTGCGGGCGAAGGCGCCGGCGGCGAGTCCCGCGGCGACGAGCGCGCCGGCGCGGATCGCGGTGTCGTCGACAGAGCCGGTGGGCGCCGCCGCGCCGGCGATGAGCGCGGGGCCGAGGGCCAACACGGTGGCCAGCACGTTGTGCTTGGGGGCGTTGTCGCCGCCGACGAAGAAGAGGCCGTTCGGATCGCCCGACGAGTCGAGGGCGAGCGAGAAGACCGTCTGACCGCTGCGCGCGTCGTAGCTCCAGCGTCCCGTCCACGTGAAGATCTCCGGCCCGGGGACCGCGGGGTCGCGCACGGGCGTGACGTGGATGTCGTCGTCGGAGCCCGACAGGCCGGGCACCAGCAACGGCTCGGCCTGTCGCGCCACCGTCAGCTCGACCAGCGTCGGGATCGCGTCGGACAGCTCGACGACGGTCGGGCTGTCCCACTTGACGACGAGCCGGATCAGGTACGGCCGCCGCGGCATCCGAGGCTCGGGCTTCTTCGGCGTCAGACTGTCCGGCCCCGGCCGGTAGCTCCGTCTGACCAGCGGGTCGAGCCGCTCCTCGCTGTCGTCCTCCAGCAGCGCGTCGTCGTTCGGCACGCCGGCCACCGCGTACACGTCGACGCGCCGATACGGCGCGCGGCGTGGCTCGTTCTTGTCCGGCTTGTCGTCGGCCGTCCTCGCCCAGGTGGACTTCGTCGGGTCGGTGTTCACCAGGCGGCCGCCGAGCTCGGCCGACGAGAGCGGTGGATCGATGGTCGCCTCCACGACGAATCCGGCGTTCGCGGGCTGGGGATTGGGAATCCCGGTGTTGGCGACGGCCTCGGTCCACGTCGATTGCTCGCCGCGGGCGTAGATCCGGTTGGGCGCGACACCGCGGGCGATCAGAAATTCGCCCGCCACGTCCGCCCGTCGTTGCGCGAGATCCTTGTTGTACGTATCGCTCCCGATGTCGTCGCAGCGGCCGATCAGCACGAAGTCGCCGTCGTCGAACCCCCCGGCGAAGGCCAGCAGCTGATCGAGACCACCGGCCGGGATGGGATTCGTCGAGTCGAACTGCATGAAGAGCTCGAAGTGCCGGACCGGCGGCGGTGGCTCGTCGGTCGGCGTGGGTGGCGCGTCGGGACCGGCCTCGCTACCGAGCTCCAGCGTGACCTGGGCCAGCGCGTCTCCGGGGACCGTCACGTCCGCGCCGGCGGCCGCGCCGGCCACCAGCGCCGCCCGCTCGGCGGCCGGCGAGAACATCCCGCGCGTGTGGAAATCGCGCAGGTCCCAGGTCGCCTCCACGCCGCGAACTTTGACCGGCTGGCCGGCGAGATCGAAGATGCCGGCCTCGGTGGCGATGATCAGCTTGCCCTCGAGGACGTTCTGGATCTCCACCCGGCGCTCGCGGCCGGTCGCGTCGCGCATCACCAGGCGATGGCTGCCGACGGGGGGCGACGGGTGCAGCACGAAGGATGGGCCGTGGCCGGCCAGCTGAAACCCCGTCGGCGTGATGTGCCAGAAGTAGGTATCGCTCGGGGGGTCGCCGACGAACGTCAGCCCATCCAGCTCGGCCGGCGCCCCGCTGACGTGCACGACGTTGGACCGCAGCTGACCCGACGCGAGCTGAAGGTTGATGTGGGGCACGCCGGGGACCGCCCCCGCGCCGGAGAACTGAATCGGGACCTCGGGGCCCAGGAAGTCCGCGTTCTCGACGCGCTCGATCGGCTGGTAGACGAGCGTGTCGCCGGCCTTCGTCGAGAAGTACGGCGTGTCCGGGGACTCCACCTCGGTGTGATCCGGCAGAACCCAGCGAGCGCTGGTCCCCTGCGGCGAGCTGGCGCGAACCAGGCGCTCGCCGGAGACTGTCTGGGCCAGCGTCACCTCGAAGCGCGTTCCCGCGCCGTCCGGCAGCTGCTCCTGGGTCGCGGCCAGCGGCGTATCGCCGGTGTCGTTCCTCTGGAAGAAGCACAGCGAGAGCGGATTGGTCTGGCTCTGGCCGAGCTCGATCCGGAGCTCACCCTGGAGGCCGAGCGGCGAGCCGAGCAGGACCTCGCGCACGCCCACCGAGGCGTCGCCGATGAGCGGCGCGTTGCGCGGCAGGTAGAGCGTGGCCTCCTTGATGGCCAGGCCCCGCCACGCGGCCGGCTGGCCGCGCGCCACGATCTCCGGCGGGGTGAACTCTTCGGAGTCGTCGAAGGTCAGACGGTCGACGGTCAGCCCGACCTCCGAGCCGCCGATGAAGAAGTGGGGCGGCGAGAACCCGATCGTGAAGACCGGTCCGGTCGGCGCGTCCGGATCGAACGGATCCGGCTGGTCGATGAAGCGGACCACGACCGGACCACCGGCGGGATCGGGGTTCGGGGTGATTCTCAGCACACCGCTCCCAACCAGCCGAACTTTCTGGTCGGGCGCGTCGCTGTGCAGCAGGTGAGCGGGATTGACGCCGGCGCTGGGGACCAGCACCGCCGCCTTCAGCCCGGGCACCACCACCGACACGCGATCGAGGAATAGGTCCAGCGAGGACGGCACCGTCGCCGGCTCGAGGGCGGGAGGCACCGCGGCGCCCTGACGGCGCACCGTCAACTGGAAGGGGATCCCCACGTTGAGCCCAGGCGCTTCCACCGGCCACTTGCGAAGCGCGGGCAGACCGAGGTCGGCCAGCGACTGGACGGTGCCGTAGTACGTGAACGTCTCGTCGCTGGTGGCGGACCGGTACTCGACGATCGAGAGCTGCTCGAGCTGGGCCTCGATGTCCGGCGGGATGAACGTTCGTCCCGGCTCGGGAATCTCGATCAGATCGAGCAGACTGATTCCCCGCTTCGCCACCATGAAAACGTTCCCCCCGCTGCGGGTGCGCTGCGTGCTCGCCGAGCCGGACGTCAGGTCAGCGCGTGGACGATAGCCCAAACCTCACGCGGCAACAACCCGCCCTGGCGAGAGCACGGCGGGCTCGCGTTCGCGGGCGCCGGACGCGGCGCTGCTCGCGCGGGACGTCAGGTCAACTGGAGGATTTCGCGGGCCCGATCACGAAGACGCGATGATGATGAGGATGATGACGACGACCAGCACGATCAC
Organism: Candidatus Acidiferrum sp.; assembly: GCA_035317605.1. Classification (GTDB taxonomy): domain Bacteria; phylum Methylomirabilota; class Methylomirabilia; order Rokubacteriales; family CSP1-6; genus DATHGT01. The sequence goes on along the minus strand of DATHGT010000048.1, from coordinate 6,336 downwards.
GATCCCGGCGATCCACACCCACGTGGGAATGCCGCCTCGCGCATCGACGGTGGCAAGCTCGTCGCGAACGATGGCGGCCTCGCGGTCCGCGTGCTGGCGTTCGAAGAGCTCGGCGCTCTCCCTGAAGGCCGTCCGGGCCGCCTCCCGCTGATCGCGCGCGAGGTACAGGCGCCCGAGCATCCGCTTGGCGTGAGCCAGCCCGCGGAGATGGCGAACCTCCTCGAACAGCCGGATAGCGTCCAGGCACGCGTCCGTGGCCGCCTCCAGACGCCCCTGCCCCTGATACACCGCCACCAGGTTGGTGAGCGTTCTCGCTTGGCCGAGCGAGTCGTCGGCCTGACGCTTGATCTCGAGGCTCTGCTCGTACGCCCGCTGCGCTTCCTCCCAGTCGGCTCCATCCGCGTAGATCACGCCGAGGTTGTTGTAGACCTGCGCGGCTTGAAAGCGGCGCCCTGCCTCGAGCAGGTATCCCAGGCTCTTCTGATAGGCCTCGGTCGCTTTCTCGACCTCGCGGCGTCTCCAGTAGAGCGTGCCGAGGCTGTTGAAGGTATCCGCCGAGGCGAGGCGGTCATTGGCGCTCAACGAGAGCTCGAGGCTATCGGTGAAGAACCGCTCGGCCTGCGCGTCGTCGCCACGCTCCCGGTACGCCTCCCCGAGTGAGCGCAGGATATGGTAGCGAGGCGTCGTGACGCCGGGCCACTCCGTCGAGCGCGTCTGCGCGAGACCGTAGTTCTTGATCGCCTGATCGAAATCTCCCTGTTCGGCGGCCAGCTCTCCCAGACGCAAGTACGTCTTGACCACCACGTCAGCGGGCGCGGCGGGAGTTTCCACCACGCGCCGGAACAACTGCTCAGCACCGTCCCACTGCCGCCGGTCCGCGGCCAGCTTGCCTTCGTGGTAGGTCAGCGTCGCGACGTGCGCAGGGGTGAGCACGGGATCGTACTCGTGGGCGAGCCGAATCAGCGTTCCGCAGACGGCGAGCCGCCGCGCCCGGCGGGCCCGGCGGCAGAGGTGTTCGAACTCGGTCACCCCACGCTCCTCGTCGGCTCCGAGCATGTGGAACATGCGCGAGTGCTGCTGCGCCTCGGATTCCGCCGACGACGTCGCCGACACCCCATTGTCCAGGGAGGCCACCAGTCGCGCGGACGCCTGATGAAACTCGTCCCGACGCTCGGGCCTCAGCCAGTCGCGGAACAGTTCCGCCCTGGCCGCGGCATTCAGGGCCAGGCCGCCGGGCACATTGACGACGGACGAGAGTTCTGCGAATTCCTCGCATCGCCGCTCCGCGGCCGCGGGATCGAGGGCCGGCACGAGCGTCCGGAGCACACGGGGGTTGAATTCGTGCGGGATCGCGCAGAGCCGGAGCTGGGCCGCCGAGTCGGCCGGCATGAGCCGGAGCAACACCTCGGTGGAACTCACGCCAGCCGAGAGACTCTCGACAATGGCCTGGAACTCGCGCAGGACGTCGCTCACTTCTTCGAGCTCGCCTGCAGGGCGTCACTCACGATCTTCACCACCTCGCCGACCTTGCCTCGGGTCATGGTGAAGAGGGTGAACGCCATCCCGGCCCTGTACTCCTCCGCGATCCCGCGCTTGACCAGATACTCGAGGATGAGGGTCTGATCGAAGTTGCCGATCTCCGTCACCTCGGTGTAGTCATCCCAGTCGGTTTCCAGGGTCGGCTTGCGCTGCCCACACACGACCGCGACGAGGTTGTTCAAGGTACCGTCGCGCAAGAGGCAGAGCAGCTCGCTCCACAGCCAGCCTTCGGTCCCCGGCGACATCTTCTCGAGGTCGTCTAGGAACAGGACCACGGGGCCTTCCTGCAGGACTCTCTGGAGGCACTCGACGAAGGAGCGGGTAATTTTCACCACCCGCTCGGTGTCGAGTTCCTGCATTTCCGAGGGCCCGGTGTTGATCTCGAGCTTGTTCACGATGACCCCGGCCATGTTGTCGATGTGCGACCCTGTGATCTGAGCCTGGTTGCCGACGTTGATGGCGCCTCCTTCGAACCTGACGGCGACGTCGAGAGTTCGCTTCTTGGAGGCCTCGACGAGGGTCGTGAAGGCTTCGAACGCCGCTGCCCCGAGCCCGCTCTTGATCTCCTCCATCACGGCCATGTAGTCGAGGGGCAGCAGGGAGCGGGACGTCACCCTGACCTTCTTCACGTTGCGGAGCGTGCATTCGTGCATCAAGCGGGTCTGCAGCGCGGACTTCCCCGCCCCACTCTCGCCCCACACGACCATGATGCATCGCTCGAAGTTGTCCAGCATGAGGCGAAACTTGTCGATCTCGCCGGTACGGTCGACGAACCGGGCCAGCAGATTCTCTTCGGGACTGAGACGCTTGACGGGATCGGGCATGTCGAGTCGGGGCGCGGGGCGGCCCTCCTCCTCTCGCTCTCTAGTGCGAGAGGTCCTCGGCCAGGCGGCGCGTGTCGTAACCTTCCTTGCGGCAGCGCATGTCGTAGTACAGGAGGATGGGGGCGATCGAACCCGGGACGGCGCACGCCGCGCCGATCACCCCGCCGATCAGGACGATCAACCGCAGAGGCAGTCCGATCGCTCCCCCCACGGCGCTGACGACCGCCCCGACGATGGCCGCCGAGACGAACGTGATCACGCTCATGAGTACCAGCACGCCGAGATTGCGCAGATAGAACCCCTTCCCGAGCAGCTTGCTCCGTCTCAGCGACGCCCGCGGCGACGTGCGTTCGAGCACGACGACGCAGAGGGCGAGCATGTACCAGGTCGCGAAGATCATGATCGGCACCACGAGCAACAGAAACCCGACGGCGAGAGTCACCCACACCAGCAGGACCGTGCGCACCACCCGGCCCGTGAGCGTTCCGAACGCCCGACGAAAGGCGCGACCGAGATCCGGCGCGGCGCCCAGGCAAATGTCGGCGATGAGCACGGTGAGCGGCGCCACGCTCAGAAAGATCACGATGATGATCGCGCTCACCAGTATCAGCATCCAGAACACCGGGGCCTCACCCACGCTCAGGACCTGCGCGGCGATGATCGGAGCTTGAAAAATCAGAACGGTGAGGAAGAGGACACCGAAGTGACGCGCGAAGATGGCGAACGCGCTCTTGACGATGCTGCCGGCCGTGTGCACCCGGACATAACTCACGGTTGCCATATGCCCCCCGTCCCGTGGGTCGTGGCGCGTCCAGGCCCGGTCAGGGCGCGTGGTCGCGCGACCGCACGGCGCGCACGATGAGCTACTGTGGACGAGGCTTCTTGGCCCGGTCCGACGACTGCTGCTTGATCCCGACGATGTCCCCGACGTTCGAATTACGAATCACGCCACCTTTCAAGACGTCGATGGGCCCGTGCTTCGTGACGGGCTCCTCGGACTTGATGCCGGCGATGTCTCCGACGTTTGCCCCCTCCACGACGAGCCCTTCGGCGACGTCGATCGTCGCAGCCTCGTCCTCCGCCGGCGACCGCCGGGGGCCGAGCGACTCCTCGAGAATCTTGAAGAGGACCTCGACATCGGACGGCCAGCGCGAGTCGCTCAACTCGTGGGCCTGTCTCCGGGCCAAGGCCTGGAGATCGTCGGGGAGCGCGTCCACCGCGGGAATCGTCGCGCCGCCCAGCAGCACGGGGATCACGCGGATCCGGCGGCGGAGCGCGGTGGCGATCTCCAGCCGAACGAAGTCGTTCGGGTCGTCGAGTCGCCGACGGCCGGCACCATCGCGGGCGTCGAGCCACCCGCGTCCGATGAGGGCGAGCAGTACGGCGCAGGACCCCACCGCGCCCTCGAGGGCGTCGACGAAGTCGTCCCCCGGCCGGATCGATTCGCGGTCGAAGAAGAGCGGCGCGTCGCCAAAGCTCTGCTTGATCGAATCGGACAGGCGGCCGGCCCAGCCCTGGACGTCGTCGCGACGGTAGCTCAGGAAGACACCGTTCGCCGAACCGCTCTCCTTGTCATTCACGAGGGGGGATTGTACCGCTGTCCCCGGGGTCGGACGCAAGGACAAACCGATAGGCATTACCGACGAGCGCGCACCATTGGGGCGACCTGCCGGTCGATGGCTCGGGCCGGCGCGGGACGTCAGGTGAGCTGGAGGATTTCGCGGGCGATGACCATGCGCTGGATCTCGGAGGTGCCTTCGCCGATCTCGGTGAGCTTGGCGTCGCGGAAGATGCGCTCGACCGGGAACTCGGTGATGTAGCCGGCGCCGCCGTGGATCTGCACGGCCTTGCTGGCCGCCTTCATCGCGGTCTCCGAGGCGAAGAGCTTGGCCATGGCCGCCGCGTGCATGGCCGGCCGGCCGGAGTCTTTCAGATACGCGGCTTGCAGCGTGAGCAGTCGCGAGACTTCGACCTCGGTGGCGAGATCCGCGATCATGCCCTGGAGGCCGTTGAACTCGGCGAGGGTTCGGCCGAACGCGCTCCGCTGCTTCATGTACTTCACGGCCTGGTCGACGGCGGCCTGGGCGATGCCGACGGCCATCGCGGCCATCGCGATGCGCCCACCCTCGAGCACCTTCATCGATTGCACGAAGCCCTGCCCGCGCTCGCCGAGCAAGCGGTCGGCGGGGACCCGCGCGTCCTCGAAGATCAGCTCGGCGGTGTCCGAGGCGTGCAGGCCGAGCTTGCGGTACGGGGTCCCCGCGCGGAATCCTGGTGTTCCCTTCTCGACGATGAAGGCCGAGATGCCCTTCGATTTCTTGTCCGGATCGGTCCGCGCCATCACGACCGCGGTGCCGCTCACACTCGCGTTGGTGATGAAGGCCTTGCTGCCGTTGAGGACCCACGCCCCGTCACGCAGCTCGGCGCGGGTCTGCAGCGCGGCGGCATCGGAGCCCGAGCCCGGTTCGGTCAAGCCCCACGCGCCCAGCACCTCGCCGCTGGCCAGGCGTGGGAGATAGCGGGCCTTCTGATCCGGCGAAGCGAAGCTCAGGATGTGGTTGGTGCACAGCGAGTTGTGCGCCCACATGGTGATGCCCACCGAGGCGTCGCCGCGGTTGAGCTCCTCGACGATCAGCGCGTAGGAGACGTAGTCGAGGCCGGCCCCGCCGTACTCCTCCGGGACCAGCACGCCCATGAAGCCGAGCGGCCCGAGCTTGGCCACGATCTCGTGCGGAAACTCGTGGCGGGCGTCGTAGGGCGCGATCTTCTCGCCGAGCTCAGCCTCCGCGAACTCGCGGGCGATTCCGCGGATCGCTCGCTGCTCGTCGCTGAGCTCAAAATCCATGAGGGTCAGCGCGGCTCCTTGGCCTTCAGCTCGGCGTCGTGCTCGGTGAGGAAGGCGCGGATGTCGTCGGCGAGGTCGAGCAGCTTCGCCCACTGCTCCTTGTAGAGGGTGACCGGGAAGCGGCCAAGCCCGTACACCGACACTCCGCCCTTCTCGCTCACCTTCAGCGAGATGCCGCGGGCGCCGCGCGCCTTGAGGGCGGCGTTCTCGGCGCGGAGCCGGTCCAGCTCGGTCTGGGAGGATTCATCGGCCATGGCGATTCTCCTACACGGCCGCGCGCACGTGGTCGTGCACGAAGCGGATGATGTCCTGGGTCGACGTGCCGGGGCCGAACAGCTCCTTGACCCCGAGCGCCTTGAGGGCGGCGATGTCGTCGGGCGGGATGATGCCGCCCCCGAACACCACCACGTCCTCGGCGCCGTTCTCGCGCAAGAGCTCGAGCACGCGCTTGAACAGATAGTTGTGGGCGCCCGAGAGCACGGACAGCCCGATGGCGTCGGCGTCCTCCTGGACGGCGGTGGCCACGACCTGCTCCGGCGTCTGGTGCAGTCCCGTGTAGATGACCTCGAAGCCGGCGTCGCGGAGCGCGCGAGCCACGATCTTCGCCCCGCGGTCGTGCCCGTCGAGGCCGGGCTTGGCCACGACCACGCGAATGCGCCGCTCGTTCATCGCCCGCCCTCGGGCGCCGCGATCGGCGCCGCCCTCGTCTCGGCGGCGACCGCGGCCCGCAGCGCCTCGCCCGTCTTCGTGATCTCTCCGCGATCGCCGCCCACCTGCGGCCAGTCGAAGCCCTTGCCGTCGTTGGTGAACCGCGGGATCAGGTGCAGGTGGAAGTGCGGGACCGACTGGAACGCGGCCGCGCCGTTGGCCTGGAGCATGTTGAGCCCGTCCGGCTTGAGCGCGGTCTTGATGGCCCGCGCCACGCGCCGGGCCGTGGCGATGGCCGCCGCGAGATCGTCGCTCTTGCTCTCGAAGAGCGTGGCCGCGTGGACCTTGGTGATGACCAGACAGTGCCCGCGGTTCAGCGGGTTGATGTCCATGATGCAGAAGGTCTTGTCGTCCTCGTAGACCTTCACCGACGGAATCTGCCCGTCGCGAATCCGACAGAACACGCAGTCAGCCATGGCC
>DATHGT010000047.1:0-6115 GCA_035317605.1 Candidatus Acidiferrum sp. | reverse complement strand
GCGGCTGGTCGGCGGCCGTCCGATGGGATTGCAGCATTCCTTCGTGGCGGCGCGTCTGGGCGAGGCGCTGCTGGAGTCCGACCTCGATCGCACGCCGCTCGGCCAGGCCCTCGAGTTCAAGCTCGGCATCACGATCGAGCGCGCCCACGAGACGGTCTCGGCCGTCCGCCTCGGGCGGCGCGAAGCCCGCGACCTCGAATGTGGGGCGGGCGTGCCGGCCTTCGAGTCCGAGCGCGTCTCCTTCGACGCCGAGGGGCGCCCCGTCGTCTTCGACCGCGTCTTCATCCCCGGCGACCGCTTCCGGATCACCCGCGACCTTCGATTTCAACGGCCTGGGGGCCCCGAAATGGCCCCGACTTCCCAGACGAGGGGGGCTACGCCCCCCTCGAGCACCTCCGGCCCAACGCTCGCCACCGGTCCGGCGGAGCCGGCCCGGTGCTCGATCACGGCATAGGGAGAGCGCATTCATGAAAGTTCTCGTGGCCATCAAGCAGGTGCCGGACACGGCGACGCAGATGAAGATCGCCGGCGACGGCAAGTCGATCGAGACGTCAGGCATCACCTGGATCGTCTCGCCCTACGACGAGTTCGCGGTGGAAGAGGCGTTGCGGATCAAGGAGAAGCGCGGCCAGGGTGAAGTGGTCGCGATCACACTCGGTCCCGACCGCGCCAAGGAGGCGCTGCGCTCGTGCCTGGCCATGGGCTGCGACCGCGCCATTCACGTGAACGACCCGGCCCTGGCGTCGGCCGACACGCTGATCACCGCGCGCGCCCTGGCCGCCGTCATCAAGCAGGAAGCGCCTGACCTCGTGCTGTGCGGCCGGCAGGCCATCGACGACGACATGGGCGCGGTCACCGCGCAGCTCGCCGAGCTGCTGGGCTGGCCGTCGGCGTACTGGATCATGGAGGAAGCGGTCGACGGCGACGGCAAGACCGTCAAGGTGGCGCGCCAGGTCGAGGGCGGCCTCGAGGTGTTCGAGCTTCCGCTGCCCGCGGTCCTCGCGGCCCAGAAGGGGCTCAACGAGCCGCGCTACCCGACGCTCAAGGGGATCATGGGGGCCAAGAAGAAGGAGATCAAGGACCTCAAGGCCAGCGACCTCGGTCTGGCCGGCGAGGCCTCGCAGCTCAGCATCACCGCGCTGGAGGCGCTGCCCCCGCGCCCGCCCGGCCGCATCATCCAGGGCGACGTCCCCGCCGCGGTGAAGGAGCTGGTCCGCTCGTTGCGCGAAGACGCGAAAGCCATCTGAAGTGCGAGCCGCAGGACGTCGCGGGGCTGGGGCCCCGCCGTCCGAGGCGAGCGAAAGGATAGGAGGACCTGAGAACAATGGCCGGTGCATTCTGGTGTGTGGTCGAGGACGACCGTCAGGGTCTTCCCAAGAAGGTGATGTCCGAAGTCATCGGTGAGGCCTCGCGGCTCTCGGGGGGTCAGGCCGAGGCGGTGTGGATCACCGACAAGGCGAGCGAGGCGGGACTCAAGCAGCTCGGCGAGTGGGGGGCCACGAAGGTGTGGCTGCTCGAGAACGCGGCGTTCGCGCCCTACCGCGGCGAGGTGTGGGTGCCGGTGCTGGCCGAGCTGGTGGCCAAGGAATCGCCGCGGGCGATCTTCGGTCCGGTCACCAGTCGCCAGCGCGAGCTGATTCCGCGGCTCGCCGCCAGGCTCGGCGTCGGTCTCGCCGCCGACTCCGTGAGCTTCGCGATGGAGGGCGACAAGCTGGTGGCCACGCGGCCGGTCTACGCGGGCAAGCTGCTCTCGAAGGTCGCGTGGACGAAGACCCCGTGGATCGCCACCTTGCGTCCCAACGTGTTCCGTCCCGCCGACGTGCAGGAGGGAAAGACAGCGCCGGTGGAGAAGCCGAGCGCGACGATCCCGCCGGCGACCATGAAGTTCACCGAGCGGCGCGAGGAAGTCTCGACGGGTCTGCCGGAGCTGACCGAGGCCGAGACCGTCATCTCCGGCGGCCGCGGCATGAAGGGCCCGGAGAACTACGTGATCCTGGAAGAGCTGGGACGCGTGATCGGCGCCGCCGTCGGGGCCTCGCGCGCCGCCGTCGACGCGGGTTGGCGGCCGCATCGCTTCCAGATCGGCCAGACCGGTCGCACGATCTCGCCCAAGCTCTATCTGGGATTCGGCGTGTCCGGCGCCATCCAGCACCTGGCCGGCATGCGGACCTCGAAGGTCATCGTCGCGATCAACAAGGACCCGGAGGCGCCGATCTTCAAGATCGCCGACTACGGGATCGTCGCGGATCTCTTCGAGGTGGTGCCGGAGCTCACCAAAGAGTTCAAGAAGCTGCTGGAGAAATAGCCGCCGAGCCGCATGGGGCCGACATGAAGCTGGACTTGACCGCCGAGCAGCAGATGATCCAGGCGATGGCGCGGGAGTTCGCCGAGAGCGAGATTGCGCCCATCGCCGCCGAGATCGATCGCGAGGCTCGATTCCCGCACGAGACCGTCAAGCGCATGGGCGAGCTGGGCCTCATGGGCATCGCGATCCCGGAGAAGTGGGGCGGCGCCGGCGCCGACACGGTCTCGTACGCGCTCGCCCTCGTCGAGATCGCCAAAGCGTGCGGCAGTCACGCGGTGGTCATGTCCGTCAACAACTCGCTGTTCTGCGACCCGATCTACAAGTTCGGCGACGACACCCAGCGCGAGAAGTTCCTGCGGCCGGTCGCCTCCGGTCACGAGAAGGGCTGCTTCGCGCTCACCGAGCCCCAGGCCGGCTCCGACGCGACCAACCAGGAGACGCTGGCCGTGCGCGACGGCGACCATTACGTCGTCAACGGGCGCAAGGTCTTCGTCACCAGCGGCCGCGAGGCGTCGGCCGCGATGGTGTTCTGCCAGACCGACCGCGCGCAGGGTCACCACGGCATCTCGGCGCTGCTCATCGAGAAGGGCACGCCCGGCTTCCTCGTGCCCAAGATCGAGGACAAGCTCGGCATCCGCGCCTCCGACACAGCCGAGTTCGTGTTCGAGGACTGCCGCGTCCCCGTGGCGAACCGTCTGGGCGAGGAGGGCATGGGCTTCACGATCGCGATGAAAGCGCTCGACGGCGGCCGCATCGGCATCGCGTCCCAGGCGCTCGGATTGGCGACGGGGGCGTACGAGCGTGCGATTGCCTACGCCCGCGAGCGCAAGTCGTTCGGGGTGCCCATCGCCCAGCACCAGATGGTGCAGTGGATGCTCGCCGACATGGCGACCGCGATCGAGGGCGCGCGCCTCCTGACCCTGCGCGCGGCGGCGCTCAAGGACGCCGGCCAGCCGTACGGCACGGCCTCGGCGATGGCCAAGCTGTTCGCCGCCGAGATCGCCATGAAGGTGACGACGGACGCCGTTCAGGTGCACGGCGGCTACGGGTTCATCAAGGAGTACGAGGTCGAGCGGTACTTCCGCGACGCCAAGATCACGCAGATCTACGAGGGCACCTCGCAGATCCAGAAGCTCGTGATCGCCCGCGCGGTGTTGGGAGAGCACGCGTGAGCGACAAAAAAACTCCGGAGCGCGACGTGCGCTTCGAATCGCTCTCCGGCTTGCCGCTGCCCGCGCTCGCCACGCCCGACGACGTCACCGGCACGTACGCGGACAAGCTCGGCTCTCCCGGGGAATATCCGTTCACCCGCGGCGTGTATCCCACGATGTACCGGGGACGGTTGTGGACCATGCGCATGTTCGCGGGGTTCGGCCGTCCCGCGGACACCAACGAGCGGTTCAAGTACCTGCTCGCCCAGGGGCAGACCGGGCTCTCCACCGCCTTCGACATGCCGGCGTTGATGGGCTACGACGCCGATCATCCGCGCGCGCGCGGCGAAGTCGGCAAGGAAGGCGTGTCGATCTCCACGCTCGACGACTTCGCGCGGCTCTTCGCCGATATTCCCCTCGGCGAGGTCACCACGTCGATGACCATCAACTGCACGGCGTCGATCGCGCTGGCCATGTACCTGGCGCTGGCCGAGCGCCAGGGCGTGTCGTGGGACCGGGTGAGTGGGACCATGCAGAACGACATGCTCAAGGAGTTCATCGCCCAGAAGGAGTGGATCTGCCCGCCCGAGCCGGCCGTGCGCATCGTCACCGACATGATCGAGTTCACGTCGAAACATGTCCCGCGCTTCAACCCGGTGTCGATCTCGGGCTATCACATCCGCGAGGCGGGCTCCACGGCCGTGCAGGAGCTGGCCTTCACGCTGGCCGACGGGCTCGGGTACGTGGAGGCGGCGCTGGCCCGCGGCCTCGAGGTCGACAGCTTCGCCCCGCGGCTGAGCTTCTTCTTCGACATCCACAACGACTTCTTCGAGGAGATCGCCAAGCTGCGGGCGGCCCGCCGGATGTGGGCGCGCTTCATGAAGGAGCGCTACGGAGCGCAGAAGGCGGAGTCGATGCGGCTGCGCACGCACACCCAGACCGCCGGGGTGTCAGCCACCGCGCAGCAGCCGCTCAACAACGTGGCCCGCGTGGCCATCCAGGCCCTGGCCGCGGTGCTGGGCGGCGCGCAGTCGCTGCACACCAACTCTTACGACGAGACGTGGGCGCTGCCGACGGAGGACGCGGTGACGGTCGCGCTGCGCACTCAGCAGATCATCGCCGAGGAGACCGGCGTGGCGCTGACCATCGACCCCCTGGGCGGCTCGTACTTCCTCGAGAAGCTGACCGACGAGATGGAGGCCGCGGCCCTCGACTACATCCGGAAGATCGACGCCATGGGCGGGATGGTCCGGGCCATCGACGAGGGCTATCCGCAGAAGGAGATCGCGGATGCCGCCTACCGGTACCAGCTCATGGACGACCGGGGCGAGAAGGTCGTGGTCGGCGTCAACAAGTACGTCATGCGCGAGGAGAAGCCCATCAACTACCTGCGCATCGACGAGCGGGTGGAGCTGGAGCAGGTCGCCGAGGTCGCGCGCTTCAAGGCCTCGCGCGACATGACCAGGGTCGAGCGGCGCCTCGAGCAGGTGGCCGACGCCTGCCGCAACGGGGCGAACGTGATGCCGGTGCTGATCGACGCCGTGAAGGACGGGACCAGCCTCGGCGAGGTCTCGGACGTGTACCGTCAGGTGTTCGGGCTCTATCGAGAGCCGATTATTTTCTGATTCGCGAGGAGAGGGACAATGAGCGAGATGCCGATCCGGATCACGAAAGCGGCGACGAAGAAGGACAAGCCCAAGGACAAGGACCTCGCCTTCGGCAACGTCTTCACGGACCACATGTTCGTGATGGACTTCCAGGAGGAGAAGGGCTGGTACGACCCGCGGGTCGAGCCGTACGGGCCGTTCCCGCTCGATCCGGCGACGGCGGTTCTCCACTATGCGCAGGCGCTCTTCGAAGGACTGAAGGCGTTCCGGGGCAAGGACGGTCGTATCCGATTGTTCAGGCCGCAGAAGCACGTGGAGCGCCTGAACAAGACCGCGCACCGCATGTGCATCCCCGGCGTCGATCCTGCCCTCGCGCTGAAGTCGTGGACCACGCTGGTCGACGTCGACCGTGACTGGGTGCCGTCGGCGGTGGGCACCTCGCTCTACGTCCGCCCGACCATCATCGCCAGCGAGGCCTTCCTCGGCGTGCGACCGGCCAGGGAGTACCTCTATTACGTGATCCTCTCGCCCGTCGGCGCGTATTACCCCGAGGGCATGAACCCGGTGAAGATCAAGGTCATCGACGATCAGGTCCGCGCGGTGCCGGGCGGGCTCGGCGAGGCCAAGACCGGCGCCAACTACGCGGCCAGCCTCTACGCGGCCGAGGAGGCCAAGCACCAGGGTTTCACCCAGGTGCTCTGGCTCGACGGCGTCCACCGCAAGTACATCGACGAAGTCGGCACCATGAACATCATGATGAAGATCGGCGACGAGGTCGTCACCCCGCCGCTCTCGGGCTCGCTGCTGGCCGGCGTCACCCGCGACTCGGCGATCGCGCTCATGCGCGAATGGGGGATGACCGTGCACGAGCGGCAGATCTCCATCGACGAGGTCATGGCCGCCGCCGCCGACGGCAAGCTCCGGGAGATGTGGGGCACCGGCACCGCCGCCGTCATCTCGCCGGTGGGCGAGCTGGCCTACAAGCAACATCGGATCGCCATCAATCAGGGGCGGATCGGGGAGACCGCGCAGCGGCTCTACGACACGATCGT
>DATHGT010000046.1:0-3309 GCA_035317605.1 Candidatus Acidiferrum sp. | reverse complement strand
ATCTTGGCGACCTCCTGACGTTCGTCGAGCACTTCAGGCCCAACGCCGGTGAGATTGCCGAGACCGGTGAACCGACGAGTACTGAAGCGGAGCTTGTCATCGAGGGTGCAGACTGCGCAGTCCACGAGGTTCGCGCCCGACCGCTTGAGCCGGACGAATCGCTCGAGCGTTCCGACGCGGTCAGATGGGGCCTTGCCGCCGTCGAGGTCGCCCGGCTGAATGATCGGGTCGCCGGGCTTCGCGCGGTTCTCGTCGGCAAGCACGTGGTTGTTGGACAGGATCAGTGTGGCGCCGGCGGTACGGTCGCGCACGAAGCAGCCGAGCGTGCCGGCGGTGACCCGGATATGGCCGATCGAGCCGCCGATGCGTAGCGGGCGGTTCCGGCGGAGGTGCCAGGGAACCGCACGCTTGACCACCTGGCCGACGTAACGCACATCGACCTCACCGCGAGCCTGGCGCTGGATGGTCTCGAGCTCGCGGCTCTGCTCCATGGCGCGGCGCTGGACGCGGACGGCGAGACGGAAATCGTTGCGGGCGCGTGGGGCGACACCGAGCGCGATCGTGCGATGGGGACCGGCGGCGTCAGACACACGGCGAGTCGAGATGTTGAGCGATCGCGATGCGCCGACCGCCATTGCGAGCGGCGCGAGCAATGTGCCGGTCAACGAAGCCTTTAGGTCTCGGACGGAGTCGAGGCGCATCGCGGGTTACGGTAGCACGCTACGGGCTCTCTACGGCCCAGCCTGCCGCTTCGAACGAGTGGAAGGCGCGCTCGAGGTTCCACTGCTGGCGCGCCTTGTCGCTGGCGTTCAGGAACGATTGGCAGGTGGGGGGCGGCGGTTGATCGGGCCGCGCGCCGGCGCAGGCGGCGACGGGTTGGGCGTCGGGCGCGGAGCGCCAGAGGCTGTCGCCCGCGAGGAAGCTATAGGTCAGGCCGTTGCGGGAGAGCTGCTTGAGCTGGCGGTAGCCGAGGCCGTAGGTTTCGGCGGCGCGGAGGTATTCGTTGGTGAGATCGATGCGGGAGACGCCTTCGTCGTCGGTGGCGAGGGTGACGGGGACGCCGGCGTTCATGTACTCGGGAAACGGATGACGTGAGCCGCGCACGCCGAGGATGACGTCGTTGCTGGTCAGGCAGATCTCCACGAGCACGTCGCGGCGCTTCATCTCGGCGAGGAGCTGCATCGCGTCCCGCTCGTAGGCGAGGTCGACCCCGTGGCCGATGCGGCGGGCCTTGGCGACTTCGACGGCCTCGCGGATGTGGAAGCGGAGATCCGACGGCGGGACCAATCCCAGCGTCAGCTCGCCCGCGTGGAGCGCGACCTTCACGGTCCCGTGCAGATCGTTCAGCCAGCCGACCATCCGCATGTGCAGGCTGTAGTCGCGGCGGGCGACGTAGAAATCCTCGGGCGCCACCATGTTGACGCCGACCACCCGCCGGTCCGCCCGCGCCAGCTCGAAGCCGTAGACGAGCTGGGCGAACACCATGTTCGGCTCGGAGGTCCGGGACGCCTGCTCCAGATAGCGCCGGCCCACGCCGCAGGCCGGGGGCCGGGGTTCCCGGCCGCATCCGAGGACGGCGTCGATCTGCTGCTCCAGCTTGTCGAGCTCGGCGCGGCCGACCTCGACGGCGCGGGCGAGCCCGGCCTCCAGCAGGCGTTGTCGGCTGGCCGCGAAGTCGTTGGCGTCGAAGCGGACGCCGCCGGCCAGCGTCCACAGGGCGTCACCGCCGACCGTCAGCATGATCTCGAGATACGTCACGTTCTGGTCGGCCGCGCGCGTGGCGAGCTCGGCCACCATGTCCGCGGAGCGATCCTTGGTCGCGGCGCGAAATTTCGCGAAGGCGTCGAAGAACTGATCGTGACCGGACTGCGGCTGGTTTGCGAGGTTGCGCGTGGAGAGGCCGTCGACGATCAGGGAGTACAAGGCGGGATCGCGGAGCGCGTCGGTCACCGGCCGGGCCTCGGACGACGGTGCGCCGCACGGGCCGATCGCTCCCGTGGTCGTGTTCGCGCACAGGCCGGCGCTGGCGGCCCAGCCGACGTAGCTCTCCGCGTACACGGCCCCCGACAGGTGCGTATGGATGTCCCCGCCCTTGGGCATCTTCTGCAGGAACATCTGCAGCATGACCGGGCGCGCGCGATGCGCCTCGAACCACAGCGCGGCGCGCTCCTCGCCGGATGGCTCCTGGGCCGATGCGCTGACGGACGTCGTGAGCATCAGGGCGATGCCGAGCAGGATCCGGTGTGGCCTCATCGAGCCTCCCCGTCGTGGTAGCGTCGTGGGCAGCCATGATACGCGCGTGGCTCGCCCGGGCGCTCGTCCCCGCGCTCAGCCTCGTCCTCGCTCTGGCCCTGTCCTCGGTGGTGATCTCCCTCGCCGGCGAGAACCCAGCACGGGCGCTGACGCTGCTCATCGCCGGCGCGTTTCGTGACGGCGAGGCCGTCGGCTACACGCTCTTCTACGCCACCGACTTCGCCTTCACCGGGCTGGCCGTGGCCGTCGCGTTCCACGGCGGGCTCTTCAACATCGGCGCCGAGGGCCAGGCCTATCTCGGCGGGTTGGCCGTGGCGCTGCTCTGTCTCGGCGCCGAGGGCTGGCCGAAGCTCCTCGTGATCCCCGCGGCCGTCGTCGTGTCCGCGCTCGCGGGCGCGGCGTGGGCGTTCGTGCCGGGGTGGCTCCAGGCGCGGCGCGGGAGCCACGTGGTGATCACCACGATCATGTTCAACTTCATCGCCGCGGCGCTGATGACGCACCTGCTCGTCAACGTGCTGATCAAGCCGGGGCAGCAGTCGCCGGAGACGCGCGAGTTCGCCACGAATACGTGGCTGCCCCAGCTCGGGCGGTCGCCGCTGAACCTCGCGTTCGTGCTCGCGCTGCTCGCCGCCGCCGTCGTGTGGTTCTATCTCTGGCGCACGCGCTGGGGCTACGAGCTGCGCGCGTTCGGCCACAGCGCGACCGCCGCCGTGTATGCGGGAATCCGGCCCGCGCGGATGATCGTGGTCGCGATGTCGATCTCGGGAGCGCTGGCCGGACTCATGAGCCTCAACGAGGTGATGGGATTTCATCACCGGTTGCTGCTCAACTTCCCGAGCGGCGCCGGCTACGTCGGGATCGCGGTGGCCCTGATGGGACGCAATCATCCGCTGGGGATCCTGCCGGCGGCGATCCTGTTCGGCGCGCTCTACCAGGGCGGCGCCGAGCTGTCGTTCGAGATGCCGAAGCTCACGCGCGACATGGTCGTGGTGATCCAGGGACTGATCATCCTGGTGTGCGGCGCGTTCGAGCACGCGTTGCGGCGGCCGGTCGAGC
>DATHGT010000045.1:0-57555 GCA_035317605.1 Candidatus Acidiferrum sp. | reverse complement strand
GATGTTGTCCCGGCTGTCCCGGCTGATCGTGGTGCTGATCACCGACGTGATGTGGTCACCCTTCTGCTCGAGCAGGTCGGGCGAGACCACGGTGTCGGCGACGTGTCCGATGTTGTCCCGCGAGATCCGGTAGCCCAGATGCCAGCGCCAGTATTCCTCGAACGGATGGCTCAGGCGGACCGCGGCGCCGGTCGACGAATAGCTGTAGTCCTGGAACACCCGGGTGGTGCTGTAGACGTCCACGCCCGCCGACAGCGGCCGGTCGAGGAACCACGGGTCGGTGAAGCTGATGATGCCCTGCTGGGTGAGGGCGCCGGCGCGGATGCGGATCGACGCCTCGTAGCCCTTGCCCAGGAAGTTGCGCTGGGTGAGGTCGATGGTGCCCACGAAGCTATCGGCCGAGGAGTAGCCGCCGCCGATCGAGAAGATCCCGGTCGGCTTCTCGGTGACCTCCACGTTCACCACGATCTTGGTCTTGTCCGACCCGGGGACCGTGGTGACGTTGACCATGTCGAAGTAGCCGAGGTTGATGAGTCGTTGCCGCGCCCGCGTGAGCTTCTGGAGCGTGAACAGGTCCCCTTCGATCATGGGAATCTCGCGGCGAAGGATCTTGTCCTCGGAGCGGAGGTTCCCGCTGATGTTGATCCGCTCGACGTAGACCACCGGGCCCTCGACGATCTCCAGGACGATGTTGACCTTGGCGTCCGCCGGGACCTGCTCCGTGCGCGGGGTGATGTCGGCCGATGCCCGGCCGATCGTGCTGTAGAGGTCGGCGATGCCGTTGACGCTCTCGCGCAGGGCCGTGCGGGAGAAGACGTCGCCCTTCTTGAACTTGAGCTGGCGGCGGATCTCGCTCTCGGGCAGGAGGGTCACTCCGGTGACCGTGATCTGGTCGACGTGGTAGCGGGGGCCTTCCACCACCCGGATCGTGATGATCACCCGCGCCCGCTCGCGGTCAACCGCGATGTCGTGGGATTCCACCCGCGCCTGGATGAAGCCGTGGTCGTTGTAGAGGGCCAGGATACGGTCGATGTCCTCCTCGAGCTTCTGGCGCTGCACGGTGCCGCGCAGGATGAAGTACTCCCGCTCC
Organism: Candidatus Acidiferrum sp.; assembly: GCA_035317605.1. Lineage (GTDB taxonomy): Bacteria > Methylomirabilota > Methylomirabilia > Rokubacteriales > CSP1-6 > DATHGT01. The sequence continues at coordinate 56,465 of DATHGT010000045.1, read as the reverse complement.
TGGACCACCATGACCGTCTTGATGTCGCGGGCCGACAGGCCCTCGTTGCCCTCGATGACCACCTGCTCGATGGTGATGCGGCGGCCCTCGTTGATCACGAAGGCGACCCGGACGTCACCGTCCGCGAACTTCTCGACCTCGGGGGTGATCTGCGCCTCGAAGTAGCCTTCTTCCTCGTAGTACTCCTTCAGCTTCTCGCGCGCGCGCTGGACGTCGACGGGGTTGTAGACGCTGCCGAGCTTGAGGTCGACCTTCTCCTGCAGGGTGTTAGTGGTGAGCTTCTTGTTGCCGGTGAAGTCGATGTCGCGGACGAACGGGCGCTCGCTGACCACGAAGACGACCCGCACCCCGCCCTCGAAGTCCTCGACCCGCATCCGCACGTCGTCGAAGAACCCCAGGCCGAAGATCGCCCGCAGATCTTCGCTGAGCAGGGCCGGATTGAAGGGGCCGCCAAGCTTGGACTGTACCCGGCCGAGGATCACCGCCTCCTGAACTCGGCGGTTCCCTTCGACCGTGAGCTCCTTGATGGAGATGGGTGGCGGGGACTGCTGCGCCGCCACCCGGCCGGCGAGGACGAGTACGATGATCGCGCAGAGAACGGAGAGCCGCGCTCTCCCCCTGGTCGTCACCGGGCGCTCGGGATCCTGTAAGCCTTCTAGTGCTCCGCGAGCTCGAGCGGGGGCTCGGCCGCCTGGGCCTCGCGGAACACGAAGTTCGAGGAGCCGTCGACGTCGATGTCGATCCGTGAGCTCTCGGGTATCTGCCCCCGGACGATGGCTTCCGCGAGCGGGTCTTCGATGTGCTTCTGGATCGTGCGCCGGAGCTGACGGGCGCCGTAGGTCGCATCGTAGCCCTTGTCGAGCAGCGCCTGCTCGGCGGCCGCGGTCAGGGTCAGGTCCATGCCCTTGTCTTCCAGCTGCTTGTTGATGCGGGCGATCATCAACCGGATGATGTCCTTGATGTGCAGCTCGGAGAGCGCGTGGAACACGATGGTGTCGTCGATCCGGTTGAGGAACTCGGGCCGGAACGCCCGCTTCAGCTCCTCCATCACCCGGTCCTTCATCTTTTCGTAGCTGGCGCTCTCGTCGCCGCCCTGGAGAAAGCCCGGCGAGACCCGCTTGCCGATGAGGCTCGTCCCCAGGTTCGACGTCATGATCAGGATCGTGTTCTTGAAGTCCACCACGTGGCCGAGGGAGTCGGTCAGGCGGCCGTCGTCGAGCACTTGGAGGAGCATGTTGAACACATCCGGATGGGCTTTTTCGATTTCGTCGAACAACACGACCGAATAGGGCCGTCGCCGGACCTTCTCGGTGAGGAACCCACCTTCTTCATATCCGACGTAGCCGGGCGGGGCGCCCAGCAGCCGGGACACCGAGAACTTCTCCATGTATTCGGACATGTCAATCCGGATCAGCGCGTTCTCGTCGCCGAAGAGGTATTCGGCGAGGGCCCGGGCCAGCTCCGTCTTGCCCACGCCGGTGGGACCGAGGAACACGAACGACCCCACGGGCCGCTTGGCGTCCTTGAGGCCGGCGCGCGAGCGACGGATGGCCCGTGATACCGCGGCCACCGCGTCGTCCTGGCCGACGATGCGGCCGTGCAGCGCATCTTCCATGCGCGCGAGCTTGGCCGATTCCTTCTCCTCGAGCTTTGAGAGCGGGATACCGGTCCAGCGGGAGACGATGAACTCGATGTCCACCTCGCTCACGGACTGGGTGCCCTTGCCCTTGTTCTTCTCCCACTCCCGCTTCATTTCTTCTTCGCGGTGGCGGAGGACTTTTTCCTTTTCGCGAAGGGAGGCGGCCTTCTCGAACTCCTGGGCCTCCAGGTACATGTCCTTCTCGCGGATGACCCGCTCCAGCTCCTTCTCGATCTCCTTGATCTCGGGCGGGGGCGTCAGCGCCATGAGGCGCGTGCGCGAGGAGGCCTCGTCGATGACGTCGATGGCCTTGTCCGGCAGCTGGCGATCGGTGATGTAGCGGTCGGCCAGCCGCACGGCGGCGTCGATGGCCTGCTCGGTGATCTTCACCCGGTGATGCGCCTCGTACTTGTGACGGAGGCCGCGGATGATCTCGATCGCCTCTGGGATCGACGGCGCCTTGACGATGACCGGCTGGAAGCGCCGCTCGAGCGCGCCGTCCTTCTCGATGTACTTGCGGTACTCGTCGAGGGTGGTCGCGCCGATGGTCTGGATCTCACCGCGCGACAGCGCGGGCTTGAGCATGTTGGACGCGTCGATGGCTCCCTCGGCCGCCCCCGCTCCGATGAGCGTGTGCAGCTCGTCGAGGAACAGGACGACGTTCTCGGACTGGCGAATCTCCTTCATCACCGCCTTCAGACGCTCCTCGAACTGGCCGCGATACTTCGTGCCGGCCACGAGGGCGCCGAGGTCGAGCTGGAGGAGCCGCTTGTTGAGGAGGACGTCGGGGACGTCGTGGCTCTGGATCTTCTGCGCGAGGCCCTCGACGATGGCGGTCTTGCCCACACCGGGCTCGCCGATCAACACGGGATTGTTCTTGGTTCGCCGGGCGAGGATCTGGATGACCCGCTCGATCTCCTGCTCGCGGCCGATCACGGGATCGAGCTTCGACTCGCGGGCGAGCTGGGTGAGATCGCGGGCGAACTCGTCGAGCACGGGCGTCTGAGAGCGCTTCTTGGGCCGGGGATAGTACTGATCACCGAGCAGGGCCAGGGTCTCCTGACGGACCTCGTCGAGCCGCGCGCCGAGCGATTCGAGAATCTTGGCCGCGATCGACTGGCCCTCTTTCATCAGGCCGAGCAGCAGGTGCTCGGTGCCGATGTAGTTGTGGCCGAGCTGCCGCGCTTCCTCGATCGACAGCTCGAGGACGCGCTTGGCCTGTGGGGTGAACGGAACTTCACCGAACGTCAGCGTCTTCGGGAATCCGGCCAAGGCCCGTTCGACTTCGGCCTTGACGGTCTCGAGTCTGAGCCCGAGGCGTTGCAGGACCGCGGTCGCGATCCCTTCGCCGTCTCGGATCAGGCCGAGGAGGACATGCTCGGTTCCGACGAAATCGTGGCGGAACCGTCCGGCTTCTTCACGTGCGAGGATGATGACTCGTCGCGCCCGTTCGGTGAATCGCTCAAACACGAGTTTCCCCCACCCCTTTCGTCGTCGCCCACTGCCGATTTTTCTTTAACGGACAGCTAGATCGGACTCAGTATAGCTCCCGGCGAAATGGGCCGCTAGCCTTTTTCTTCACGAGCGTTAACTGCTTGATTTCGCGTCGACGCCGCCTGGCTCACGTGGAGTCCGCCGCGATGATCTCGCGGGCGCGGCCGTCGACGAGGCGGTAAATGCGGTCGGCACGCCGCGCCAGCTCCGGGTTGTGGGTCGCGATCAGGAAGGCCAAACCACGCTCCGCGGCCAGACGCATGAACAGCTCGAAGACCACCTCGCTCGTCTTGGGATCGAGGTTGCCGGTCGGCTCGTCGGCGAGGATCAGATGCGGTCGATTGATGAGCGCGCGCGCGACCGCGACGCGCTGCTGCTCTCCGCCGGACAGCTCGCCAGGGCGATGATGCAGGCGATCGGCGAGCCCGACCTCGGCCAGCGCCTCGGCCGCGAGCGCGCGGGCCTCTCGAGTGGAGCGGCGGCAGAGCAACGAGGGCAGCATCGCGTTTTCGAGCGCGGTCATCTCGCCCAGCAGATTGTAGAACTGGAACACGAACCCGACTTCCTCACGGCGGAACTTGACCAGCTCGGCTTCGCCCCGCGCGAAGAGGTCCTGACCACGCCAGCTCACGCGGCCCGCCGTCGGCCGGTCAAGCGTCCCCATGATGTGCAGCAGCGTCGATTTGCCGACCCCCGAGGCTCCGACCAGCGCCACCACCTCGCCGGCATTGACGCCGACGGTCGCTCCACGCAGCACCCGGACGAGCTCCGGCCCCACGCGGTATTCCTTCTCGATGTCCTCGCCGACCAGGAGGATGTCGTCACTCATATCTCAGCACGTCGACGGGGGAAAGGGCGCCCGCGCGGCGGGCGGGCAGGACCGTGGCCAGGAACGACAGCACCAGCGTGGCGCCGATGATGAGGACGAAGTCCGTGGGCGACAGCTTCATCGGAAGGTGGTCGATCTGGTACACGTCGCCAGCCAGCCGGATGATCTTGTAGGTGTTCTGCACCCAGATCAGGGCCAGCCCGACCGCGCTCCCCGCCACGGTCCCGGCCACGCTGATCATCATGCCGACGCAGAAGAACACCAGCGTGATGCTCGGCCCCGAGGCGCCGATGGCCTTGAGGACGCCGATCTCCTTGCGCTTCTCGGCCACCAGCAGCACCAGATGGCCGATGATCGCGAACGCCGCCACCAGCACGATGATGGTCACGATCACGAACAGGGCGAGCTTCTCGAGCTGGAGGGCGGCGAAGAGGTTCCGGTTCATGTCCATCCAATCACGGATCCAGAACGGAAAGCCCAGGCTGCGAGAGATGGCCGCCCCCACCTTCTTGGCCGCGAAAGGATCGTCGAGCTTCACCTCGAGCCCGGTGACGCCGGCCGGTAAATCGGCGAACTCGCGCGCGGCGTCGAGGCCGAGGTAGGCGATCGACGCGTCGTACTCGTACATGCCGATCTGGACAGTCCCCGCCACCGTGAATCGGCGCATCTTCGGGACCATCCCGACGGCGGTGATCGCGGCCTTCGGAGAGATCACGGTGACCGCGTCTCCCGGAATCACGCCGAGCGTCCGCGCCAGCTCCACGCCGAGCAGGATGCCCCCCCGGCCACTGACGAGCGGGTCGAGCGAGCCGGAGCCGATCTGCCGCTTGATATCCGCGAGCACGGAGGGGTCGTGCAGTGCGACACCACGCACGAGGCCGCCGTGAGAGCCGCCGCCCTCGGTGGTGAACAACGCTTGCTGGAGCACGAACGGGGTGGCCGAGCGCACGCCGGGGACGGTCCGCACGCGCGCGGCGACGCCGTCGGCGTCGGCCAGGCCGGCGCCGGTCTGGAAGATCAGCAGATGCGGGTTGGCGGAGATGATCTTGTCGCGGATGCCGTCCTGGAAGCCCGTCATCACCGCGAGCACCACGATCAGGGCCGCTACGCCGAGGAACACCCCGCCCACGCCGATCCACACGAACAGCGAGAGGTTCGTCCGCTGCCCCCGCGCGGTGAGATAGCGGAGGCCGAGGAACAGCTCGAAGGGCAGCCCGCGGCTCATGCGCCGGCCGCCTCCGAGGCGTCCGCTCCCTCGTCGGTCGGGTCGTGCGAAGCCTCCGGACGCAGGTGCGGAAACAGGATGACCTCGCGGATCGACGGCTGATTGGCGAAGAGCATCACCAGCCGATCGATACCGATCCCCTCCCCCGCCGCCGGCGGCATCCCGTATTCGAGCGCCCGCACGTAGTCCTCGTCGAGCCAGTGGGCTTCATCATCGCCGCGCTGGCGCTCGGCGGCCTGCTGGAGGAACCGCTCGCGCTGGTCGATGGGGTCGTTCAGCTCGGAGTACGCGTTGGCCAGCTCGCGGCGGCCCACGAACAGCTCGAACCGGTCGACGAGCCGCGGGTTCTCGCGCTTGCGCTTGGACAGCGGCGACAGCTCGATGGGGAAGTCCGTCACGAACGTCGGCTGCACCAGCGTCGGCTCGACCAGGGTCTCGAAGCAGTCTTTCCAGCTGTTGATCGCGGCCACGCTCGGAACGTCGGCGGCCAGAGCCCGCACCGCCCGGGCTTTCTCGATGGCCTCCCGAAATTCTTCCACCGGCGCATCCGGCGTCACCGACGCCTGTAGCTGTTCGGAGATCCCCTCGAAGAACGGCAACCGTCGCCAGGGAGGCGTGAGATCGATCGTGTCGTCCCCCCACGGCAGCGTGAGCGTGCCCTTGAGGGTCCGCGCCAGGTGGACGAACAACTCCTCGGTCAGCTCGATGAGGTCGGTGTAGTCGGCGTAGGCCTGATAGAACTCCAGCATCGTGAATTCGGGGTTGTGCTGGGTCGACACTCCCTCGTTGCGGAAGTTCCGGTTGATCTCGTAGACCCGGTCGAAGCCGCCCACGAGCAGCCGCTTGAGGTACAGCTCGGGCGCGACACGCAGGTAGAGGTCGACGTCGAGCGCGTTGTGATGGGTCACGAACGGCCGCGCGGTGGCGCCGCCGGGAATGGGCTGCATCATCGGCGTCTCGACCTCGAGGAAGCCGCGGGCGTCGAGGAACTCACGGAGCGCCTTCACCAGCCGCGAGCGCAGCACGAAGATCTCCCGGACCTCGGGATTGACCACGAGGTCGACGTAGCGCTGGCGGTACCGCGTCTCCACGTCGCGCAGGCCGTGCCACTTCTCCGGCAGTGGCCGCAGCGACTTCGACAGCACCGTGAACGCCTTGACCGCGACGGTCAGTTCGCCCGTGCGCGTGCGAAATGGCTCGCCGGTGACCCCGACGAAGTCGCCGACGTCGAGGCCCGTGAAGAGCGCATAGTCGTCGCCCAGCTGATCGGCGCGCGCGTAGAGCTGGATGCGCCCGGTGTAGTCCATCAGGTGAGCGAAGCACGTCTTGCCGTGATGGCGGAGGGCGACGAGCCGACCGGCCACGCCCACCGGCCCGAACGCCTTCAGCTCGTCTTCGCCGGCTCCGTCGAGGCGGCCCTTGAGATCGCCGGCCCAGTGGGTGACCGGAAAGCGCGTGCCGAACGGATCGATGCCGCGGGCGCGCAGCGCGTCGAGGCTCTCCCGGCGCTGGCGCAGGAGCGGCGGCAGCTCGTCCCCGCTCACGCCTCGCGTCCCCGCGCCCACAGGAGATAGGCGGTGATCAGCGCCTCGAGGTCGCCGTCCATCACGGCCTCGACGTTGCCGACTTCCAGGCTGGTCCGATGGTCCTTGATCAGCTGATACGGATGGAAGGTATAGGAGCGGATCTGACTGCCGAACGCGATCTCCTTCTTCTCGCCGGTCAGCTCCTTGAGCTCCTCCCGCTGCTGCTTCTGGGCCACTTCGAAGAGCCGGGCCTTGAGGATGCGCATCGCGGTGTCGCGGTTGCGGAGCTGCGAGCGCTCGTTCTGGCACTGAACCACGATGTTGGTGGGCAGGTGGGTAATCCGCACCGCCGAGTCCGCGGTGTTGACGCCCTGCCCACCCGGACCCGAGGAACGGAACACGTCGATACGCAGATCGTCCTCGCGCACGGTCACTTCCACGTCGTCGACTTCGGGGACGACCGCCACCGAGGCGAAGCTCGTCTGGCGGCGCCGGGAGGCGTCGAAGGGCGAGATGCGGATGAGACGATGCACGCCCATCTCCCCTCGCAGGTATCCGTAGGCGTAATCCCCGGTGACCTCGATGGTGGCGGACTTGATCCCCGCCTCTTCGCCGGGCAGCAGGTCGACGACCTCGGCCTTGAAGCCCTGGCGCTCGCACCAGCGGAGGTACATGCGCATCAGCATCTGGGCCCAGTCCTGGGATTCGGTGCCGCCGGCGCCGGGGTGGATGGACAGCACGCACGCCTTGTTGTCGTGGGGGCCGGAGAGCATGAGCTTGAGCTCGAAGTCATCCAGCTCCCGCCGCAGCTGACGGAGGCCGTCGTCGATCTCGGTGTCGAGGCTGTTGTCGCCGGCTTCGTCCGCAAGCTCGAGCAGGACGCCCAGGTCTTCGGCCTGCTTGGCGAGCTCGGTGACCCGCGTCACCAATCGCTGGAGATCCGACCGCTCGCGGATCAGCTCCTGGGCGCGGCGGTTGTCCTCCCAGAAGCTCGGCGCCCCCATCTCGGCGTCGAGCTGGCTGAGCCGCTTTTCCTTCTCAGGGATGTCAAAGATGCCTCCGCAGCTCATCGACGCGCCGGGCCTGCTCGGCGACCTCGCGACGCAGCTCGCCGGCCATTACGCTCTCCGCCAGGCGGCGGCGCCAAGGCCGACGGCCGACACCGCGAGCGAAAGGTAGGCGAGCCAATCGCCCAGGCGCGTGTAGAGCGTCTGGCGAGTCCGCAGGGGGACGCGGTCGGCGAGCACGCCGCGCGTGAAGGGCGGCAGCGTCCGGGTGATCTCTCCGCTCGGAGCGATCATGGCCGAAACACCGGTATTGGCGGCGCGCACCACCGAGACACGGTGCTCCACCGCCCGGAACGGGTACATCGCGAGATGTTGAAGCGGGCCGGCGGTCTCGCCGAACCAGCCGTCGTTGGTCATGTTCACCATGAAGCGGGCACCGTCCTTCACGAAACGGCGCACCAGCGCCGGAAAGATCCCTTCGTAACAGATCACGATCCCAAAGGGGGCTGGCGGACCCGAGAACACCACGCTGCGGGAGCCGGGCTCGAGATCCGCGATGAACTCGGCCCAACCCCTCACGAAGCCGATCACGCCCGAGAGCGGCACGTATTCACCAAATGGAACGAGTTGAATTTTATCATACCTGTTCACCACGCCTCGTTCGTCCAGCAAGAATGCGCTGTTACGATACTTCGGCGCCGAGGCCTGATCGATGTCGACGGAGCCGACGAGCAGCGGCGCCCCCACTTCCCCCGACAGCCGGCGCAGCGCGGCCAGCAGCGCGGGGTCCTGTCGAAGCACGGTCGGGGTCGACGTCTCCGGCCACACGATGAGGTCCGGCCGCGCCTGCCCGGCCCGGCGCGTGAGGTCGAAGTAGTTGGCGAGCGTGCTCATGGCGAAGTTGGGGTCCCACTTGAGCGGCTGGGCGATGGACGGCTGCAGGGCCGCGATCGATGCCGTCTCGGCCGGCGCGACCTCACCGAGACGAGCGTGGCCGAACGTGAGCGTGGCCACGACGAGGAGCGCGGCGATTCCGAGCGGCGCGGCCGCGCGTCTCGGCCCCGACACGACGACCGCGGCCAGCGCGGCGTTGACCGCGATCACCAGGAACGACACCGCGTAGACTCCGCCCAGCTCGGCGATCTGAATGACCGCGAGGTGTCGATACTGCGAGTAGCCGAGATGGCCCCACGGAAAGCCTCCCATCAGCCATCCCCTCGTCCACTCGAGCACGACCCACAGGAAGGGAGCGGCGGCGACGGCGGCGAGGCTCGAGCGACGAGCCCCGATCCACGACAGCGCGCCCGCGAACAGACCGGTGTAGAGACCGCAGTAGGCCGCGAGCAGCGCGGTGGGAAGCCACACGAGCGGCCACGGGATCGCGCTGTAGACCCGGAACGTGAAGTTCAGCCAGCGCAGCAGGAGCAGGAAGAACACGAAGCCCCCGAGCCACCCGAGACCGAACGCCGCGCGCGGGGGGCGCAGGAGCGCAAGCACGACGACGGGAGCCAGCGCGACCCACGCCGCGCCCGACCAGTCCGTTCCGGGAAAGGCCAGCGCCAGCGCCACGGCGCCGGCCACGACCGCGAGCCCGTGAACGGCGACCTCGCGCAGCGGGCCCGTCGTCAAGCGCCGATCATCAGGCGGTCGGCGAGGAATCTCGGCAGGTCCGCGCTCAGGATCTTCCGTCCCGCGGTGACTCGATCGTAGGGCACGCGCTCGATGGTCACGCGGCGAGCGTCGAGGTCCCAGAGCGCGTAGGAGGCGCGCGAGTCACGGTCGCGCGGCTGTCCCACGCTGCCGACGTTGATCACGTAGCGCCGGCCCGCCTCGAGGTCGATCTCGTGCGTCCCCGGTTCGTGGGCGCGGCCGGACGAGCCGACGGACCACGCGGCCGGCCGGTGCGAGTGGCCGACGAAGCAGAGCCGGGTGGCGAAGGCGCCGAAGACGTCGAACCCGTCCTCCGCGGAGAGCAGGTAGTCCCACTCAGCGGGTTGATCGGGCGAGGCGTGCACGAGCGTGGCGTCGTCGATCTCCACGGTGAGCGGCCGTGTGCGGAGCCACGCGAGGTGATCGTCATCGAGCTGCCCGCGCGTCCATTCCAGCGCCATCCGCGCTCGATCGTTGAACCACCCGAGATCGAGCATCCCGACGACCCCATGCTCGTGGTTTCCCGCCACGACCGCGTCGGCGCGCTCGGCCACCCGCTCGAGGCAGGCCTGGGGATCCGCGCCGTAGCCGACGATGTCGCCGAGGACCAGCACGGCCTCGGCGCGGGAATCGGCGTGGGCGAGCACCGCGTGGAGGGCCTCGAGGTTGCCGTGGATGTCGGACAGGATCGCGTAGCGCACGGGATCCCGCCCCTCAGGACGCCGCGCGCAGTTCCTTGTGCACGCGGTCGAGGATCCCGTTGATGAACCGGCTCGATTCGCCGGTCCCGAACTTCTTGCTGATCTCGATCGCCTCGTTGATGGCGACCTTGGGCGGCGCCGTGCTCTGATCGAGCAGCTCGTACACGGCCAGGCGCAGGATGTTGCGGTCGACGACCGCCATCCGGTCGAGATCCCAGTGCTCCGTGTACTGGGCGATGAGCTTGTCGACTTCGATGTGACGGCTCATGGCGCCCCGCACGAGCGTGGAGGCGAACGCGCGCGTGGCCTCGTCCACCGGGTGCCGGCTCCAGAATTCCGTCTCGTGCTCGGTCGGATCCGTGTCGCCGTGTTGATCGAGCTGATAGAGAAACTGCAGCGCGACTTCCCGCGCCTTTCGTCGTCTGCCCATCAGCGCCGCCGCTTGCGGGTGCCCTGCTTGACCTGCTGAACGAACGCGGCCATCTCGATGACGGCGGCAGCGGCTTCTTCGCCGCGGTTGCCGACGGCGCCGCCCGCGCGCGCCCAGGCCTGCTCCTCGTCGAGCGTGGTGATGACGCCGAAGCCCGTCGGCACGCCGGTGGTCAGCGCGACGTGACGGATCCCCGAGGCGGCTTCGCGCGCGACGTGTTCGAAGTGCGGGGTCTGCCCGCGGATCACCACCCCGACGCAGACAATGCCGGCGTAACGCCTGGACTCCGCCAGATGCATCGCGGCCAGCGGCAGCTCGAACGAGCCGGGCACCCAGTGGACGTCCACGCGGTCCTCGGCGACCTTGGCCGCGGCGAACGCGTGGAGCGCGCCCTCGACCAGTCGGCGGCTGATGGATTCGTTGAAGCGCGCCGCCACCACGGCGTAACGCGCGGAGGCGTCGACGTGATCCCGACGCGGCGCAGGCGCTCGCCCCGCCATGCTCTCAGTCCGGCAGCGACGAGAGCAGGTGACCGAGCTTGTCCCGCTTCGTGCTGAGGTACTTGCGGTTGTCGTCGGTCGCCGGGACCTCGATGGGGACGCGCTCCACGAACTGAAGGCCGTAGCCCTCGAGTCCCACGATCTTTCTCGGATTGTTGGTGAGCAGGCGGAACTTGCGCACGCCGAGATCGACGAGGATCTGGGCCCCGATGCCGTAGTCGCGGAGGTCGGCCTTGAACCCGAGGCTCTCGTTGGCCTCGACCGTGTCCTGCCCCTGGTCCTGCAACTCGTAGGCGCGGATCTTGTTGTGCAGCCCGATCCCCCGGCCCTCCTGACGCAGGTACACGAGCACACCGCACCCCTGCTTCTGGATCATCGACAACGCCTTCTCGAGCTGAGGGCCGCAGTCGCACCGCCGGGAGCGGAACACGTCGCTGGTGAGGCACTCGGAGTGCATCCGCACCAGCACCGGCTCGTCGCCCGCCACGTCGCCCTTGATCAGCGCGATGTGCACGCGCCGATAGACCGTGGTCTCGAAAGCGACGGCGGTGAACTCGCCGAACTCCGTGGGCAGCCGCGTGGTGGCCACGCGCTGGACCAGTTTCTCCTTGTGGCGCCGGTACTCGATCAGGTCTCGGATCGTGATCATCTTGAGGCCGTGCTGGCCCGCGATGACGGCCAGCTCGGGCAGCCGCGCCATCCGGCCCTCGTCGTCGAGCACCTCGCAGATCACGCCCGCGGGATAGCAGCCGGCCAGCCGGGCCAGATCGACGGCCGCCTCGGTGTGACCGGCCCGGCGGAGCACCCCGCCCGGCTCGGCCCGCAGCGGGTTCATGTGTCCGGGACGGGTCAGATCGGTCGGCTTGGTTCCGGCGGCCACCAGGATCCGGGTGGTCACCGCGCGGTCGTAGGTGGAGATCCCGGTCGTCACGCCGTGCCGCGCGTCCACGGTCTGGGTGAACGCGGTGCCCAGGGGCGCGGTGTTGTTGGGCACCATCATGGGAATCTGCAGCTCGTCGAGCCGCTCACCCGTCATGGGGACGCAGATGAGCCCGCGTCCGTGCTTGACCATGAAGTTGATGGCTTCGGGCGTGCACTTGTCGGCGGCCATCACGAGGTCGCCCTCGTTCTCGCGGTCCTCGTCGTCGACGACGACGAGCATCCGCCCCTGGCGGATCTCCTCGATCCCCTCTTCGACCGTGGAGAGCACCGTCATGCCGTCCCCCTGAGGGCGAGCGATCGGAGCACGTACTTGCCGATCACGTCGGTCTCGATGTTGACCGCTCGTCCTGGCGTGAGCCGTCTCAGGTTCGTGACCTCCAGCGTGTGCGGAATCAACATCACCTCGAAGCCCGCATCGTCCAGCGCCGCCACGGTGAGGCTCACCCCGTCGACGGCCACCGAGCCCTTGGACACCAGCAACGGCGCCAGCTCCGGACCGGGCAGGGCAAAGCGAACCCGTGCCGTAGATTCTACACGCGATACGTCGGTGACGAGGGCTACCCCATCGACGTGACCGAGGACGAGGTGCCCGCCGAGGGCCGCGCCGAGCCGGAGCGGACGCTCCAGGTTGACCCGATCGCCGACGACCACGTGCGAGAGCGCGGTCCGCTCGAGCGTCTCGGGCCCCACGTCGAACGCGAATCCGTCGCCCGTCCGCTCCACGACCGTGAGGCAGACGCCGTTGATGGCCACGCTGGCCCCCAGCTCGCTGCCGTCGAGGGTGACGGCGGCGCTGACCACGAGCCGCCGGGTGGCGGCGGTCTCCCTCACCTCGCGGATCTCGCCCAGCTCCTCGACGATCCCCGTGAACATCAGGGAGCTCCTCGGAGGACGTCGGCCTCGATGAGGAGATCGTCGCCGAGACGGGAGACCTCGAGGGTGCTGAGACGGAGGGCGCCGCCCAGCGGGAGGCCCGACCCACCGATAGACGGCGTTGCCGCTCGTCCCCCCATCACCCGGGGGGCGACGAAGACGGCCACGCGGTCGACGAGCCCGGCGTCCACGAACCCGCCGTGGACCTCGCCGCCGCCCTCCACGAGGACGGCGCGGACTTCGCGCTCGGCGAGCGCGGCGAGGGCCGCCCGCGGGTCGACGTGGTCGTCGCTCCGCGCGACGGGCACCACCGTGGCCCCCACCGCGGTGAGCGCGGCGACGCGGGCCGGATCGGCGTCGTCGCCCGTGATGACCAGCGCGCGGGCCGGGGTGCCGGCCGCGATCACCCGCGCGTCGAGGGGCGTGCGCGCGCGGGTGTCGAGCACGACGCGATAGGGCTCGCGCGGCCAGGGCCGCCCGAGACGCACGGTGAGCGCCGGATCGTCGCGCAGGACCGTCCCCACGCCCACGACGATCGCGTCCGATTCGGCGCGGAGACGGTGCGCCACCGCCCGCGCCGCCTCGCCGGTGATCCACTTCGACTCGCCCTGGCGATCGGCGATCCGTCCGTCGAGGGTCATCGCGGCCTTGAGCGTCACGTGAGGCCGGCCGAGCCGCATGGCCGCCACGAACGCGCGGTTCTGCCGCTCGGCGTGGTCGGTGAGAATCGCGTCGGCCACCTCGACGCCGGCGGCGCGCAACGTGTCGAGCCCGCGTCCGCTCACGCGTGGATTGGGATCGACGAGTGCCGCCACCACGCGGCGAATGCCCGCATCGATGACGGCCCGCGCGCAGGGCGGGGTCCGGCCGTGATACGAGCACGGCTCGAGGGTCACGTAGATCGTGGCGCCGCGGCTCCGCGGGCCGGCCGCGGCCAGCGCGACCACCTCGGCGTGAGGCCCACCCGCGCGCTCGTGATAGCCCTCGCCCACGATCACCCCGTCGCTGACCACCACGGCGCCCACCATCGGGTTCGGTGACGTGAGCCCTCGCCCGCGCTCGGCCAGCTCGAGCGCCCGGCGCATGAAGCGCGCGTCGCGCTCGACGTCCACTGTCGTGCTCACTTGACCGGCACCAGCGCGTCGACGAACGGGCCGGGCTCGAACGGCTGGAGATCCTCCGCCCGCTCGCCCACGCCCACGAGCTTGATGGGCAGTCCCAGCTCGCGGACGATGCGGACGACGATCCCGCCCTTGGCGGTGCCGTCGAGCTTGGTCAGCACGATGCCCGAGAGCGTGATCGCCTCGTGGAACTGCCGCGCTTGGGCGAAGCCGTTCTGCCCGGTGGGCGCGTCGAGCACCATCAGGCTCTCGTGGGGCGCGCCCGGCAGCTGGCGCTCGATCACCCGCCGAAGCTTCACCAGCTCGGCCATCAGGTTCGACTTGGTGTGGAGCCGCCCCGCGGTGTCGATGACGAGCGCGTCGACACTTCGCGCGGTCGCGGCCTTGACGGCGTCGAAGACCACCGCGGCGGGATCCGATCCGGCGGCCTGGTGGATCACCTCGACGCCGATCCGCGTGCCCCAGGTCTCGAGCTGCTCGATGGCCGCGGCGCGGAAGGTGTCGGCGGCGGCCAGCAGCACCTGGCCACCCTGCCCCTGGATCATCGAGGCGAGCTTGGCGCAGGTCGTGGTCTTGCCCGAGCCGTTGACCCCGAGCATCAAGATCACGGAGGGTCGCTGGTCGAGAGACAGTGGCTGAGCCGCCGGCGTGAGGGTGTCGGTCAGGAACCGACGGAACAGCGGCCGCAACTCGTCGGCACGCGTGACCGTGCCGAACATGACCTCCTCGCGGGCACGGTTGGTGAAATCCGCGGCGATGGCGGCGCCGAGGTCGGCCGCGATGAGCACCTCTTCGAGCTCGGTATAGAGCGCCTCGTCGATCGGGCGCTCCGGCTCGAAGATCGCCGCCAGCTCGCTGCCGAGCATCTCCCGCGAGCGCTGGAGTCCCGCGCGGAGTCGCTCGCCCAGGCCCGAGAAGAGTCTCACGGCTCGGCGGGAGGCAGGATCAGCCGGTTGATCACCGCGCCGTGCCCCCCGAGCGGCGGTAGCTTCTGACCGTTCAGCTCGAGGGCGACGCCGGCCGCGTTGCCGATGGTGACGATGAACGGGCGATTGGAGATCCACTCCCGCACCTCGCCGGCCGGGATCGTTTCCTCGGATGCCCGACCGTCGTCGGTACGCACGCGCAGCCACGTCGCTTCCATCGTCCGCGCGACCAGGCGGTACGGGGACACCACGCTCCTGAGCTGGAGCGGAGGAGGGTCGACCACGACGGTCACGGGCCGCGGGGGCTCCGTGGCGGGCCGAGACTCCGCCGGCGTCGCGGGCTTCGCCTCCGCGGCGCGCACGGCGGGAGCCGCGGCGGGGGACGACGCCGGCTTCTGCGTTGCGGGCGCTGGCGCCGCGGCGGGCGACGTGGCCGGGGCGGAAGGCGCCGGCGGAGTGGGGGCGGCGGGGGCCGGGGGCGACGCGACGGGTGAAGGAACTTCCGGTGTCGGTGCCGCCGCGGGCTCAGGCGTCGTCGGAGCCGGCTCCGGCGCGGGGGGTGCCGGGGACGTCGTGGCCGCCACCTCGACCTTCGGGGTCGGCGGCGCCGCGGGACGGGCGCTGATGCCCGGGCGTCCCGACTGCAAGAACAGCGTGGCCGCGAACAGGGCCACCCCGAACCCGACGAGCAGCACGAAGCTCAGCAGCAACGTGCCCCGCGCACGCCGTCCGTCGTCGGCGGACGATTGCGCCGCTGTCACCGCGACCGGCGCCGGCGGAACGGGGACCTTGACGGTCTCGGCGTAGCGCGACAGCGCTTCGTCGGCCGGAACCCCGAGGGCCTGACAGTACGCGCGGATGTAGCCTCGCGTGAAGACGGGAGCCGGGAGGGTGTCGAAGTCGTCGCGCTCGAGCGCCTCGAGATAGCGGGACGCGACGCGAGTGACACGGGCCAGCTCTTCGATCGAAGGCCCGCGTTCTTTTCGTAACTGATTGAGATACGTCCCCAGCCCCGCCATGGCGTGAGGGACCGAGTCTAACGTATCGCCTCGGTCATTTCACGCCGCTGAACGGCGCTAGTCGGCCTCCGCGAGGTTGACCGAGACCAGCTTGGAGAGACCGGGCTCCTCCATCGTGACTCCGTAGAGGACGTCGGCGGCTTCCATGGTGGCGCGGTTGTGGGTGATGACGAGGAACTGGGTCTGCGTGGTCAACTCGCGCAGGACCCGGAGGAACCGGTGGATGTTGGCGTCGTCGAGGGGCGCGTCCACCTCGTCGAGCATGCAGAACGGGCTCGGCCGGAAGTAGAAGATCGCGAACAGCAGAGCCAGGCCGGTCAGCGCGCGCTCTCCCCCCGACAGCAGGGTGGCCGATTGAAGGCGCTTGCCGCGTGGCTGCGCCATCAGATCGACCCCGGTGTCGAGCGGGTCGCCGCCCTCTTCGGCCTCCACGAGTCTCAGCTCGGCGCGTCCGCCCTCGAAGAGACGCTCGAAGATCTCGGCGAAGCGGCCGTTGATCTCCTGGAAGGCCTGGAGGAACCGCTCCTGGGCCGTCCGCGTCATCCCGCGCAGCGCCTTCTCGAGGTCCTTGATCGAGGCCGAGAGGTCGTCGTGCTGGGTCCGGAGAAACGTCAGGCGCTCGTCCAGCTCGCGGTATTCCTCGTCGGCGACGAGGTTGACGGGACCGATCGACCCGAGCTTGTCGGTCAGCTCGGCGAGACGAGCGCGGACGGGCTCGAAGTCGCGCTGGGGATCGTGCCGCTCGAGCAGCGCGGTCTCGTCGCTCCCGTACGTGCGCTGCGCCTCCTGGGCCAGCTCCTCGCGCCGTACCCGGCGCTCGGTGGCGGCCAGCTCCAGCTCGTGAATCGACTCGACCAGGCGCCGGCCGTCCGACTCGACGCCCCGCAGCTCGTGCTCCACCGCCCTCGCCTCGGCGACGAGACGCTCGTGGTGCTCCGACGCCTGCCGGGTCTCGACCTCGGCGCGGTCCCGCTCGGTGGCGACTTCACGGGCGGCGACGTCGGTACGCTCACGCTCTTCGCTGAGCCAGACGCGCCGCTCGCCGACCTGGGCCGCTCGCGTCTGCGCCTGGCGAAGCCGCTGACCGAGATCGACTTCCATCTCGTCCAGTCGGCTGAGCTCGCGCCGGAGCGCCTCCACGCGCTCCGACACCGAGGCGGTATCGACCCGGCAGGTCGTCAGCTCGCCGACCAGCGCGGTCTCGCGCTCTTGCCCGGCCTCGATCGCCGCGCGCAGCGCCGTCATCGCGCTCTCGCGTCCCGCTTCGGCCTCGCGCGCGGCGGTGATGCGCTGCTCCAGCCGTCCGAGCAGCTCGATCGCGTTCTGATATTCGGCCTCGACCTGTCCGGTCTCGATCCGCACCGTTTCGGCATGGCGCTCGACACGCTCGATCTCGCGCCCGGCTTGCTCGAGATCCTTGTCTCCGGCCACCCGAGCGGTCTCCCTCGCCTGGATGGATCGGTCGAGCGCCACCAGCCGCCCGCGGAGCGCGTCGAGGTCCGTCGCCATCGCGGCGGCGGTGGCTTGCATGGTCCCGATACCGGTCTCCAGCGCCGCCACGTCTTCCTCGAGCTCACGGATCTGACGCTTTCGGGCCAGCAGCGAGTGCGCTCCGGTGGCCGACGCGTCATCGGCGCCGCCGCCGTGGAGACGCCCCGACGGCGCCAGCACTTCGCCGGCGGGCGTGACGTACGTCGCCACCACGCCGTTCTTTCGCCAGAGGGCTTCGGCCTCGTCCAGGTGCTCGACCACCGCGACGTGACCGAGGAGGTAGGGCACCAGGCCGGCCGACCGCGCTCCCACGCGGCCGGCGATCCACCGCACGCCGTTGTCGGACGGCACCGGCTCTCCCGCGGGCAGGTGGTCGAGCGGAACGAACGTGGCCGCGCCGCCGTCGATCGATCGCAAGTAGGCCACGGCGGCCCGCGCGTGCTCGAAGCGCTCGACGACGATCCACTGCAGGCGCTCGCCCAGCACGGCTTCGACCGCGCGCTCCAGCTCGCCCGGGACCTCGAGCAGATCGGCCACGGTGCCCACCACGCCAGGAGCCGACGCGCCCTCGGCGAAGACCGCCCGCACGCCAGCCCCGTATCCCTCGCGGGCGCGCTCGAGCTGGCGTAGCGCGTCCAGGCTCGAGCTCTTCGAGGCCAGCGTGAGTCTGGCCTCCGCGATCCGGCGCTCGATCTGGTCGAGGTCCGCCTCGAGCCGGTGGAGGTCGATCTGCGCGGCTTCGCGGTCGCGACGGAGCGACTCGAGGTCGACCAGGGCCTGATCGCGCGCGATCTCGATCGCCGCACGGCCGGCCGACAACCGCTCCCCTTCGGCCTCGGCCTCGCTCCGCTCGGCGGCGAGACGCTCGCGACGGCGCGTGAGCTGAAGCTCGCGCTCGCGCAGCTCGCCGGCCGACCGCATCAAGTCCGTCCGCTCGCCCGCGATGCGGACCTGCTCGAGACGCAGCGCTTCCGCCCGATCGCGCTCGCCGGCCAGTCCGGCGCGGTGTTGCTCGACGCTCGCCTCCAGCTCGCGCACGGTGACGGCCCGCTCGACGACCAGGCGCTCGGCGTCGCGGAGCGACGTGCTCGTGAGCTCGCGGTCCTCGGCGATTCCTCCCAGCCGCTCGATGGTCTGCTGGACCTCGTCGGTCAGTCGCTGCCCTTCGTCCTCGGCCTCGCGGAGCTGGATCCCCATCTGCTCGCGCCGCTCGAGCAAGCGCTCGAGCTCCGACTGGACCTTCTGGAGCGAGCCGCGAAAATCGGCCAGGCGGTGGTCGGATTCCAGGATCACCTGACGCTGGCCCGCGTCGCGGGCCGCGAGCTGGGCGATGCGCGCGCGGATCTCCCCCTCGCGGTCGCCGGCAGCGCCGATCTCGCGGGCCAGTCGATCGCCCTCTGCCTTCAGCACCGCGTAGTCGGCGGCCACGAGCGTCAACGCCAGCTCGCGCCGCTCGACTTCGAGAGCCTTGTACTGCTGCGCGCGCCGGGCCTGGCGCTCCAGCGAGCCGAGCTGCCGCTTGACCTCGTCCATCACGTCGCGCACGCGCAGGAGGTTCTGGCGCGAGGCGTCGAGCTTGCCCTGGGTCTCGTTGCGCTGCTGCTTGTAGCGCGCGATGCCCGCCGCCTCTTCGATGAAGACCCGCCGCTCGTGCGGCTTGGCGGTGAGCACGTGGTTCAGCTTGTCCTGGTCCATGACCGAGTACGCGCGGGGGTTGGCGCCGGTCCCGGCGAAGAGATCGAGGATGTCTCGCAGCCGCGACTCGCTCCCGTTCAGCACGTACTCGCTCTCGCCCGTGCGATAGAGCCGGCGGCCCACCGCGATCTCGCTCCACGGCACCGAGAGCGTCCCGTCGTTGCTGAACGTCAGCTCGACCTCGGCCAGCCCCACCGGCTTGTGCGACGCCGAGCCGTGGAAGATCAGGTCTTCCATCTTCTGCCCGCGCAGGGTCTTGGCGCTCTGCTCGCCCAGCGTCCAGCGGACCGCGTCGGAGATGTTGGACTTACCGCAGCCGTTGGGACCGACGATGGCGGTGATGCCGGGCAACACCTTGACGGTCGTGCGATGACCGAACGATTTGAATCCGTGGAGGACGACTGATTCGAGGCGCATGGAGTTCTTTAGCACGACACCCCCGAACTCTCCAAAGAAAAAAGCACCAGGGGTGGGGCCAAGCCAGGCGGGGGACCCTAGATGACGGGGATCAGGCCCCTTTCAAGTAGCAGCACTTCTTGTATTTTTTGCCGGAGCCGCAGGGGCAAGGATCGTTGCGGCCGACCTTGCTGCCGTCGGCGGCGCGCGGAGCCGGCTTGCGCGGCGCTCCACCTTCAGCGCGGCGGCCGGTCGAGGCCGGCGACTCGCCGCGGGATTCCGTGGTGTCCGCCCACGCGGTCATCGCGGGCAGATCCATCGGCGCCTCGCGGACGATCTGGACCTTGAACAGGCGCTCGACCACCAGCGCCTTCGTGCGCTCGGCCATGCTCTGGAAGAGGTCGAAGGCCTCGCGCTTGTACTCGGTGAGCGGATCGCGCTGGCCGTAGCCGCGCAGCCCGATGCCCTCCTTGAGGTGATCGATCGACAGCAGGTGGTCCTTCCACTGCGTGTCGATCACGATCAGCATCTCGTGGCGCTCGAGCGCCCGCAGCAGCTCGGCGCCCAGCTCACGTTCACGCTCGGCGTAGCGCTCACGGACGGCTTCGCCGACCAGCTCCTCGAGCCCCTCGCGCGTCGCCACCTCCTGGAAGCGCGAGGCGGGGATTCGCGTGTCGAACTGGCGGGAGAGCGCCTCGCTCAATCCCGCGAGATCCCAGTCTTCGGGGTGCGCCTCGCCCGACGCGTACGGATCGACGGTGACAGCGACGAGATCGTCGATCCACTCGGCGATGGTCTCGGTCTGGCTCTCGCCATCGAGGATCTGCCGGCGCATGCCGTAGACGATCTCGCGCTGCTTGTTCATGACGTCGTCGTATTCGAGCAGGTGCTTCCTGATCTCGAAGTTGTGGTTCTCGACGCGCTTCTGGGCGGTGGCGATGGCGCGGGTCACGAGCTTGTGCTCGATGGGCTCGCCTTCCTCCATCCCCAGACGGTCCATGATCTTCTGGATGCGCTGCGAGCCGAAGATCCGCAGCAGGTCGTCCTCGAGCGACAGGTAGAAGCGCGACGACCCGGGATCGCCCTGGCGGCCGGAGCGTCCGCGCAGCTGGTTGTCGATGCGGCGCGACTCGTGACGCTCGGTGCCCACGATGTGCAGACCGCCGTGCCCGACCACTCGCTCGTGCTCGGGCTCCGTGATGCGCCGGCCCTCCTGGAGCGCGGTCGTGCGCGCTTCGGCGGGCGCCGTGGCCGGATCGAGCCCACGCTTGCGAAGAATTTCCTTCGACAGGAAGTCGGGATTGCCGCCGAGCAGGATGTCGGTGCCGCGCCCGGCCATGTTGGTGGCGATGGTGACGCCGGCCTCGCGACCGGCCTGGGCCACGATCTCCGCCTCCCGGTCGTGGTACTTGGCGTTGAGCACCTCGTGACGGACCCCGCGCTTCTTGAGCAGCTTGGAGAGCTGCTCCGACTTCTCGATGGACACCGTGCCCACCAGCACGGGCTGGCCCTTCTCGTGGCACTTGATGATGTCCTCGACCACCGCGTTGAACTTCTCGCGCTCGGTTTTGTACACCACGTCCGGGTTGTTGATCCGGATGAGATTTCGGTTGGTGGGGATCACGGTGACGTCGAGCTTGTAGATCTTGGCGAATTCCTCGGCCTCGGTCTCGGCCGTGCCCGTCATGCCCGCGAGCTTCTTGTACATCCGGAAGTAGTTCTGGAAGGTGATGGTGGCCAGGGTCTGGTTCTCGCGCTCGATGCGGACCGCTTCCTTGGCCTCGACGGCCTGGTGCAGGCCGTCCGACCAGCGGCGTCCCGGCATCATGCGTCCGGTGAACTCGTCGACGATGATCACCTGCCCGTCCTTGATCACGTAGTCGACGTCCTTGCGGTACAGCGCGTGGGCGCGCAGGGCCTGCTGGATGTGGTGCAGCACGTCGATGTGCTGCGGATCGTAGAGGTTGTCGACGTTGAGGAGGCGCTCGCAGGACGCGATCCCCTGCTCGGTCAGCGCCACCGCCTTGGACTTCTCGTCGACGATGTAGTCGCCGTCCTTCTCTTCCTCGATCTCCGAGAGCTTGCCCTCGACGATGGTGGCGGCCCGGCGCAGCTTGGGGATGATGCGGTCGATCTTGTAGTAGAGCTCCGTCGATTCGTCGGCGGGCCCGGAGATGATGAGCGGGGTGCGGGCCTCGTCGATGAGGATCGAGTCCACCTCGTCGACGATGGCGTAGTTCAGGTTGCGCTGGACCATCTCCTCGCGGGTGAAGCGCATGTTGTCGCGGAGGTAGTCGAACCCGAACTCGTTGTTGGTCCCGTAGGTGATGTCGGCCTGGTACGCCTCCGGGCGCGTGCACGGCCTGAGCGCGAGCATGCGGACGTCCTGCGTGACGTAGCCGGGATCGTAGAGGAACGAGGCCTCGTGCTGGATCACGCCGACCGAGAGCCCCAGCGCGTCGTAGACCGGGCCCATCCACTGGGCGTCGCGGCGGGCCAGGTAGTCGTTCACGGTGACGATGTGGACGCCCTCGCCGCCGAGCGCGTTGAGGTACGCGGGTAGCGTGGCCACCAGCGTCTTGCCTTCGCCGGTCGCCATCTCGGCGATCGTGCCGCTGTGCAAGACCATCCCACCGATGAGCTGCACGTCGAAGTGGCGCATGCCGAGCGCGCGCCGCGCGGCCTCACGGCACACCGCGAAGGCCTCGGGCAGGACTTCGTCCAGATCGACCTCGTTGCCCAGCTTCCCGCGAAGCTCCGCGGTCTTCGCGCGCAGGGCCACGTCGTCGAGCCCTTTCAGGGCGGGTTCGAGGGCGTTGATGGCCAGTACCGCCGGCATCGTGCGCTTGACGTCGCGCTCGTGCTTGGTGCCGAAGATCGTGCGCAGGAGGGCGTTCAACATGACTCGTGACCCATTATACAGGCCGGGTCCGGCGCGACGCCCCCAGCAGCTCTCGCGCGTGGCCGAGCGCGGCCGCGGTGGGCGGATCGCCGCCGAGCATGCGCGCGATCTCCTCCACGCGCTCGTCGGCCTTGAGCGCTCCGACCGTCGCGCGGGTGCGACCGGCGCGCACCGACTTCACCACCCGCACGTGGTGCTGGGCCGCCGCGGCGATCGGCGCGAGGTGGGTCACGCACAGCACCTGACGCCGCGCCGCCACGGCCGAGAGCTTGTGCGCGAGCGCGCCCGCGGTGCGGGCGCCGATGCCCGCGTCGACCTCGTCGAAGACCATGGTCGGGATGCGGTCGGCGGTGGCGAGGACCACCTCGAGCGCGAGCATGGTCCGCGACAGCTCGCCCCCGGAGGCGACGCGGGCCAGCGGGTGCACGTCCTCGCCGGGGTTGGCGCCGAAGCGAAACTCCGCGCGCTCCAGTCCGCGCGCGGAGAGCTGATCGGGCGGCAGCGCCTCGAGACCGACCTCGAACACCGCGCGTTCCATCCCGAGCGCCCGCACTTCCTTCTGAACGAGCGTGGACAGGCGTGTCGCGGCGGCCCGGCGCGCGACGCCGAGCTGTCCGGCGACCTCGCGCGCGTCTTCGCGCAGGCTCGCCAGCCGGGCTTCCTCGGTGGCGAGCAGCTCGTCGTGGCGAGCCAGGCGATCGAGATCGTCGGCGGCCGTCCCTCGAAACGCGAGCATGGCCTCGACCGAATCGCCGTACTTGCGCTTGAGGCGGATGAGCGCGTCCAGACGGTCTTCGACGGCCTCGCGAGCGGCCGGGTCGGCGGAGATCGCCGCGCGCAGCTCCCGCAGGGCCAGCAGCGCTTCCTCGATCTGAACGCCGGCGGCGTCCAGCGCGTCGGCCGGCGCCGCGAAGACCGGGTCGAGACGTCCGAGGTCGCGCAGGATCTTCACGGCGCGCGCGATCCGGGCGAGCGCGGAGGATTCGTCGTCCCTGACCGTCTCGGTCACCTCCGTGATCCCGGTCGTGAAGCGCTCGGCGTGCTGGAGCCGGCGCTGCTCGGTCCGTAGCTCCTCTTCCTCGCCGGGACGCAGGCGCGCGCCGTCCAGCTCGGAGAGCTGAAAGCGCAGGAGGTCTTCGCGCTGGGCGGCGTCGCGCACGGTGCCGCGAAGGACCGCGATCGCCGCCTCCACCTCGCGGAGGCCCGCGTGGAGGTCGCCGATGCGCGCGCGCAGCCCCTCGGCTTCGGCGAACCGGTCGAGCAGGTCGAGCTGCGCGGACGGCTCGAGGAGCCGCTGCTGCTCGTGCTGGCCGTGCACGTCGACGAGGTGGTCGCCGAGGCGCTGGAGGAACGTCACGGTCACCGGCGAGTCGTTCACGAACGCGCGATGCCGGCCGGAGCGCGCGAGCTCGCGGCGGATCACCAGCTCGCCGCCCTCGGCCGCCAGGCCCGCGGAGTCGAGCACGCCGCGCACCGCGGCATCGCCCTCGACGTCGAACACCGCCTCGACCGTGGCCACGTCGGCCTCGGTTCGAATGGCGTCGGACTGAGCGCGCGCGCCGCGCACGAGCAGGAGCGCGTCGACGAGGATCGATTTGCCGGCGCCGGTCTCTCCGGTCAGCACGTTGAGCCCGGCCTCGAACGGCACCGAGACCGCCTCGATGACGGCCAGGTTGCGGATGCGCAGTTCGCGGAGCATCGACGCGATGCTAGACCACTCCCCGTCCCCAGCTCAATCTGTATCCGGAATCAGACTACCGCTCACCCCACTTGAGCTTGGTCCGCAGCACGGAAAAGAAGTCCCTGAAACGGACGAGCCGGATCGACGCCGGCGCACGACCGACCTCGACCCGGTCGTGCTCGCGCAAGCTGAAGCCGACCTGGCCGTCGACGGTCAGCATCACCTCCTGCGCCGTCAGCAGCGTGATCTCGACGTGCTGGCCGCCGGGCACGACGATCGGACGGTTGGTCAGCGTGTGGGAGCAGATGGGCGTGAGCACGACGCCGTCCATGGTGGGGTAAAGAATCGGGCCGCCCGCGGACAGCGAGTAGGCCGTGGAGCCGGTCGGCGTCGAGACGATCAGGCCGTCGGCGCGGTAGAGGATCGCGTGCTGGCCGTCGATGGAGACGGACAGGTTGATGATGCGGCTCATCGCGGCCTTGGTGATCACGGTGTCGTTCAGCCCGAGCCACGTACCGACGATCTGGCCGCCGCGATGGACGCGGGTGCCCAGCATCATCCGCTCCTCGATCACCATCTCGCCGCGCAGGAGCGCGTCGAGCGCGGGGACCATCTCGTCGAGGGTGGTCGCGGTGAGGAACCCGAGATCGCCCAGGTTGACGCCCACGATGGGGATCGCGAGGTCGCCGACGGCCCGCGCCATCGACAGGAGCGTCCCGTCGCCGCCCAGAACGACGATCAGGTCGGCGTGTGACGGAAGGTCGGCCTTGCGGGCGGTGGCCAGATGGAGATCGGGCGCGAGGTCCGCGGTTTCTTTTTCGACCACCAGGGCGAGCCCGCGCTCGGCGGCCCACCCGGCCAGCATCCTCAGAGCCCCTCCCGCCTCGGCGGCGTCCGTCTTGGCGACGGCGCCGAGGCGTTTCACGCCAGGGCCTCGACGGTTCTCGTGATCAGCGTTTCGAGGTCGGCGGCCGTGCGGCCGTGGCTCGAGAGATGGAGGAAGAATTCACGGTTGCCCTTGGGTCCATGCAGCGGAGAGGCGGTGACGCCGAACACGTGCCACCCTCGCAGCACCGAGTAGCGGGCGAGCCGGGCCACCACCGCCCGGTGATGCACGGGATCGCGCACGACCCCGCCCTTGCCGACGATCTCGCGACCGACCTCGAACTGGGGCTTGACCAGCGCGATGACCTCGCCGCGGGGAGCCAGTGCCCCGAACACCGGGGGCAGGATCTTCTCGAGCGAGATGAACGCGACGTCGACCACGGCCAGCGACGGACGCTCGGGGAAGACGCGAGGATCGAGCACCCGCGCGTTGGTCTGTTCCATGACCAACACGCGCGGATCCTTTCGGAGCTTGACGTCGAGCTGACCGGTGCCGACGTCCACGGCGAACACCCGCGCGGCGCCGTGCTGGAGCAGGCAGTCGGTGAAGCCGCCGGTGGACGCGCCGATGTCGAGGCAAACGCGACCCGTCACGGCCGTCCCGAAATGCTTGAGGGCGTGGGCCAGTTTTTCTCCACCGCGGCTCACGTACGGCGAACGGCCGGTGATCTCGATCTCCGCGGTCACCGGTACGAGCGCCCCCGCCTTGTCGACGCGCCGGCCGTCGACCAGAACCTCCCCGGCCAGGATGAGCCGGGCCGCCCGCTCACGGCTTTCGACGAGGGCCTTGTCGACGAGTAACCGGTCGATGCGCGTTTTCTGGGGGGTTTTCTTCATTCTGGTTTCATTATAGGCGACGGCCCGCGCGGGGCCGCAGAACAAACAGCAGCGCCATCCCCACGAAGAATCCGCCGATGTGGGCGAAGAAGGCGACGCCGCCCCCCGCGTCACCCGCCGCACCGAGACTGAGATACCCGGAGAGGAACTGGAGGAGGATCCACAGGCCGAGCACGACGAGAGCCGGGAGATGGATGAACCGCCAGAAAAAGCCGAAGGTCACGAGGGTGAGGATGGTCGCGTACGGGAAGAGCAGCAAGTACGCGCCCAGGATGCCGGACACCGCCCCGCTGGCCCCGACCATGGGGACCTTCG
Source organism: Candidatus Acidiferrum sp. (assembly GCA_035317605.1). GTDB lineage: Bacteria > Methylomirabilota > Methylomirabilia > Rokubacteriales > CSP1-6 > DATHGT01. The sequence continues at coordinate 30,381 of DATHGT010000045.1, read as the reverse complement.
CCGATGGGTTGACCACGGTCTGGGCCAGCGCCGCGCCGATCCCGGAGGCGAGGTAGAGCAGCAGAAAGCGCGCGTGGCCGAGGGTGTCCTCCACGTTGTCGCCGAAGATCCACAGGTACAGCATGTTGCCGCCGAGATGCAGGAAGCCCCCGTGGAGGAACATCGAGCTGAGGATGGTCAGTGCCGGCGAGGGCGCGTCGCTGGGAACCCGGCAGTCACCCGTGAGCCGGCACGGGGTCAGACCGAACTCGCGGACGAAGTCCTCGGCGGCGCGCTGGGCGCCGGGCTCGGGGCCGATCTGGAGCGAAAGCTGATAGAGGAAGACGGCGACGTTCAATCCGACGAGGGCCAGCGTGACGAACGGGACGCTGCGGCTCGGAACGTCGTCCTTGAGGGGGATCACGACGGAGGCCTCACCACGACCGTGGTGGGATGGCCCAGGTAGCGGCGCGCCACGCGTGCCACGTCGAGAACGCTGACGGCCTCGAGCGCGCGCGCGTAACGCTCGGGATAGTCCCAGCCGAATCCGGCCAGCTCGAAGAACGCCGGGTACCAGGCGCGGCGGGCGTTGGTCCGCCGGTCCATCGCGAGGTTGCCGAGGACGTATGCCTTCGCGCGCGCCACCTCCGCTTCGCTCGGTCCGTTCTCCCGAAAGCGCTCGATCGCCTGGCGGAGACCGGACTCCGCGCGTTCGACCGTTTCCTCGGAGGTCGCGATGTAGGCCACGAAGCTTCCCGGCCGGCGGCGGGCCGGATTCACCATGCCGAGCGAGTACGCGAGTCCTTGCTCCTCGCGGAGTTTGACGAAGAGGCGGCCCGCGACTCCTCCGCCCAGAATCGCAGTCATGACCTTGCCGGGCGCGTAATCCGCGTCGCCGATGCCCGGCCCGAGGAATCCCACCAACACCTGAGCCTGCTGGGCCGGGCGATCCAGCACGCGCCGCTCCGAGGAAGGCGTCGGCTCCGAGGGGGCCGGCTCCTCGAACTCGCCCGTCGGCGTCCGAGCGAACAGCCGTTGCGCGTGCCGTCGAACCGCCTCTCGCTTCACGCCGCCGCTGACGGCCAGGACCATGTTGCTTGCGCGGTAGACCCGGCGGTGATGACGGACCAGATCCTCCCGGCCGAACCGCTCCACGCTGGCCTTTCGGCCGAGCGTGGGAAGGGCCAGCGGGTGCGATCCATAGAGTTGTACGGCCAGCGCGTCGAGGGCCACGGCGAACGGCGTCTCCGCCCGCGTCTGGATTTGACTCAGGATGAGACGGCGCTCGCGCTCCAGCTCGTCAGCGGGAAACGTGGGCGACAGCGCGACCTCGGCGACGAGCTCGAGCAGCGTGCGGGCGTGGGCGGCGAGCGCTCCGCCTAGGACCTCGGCGTACTCGACGTCCGCCGACGCCTCCACGGAGCCTCCGGCGTCCTCGGCCGCTTCGACGATCTGCCGCGCCGAACGGTGGATCGTGCCGCGAATCATCACGCGCTGGACCAGGTTGCCGAGCCCGGCCGTCTCCGGCGTGTCGTAACGCGAGCCCGATTTCACCTGGAGCGAGACGGTCACGACCTGCGCATTAGGGTCGTCAAGCACGAGCAGGCGCAGGCCGCCCGGCAGCATGTGGCGCACGACGTTCGGGCCGTCGGCCGCGGCCGAGCATGCCGGTATCAGCCCGAGAACGCCGACGACCAGCAGCCGGCGGGGTCTCATCGACGGCCCGCCGGGACGAATGCCACGCGCGCGTAGGCGCCGGGAGCGAAGTACCGACGCGCGGCCGCCCGGATCTGCTCGGCGGTGACACTCCGTACTCGATTCAGGTAGGCGAGGTCGTCCTCGATGCGCCAGATGGTCTCCGCCTGGCCGAGCGTGAAGGCTCGGCCCTCGGCCGTTTCGGTGAGGAAGGCGCGACGGGCCTCGGCGGCGGTCACGGCGCGCTTTCGTTCGGTCTCGGTCACCCCGGCGGCGCCCAGGCGCTCGATTTCGGAGAGGATGGCGGCCTCGGCGCGCTCGAGGTTCCGCGGATCGAGCTGCGCGGTGACGCTGACGAGACCGACCCTCTCCAACGCCGAGTAGCTGCTGGCGATGGTGTTGACGATCCCGAGCTGCTCGCGGACCGTCTGAATCAGCCGCGAGCTTCGGTTCTGGCCGAGCACCGACACCAAGAGGTCGACGGCGGGCGCGTCGGCGTGGTCGATCCGCGGAGCGAGCCATCCCAGCGCCAGATAGGCGTGACTGATCGGCCGGGCGATTTCGATGCGCCGGTCACGGCTCGCCGTGACCCGCGGCACCGGCAGACGGGGCGTGGCAGTCCGCGGAAAGACTCCGAAGGTTCGCTCGGCCGCCGCCAGGATCTCGTCCCGATGGACCGGGCCCACGACCACCAGCGTGAACGCCTCCGGCACGTAGTAGCGGCGATAGAAGCCGAGCAGCTGCTGCCGGGTGAGACGCTGGATGACCTCCGGCTGTCCGATCACCGCGCGGCCGTACGGATGTTCGGGAAAGGCCGCGCTGTAGAGCCGGCGTATGAGAAAGCGTGACGGGTTGTCTTCGCCGAACCGCATCTCCTCGAGGACGACGCGCTTCTCGCCCTCCAGAGCGTCCGCGTCGAGGCTCGCGTTGTGGCTGATGTCGGCCAGAGTCTCGATCCCGGCGACCGCGCGGTCAACTGGCGATACGACGTGGTAATACGTGTAATCGAACGACGTGCCGGCGTTGACGCGCCCACCCACCCCTTCCATTTCGCGATCGACGAAGCCCCTCGGCCGGCTGGCGGTACCTTTGAACAGCATGTGCTCGAGATAGTGGGCCAGTCCCCGCTCCGACGCGGCCTCGTCGCGTACACCCGCCCTGACCCACAGTTGAAGCGCGATGACCTCGCTCGAGGGCTGTTGCTGGACCACCACGCGCACTCCGCTGGACAGTACGTGTCGGACGGGAAGCATGGCGGCACGGGAGATCGGCTGAGGCCTCGAAACGCTACACCCTGCACCGAGGAAGGCGACGAGCAACGCAAGCGCGATGCGCGTCATGAAGTACATCAGGTCCGCTAGCCTATCACAGCCGTTCACGCGCTGAACGGACCGAACCCGCCGAGCTCGAAAGCTCGCGATCCAGGCAGAATGCCGGCTCAGCCGACGGAGGCGCCTCGGCACAACGCCGAGGACGTTTGGAAGGTCGAAGGCGAACCCCGCGTCAATACGGGCAATATCGGCCCTCTCCGGCCTGGTATCCGCTTTGCTCTCAACTCACCGCGAGATGCACTGTCCAAGAGTCCAGCGAAAGGAGTGGCGAGTCGGAGCGGAATCTCCGGTGATGACAACGGTGCTGTCAAGTAACTCGGCACGCAGCAATTACAAGGGAGATGTCATGAAGAAAGTCTTCGCAGCGATCATGAGCATGGCGGTGATGGCAACCTTCGCACCGACGGCGAATGCGCAGTCTGCGTGTCCGCCGGAAGTGGCCAAGGCCAAGGAGATGATGTCGCAGAAGAACGTGGCGGCGCCTCGCTCGCTGGCCGGCGCGCGTGGTCAGGACCCGCAGGCGGCGCGCGGGCAGGACGTGGCGACGCCGCGGTCGCTGGCCGGCGCGCGTGGTCAGGACCCGCAGGCGGCGCGCGGTGAGAACCCGCAGGCGGCGCGCGGTGAGAACCCGCAGGCGGCGCGTGGTGAGAACCCGCAGGCGGCGCGCGGTGAGAATCCGCAGGCGGCCCGTGGCGATAACAAGCCGCAGGCGGCGCGTGGTGAGAACCCGCAGGCGGCGCGTGGTGAAAATCCGCAGGCCGCGCGCGGTGAGAATCCGCAGGCGGCTCGTGGCGATAACAAGCCGCAGGCTGCGCGTGGTGAAAATCCGCAGGCGGCGCGCGGTGAGAATCCGCAGGCCGCTCGTGGCGACAACAAGCCCCAGGCGGCGCGTGGTGAGAACCCGCAGGCGGCGCGTGGCGAAAACCCCCAGGCGGCGCGCGGTGAGAATCCGCAGGCCGCTCGTGGTGGTCAGGACATTCAGACGGCGCGCGCCGGTTCCGGCGCCAAGCCGGCTGGCGACGTGAGCAAGGCGTCCGGTCTGATCAAAGAGGCCGAGGCGGCGTGCAAGGCCGGCGACATGAAGGCCGCGAAGGAGAAGGCCGAGGCCGCCATCGCCGTGCTGAAGTAACCGATCCGCGACGACGGGTCATCGGGCCCCAGGGGCAATGCTCCTGGGGCCCTTCTCTCTTTCTAGCCGCGGGCCGGACGCCGTCCGGCCAAGAAGTGGAAGTGCACGTGATCGACGACCTGCCCCCCCTCGACTCCGGAGTTCACCACGATCCGATAGCCGAGCTCCGCGAAGCCCTTCAGCTCCCCGAGACGCCGGGCCACGATCAGACACCGCCCGAGTACGCCCGCGTCCTCGGGTTCCGCCGTCATCACCGAGGCGATGTGACGCTTGGGGATGATCAGCACGTGCACGGGCGCCTTCGGATAGATGTCCCGGAAGGCGACGATCTCGTCGTCTTCGTATTCCACGTCGGCGGGACTCTCCCGCGCGGCGATGCGACAGAAGAGACATTCGCTCACGCGCGCAGCTCGCGGAATGGCCCCGTCACGGTTCTGTATAATAGCCCGTCGGAAACAACGACAAGGAGCGTGGAATGGGAACGTGCCCGAAGTGCAAGCTACGGATTCGCAGGAACGGAAACCACATCAAGCTCGGCACGACGTGGTATCACAAGTCCTGCCCAGGCCGCCCCGCGGCCGCCCGCAAGACTCGCTGAGTCTGTCCCCGTTGCGACAAAGCCCGCGTCACGAGCCGAGGTGCTTGCGGGCGAGCCCCTCGGCGTAAGCCTCCAGCAGCGCGTGTAGCTCCCGCATCGCTGCCTCCGCCGCCTGGACGTCTTTCGGTGTGCGCAGGTGCTGCAGGACGGTGTTCTCGGTCTCTCCCGCTTCCTCGCGCTCGACTTCTTCGTGGACCGCGTAGTTCATCGCGCCCCATTCCGGCCGGCAGCCGTAGTGCTCCACGAGCGCCCGACCCACCGTGCGCGAGATCTCCACCACCTCGGCCTCCAGGAACGCCGTCGCGCAGAGCGAGGCGCTCCAGGGAATCTCGTGGGCCAGGCGGCGGAAGAAGTCGAGGATGCCGGCCATCTCGGGGATCGGGACGATGCGGTCGTAGGCCTCGCGCGGATACCCGAGGTCGTCGCCGATCCGGCGGAACAGCTCGTCGTGATCGGGGGTGCCGCCCACCTGCCCGCGGAAGTATCCGAGGTCCTCCACGAGCAGATGGCGCGCGCAGTCCTTGCGGACTTCGAGATCGTCGCATCGGGCGTGGATACCGCTGAAGATCCGCGGAAACCACGCCACCAGGAGATAGTGCTGCGCGATGTGTCCCCAGGCTTGCTCGCGCGTGAGCGTGCCCGCGGCGAACCGCTTGAAGTACGCCGAGCCCCGAAACGGGTTGCGGGCCAGCAGCTCGTCCCTCAGGGCCGCGAACCATTGCTCGGCGTTCATGGACGATCGGGTGAAGGGGCCGGAGACGGCCCCGGCCCTTCGAAGATGGTGGAGGGTAAGGGATTCGAACCCTCGACCTCGGCGTTGCGAACGCCGCGCTCTCCCAACTGAGCTAACCCCCCGGGTTCCAAGCGGAGCTAGTGTACCTCACGCCGTGGGCGGAGACGACGACGTGGGCGCGGGCGCGCTCCGCGCCGGCTGCGCGGCGTTGAGGATCGGCCCCAGCAAGTCCATGGGCAGCGGGAAGAACGTGGTGGTGTTCCGCTCGGAGGCGATCTCCCGCATGGTCTGCAGATACCGAAGCTGCACGGCCACGGGGTAACGCGTCAGCACCTCGGCGGCTTCCGAGAGCTTCGCCGCGGCCTGGAATTCGCCGTCCGCGTTGATCACCTTGGCCCGCCGCTCCCGCTCGGCCTCCGCCTGCTTGGCCATCGCCCGCTGCATGTCCTGAGGGAGGTCGATCTGCTTGACCTCGACGTTGGCGACCTTGATGCCCCACGGCTCCGTGTGCTCGTCGATGATCCGCTGGAGCTGCTGGTTGATCTTGTCGCGGGCGGAGAGGAGATCGTCCAGCTCGACCTGACCGAGCACGCTGCGCAGGGTGGTCTGGGCGATCTGCGATGTCGCGTAGAGATAGTCCTGGACCGCGATGATGGCCCTCTCGGGATCGATGACCCGGAAGTAGATCACCGCGCTCACCTTGAGCGACACGTTGTCGCGCGTGATCACGTCCTGCGGCGGCACGTCCAGGGCGACGGTCTGCAGGCTCACCTTCACGAGCTTGTCGATGAGCGGCACCAGCAGCACGAGGCCGGGGCCGTTGCCCTGACCGCCCGGATTGAGGATGGCCTTGCTGCTGCGCCCCAGGCGGAAGATCACCCCGCGCTCGTACTCACGCAGGATGCGGGCGAACGAGCCGATGAAGAAGATCACGGCGATGAGGACGACCAGCATCAGCAGCGAGTCGACGGAGATCATGGCGTCCCTCCCCCTTCTGCGGCCTTCACCACTTTCAGGGTCAGCCCGTCGACCCCGATCACGCGCACCGGCGCGCCGTCGGCGATGGGCTCGCCCTCGGCGACCGCGCGCCAGATTTCGCCCTGCACGCTCACCTGCCCCTCGCGATCGAGCGGGCCGCGCGTGATCGCCGTCTGGCCGATCATCCCCGAGGCGCCGAGCATCGGCCGCCGGCCGAGCGCGCGGAGGCCCACGGTCACCACGAACAGGAACAGCCCCGCGGTGGCGCCCACGGTGGGAGCGATGACCCACCAGGACAGGCGAAAGCCGATCTCCGGAGCGTCGAACAGCATCAGCGAGCCCAGCGCCATGGCCACGATGCCGCCGAGAGCCAAAACGCCGTGGCTGACGATCTTGATCTCGGCCACCAGCAGCACGATGCCGAACAGGATCAGCAGCAGACCCGCGTAGTTGATGCGCAGGCTCTGGAACGCGAAGAAGGCGAGGATCAGCGAGATCCCGCCGATGACGCCGGGCAGGATCACGCCGGGGTTCGACAGCTCGAAGAACAGGCCCAGCATGCCGAGCATCATCAATACGTAGGCGACGTTGGGGTCGGTGATGACGTTGAGAAAACGATCGCGGAACCCGATCTCGATCGGTCTCACCACCGCGTCGCGGGTGGCCAGGGTCGACGGTCCGCGCGCGGTCTTCACGGTCCGGCCGTCGATCCTGGCGAGCAGATCGGGCACCGACTCGGCGACGAGATCGACGACCTTCAGCTGGACGGCCTCGCGCTCGGTGATCGACACCGACTGGCGGACGGCCTTCTCGGCCCAGTCGGCGTTGCGTCCCCGCTCGAGCGCGATGGTCCGGATGAACGCGGCCGCGTCGTTCTCGATCTTCTTGAGACTCTCCTTGTCGGCGCTACCGCCGAGGGCGACCGGATGCGCGGCGCCGATGTTGGTGGCGGGCGCCATCGCGGCCACGTGGGCGGCCATGGTGATGAAGACGCCGGCGGACGCCGCGCGCGCGCCGGTCGGCGCCACGTACACGATGACCGGCACCTCGGCGTTCAGCATGCGCTGGGCGATCGCCCGCATGGACCGCTCCAGACCGCCCGGCGTGTCGAGCTGAAGGATCAGCGCCTGGGCGCCGTCGGAGCGGGCGCGCGCGAGCGCGGTTTCGACCAGCCGCAGCGTCACCGGGCTGATCACGCCCTCGAGCGTGATGAGATCGACCGGGGCCGCCGCCCTCGCGGGCGCGGGCGACACCACGAAGCCGCTGGCGAAGACCACGACGGCCAGCGCCACCATCAGCACGCGGCGTGAGCTCATCGCGCCAAAGCGAGGAGGCAGACCAGCTCGAACAGCAAGTTGGCGGCGAGCAGGGCCGTGACCTGCCCGGGCCCGTCGTAGGGCGGCGAGACCTCCACGACGTCGGCGCCGATCAGCTCGAGGCCGGCCAGCGCGCGCACGAGCGCCAGCGCCTCGTAGGACGTGAGCCCGCCGACCTCGGGCGTCCCCGTCGCCGGCGCGAACGCCGGGTCGACCGCGTCGATGTCGAACGAGCAGTAGATCGGCGCGCCCCGCAGTCGGGCGAGCCGCGCGGCGACCGGCGCCGTCCCCCCCTCCTTGATGGCCTCGATGCGGACGACCTCGATCCCGTGCTCGTCGTGGAACGCGAAATCCTCCGGTCCATAGAGCGGCCCGCGGATCCCGATCTGGATCATCCGCCGGGGATCGATCAGCCGCTCTTCGACGGCCCGGCGGAAGGGGGTCCCGTGAAAGAACTTGCTGCCGAAGTACTGGTCCCAGGTGTCGGGGTGCGCGTCGAAGTGCACGAGCCCGAGCGGTCCGTGGCGCTTGGCCAGCGATCGCAGGATGCCGAGCGTGACCGAGTGGTCGCCGCCCACGCAGACGGGCGCCGCGCCGGCGGCGACGACCTCGTCGATCTTCGCGGTGATCGCCGCGTACGTCGCCTCGATCGAGCTTGGGTTCACGTCGATGTCGCCGCAGTCCGCCACCCGCAGCCGCTCGAAGGGATGCACCTTCAGCACCGGGTGCCACGAGCGGATCAGCGACGACTGCTCGCGCACCGCGCGTGGACCGAACCGCGCGCCGGGCCGATAGGACACCCCGCCGTCGTACGGAATGCCGAGCAGCGCGACGTCCAGTCCCTCGGGCGACTCCGCGGCCGGGAGCAGCATGAAGGTGGCGATCTGTCCGAAGCGCGGCGAGACGAACGGATCGCGCGGTCGCATGGGAGCGCGCCTAGAGCGCGTCCCGGATGCCCGGCAGCGTCCGGGCCAGCAGATCGACTTCCTCGGGCGACGTGTAGACCGAGAAGCTCGCGCGCGTCGTCCCCCCCACCCCGAGATGACGCATGAGCGGCTGCGCGCAGTGATGGCCCGCGCGCACCGCGATGCCCTCGGCGTCGAGGAACGCGGACACGTCGTGGGGATGCACGCCGTCGACGCTGAACGCGACCACCGCCCCGCGCGCCGTCGACTGCGACGGCCCGTAGACCGCCACTCCCGGAATGGCGGAGAGCCGCGTGACGGCCTCGGCGGCCAGCTCGCGCTCGTGGTCGGCGACCCGCTCCATCCCGAGCTTTTCGAGGTACTCGATGGCCGCGCCGAGACCGACGGCCTCGGCGATCGGCGGCGTCCCCGGCTCGAAGCGCCAGGGCAGATCGTTCCAGCGGGCGCCCTCGATCCAGACTTCCTTGATCATCTCGCTGCCGCCCCGCGTCGGCTCCAGACGATCCAGCACGGCATGGCGCCCCCAGAGCACGCCGATCCCGGTCGGGCCCAGCATCTTGTGACCCGAAAACGCGTAGAAATCACAATTCAGCGCCGGGATATCGAGCGACATGTGCGGAGCCGCTTGAGCTCCGTCGACCACCGCCAGCGCGCCCATCCGCCGGGCTCTGGCGCACAGCTCGGCGACGGGATTGATCGTTCCCAGCACGTTCGAGACGTGGCCCAGCGCGAGCACCCGCGTGCGCTCGGAGAGCAGCCGACCGAACGCCTCAAGGTCGAGCACGCCGTCGGGCGTGATTGGAACTGCTCGGACGCGGGCACCGCTGGTGCGCGCGGCCATCTGCCAGGGGACGATGTTCGAGTGGTGCTCCATCTCGGTGACGAGGATCTCGTCGCCTGGGGAAAGCGTGCGGCCGATCGCGTCGGCCACGATACCGAGCCCGTCCGTCGTGCCGCGCGTGAAGATGACCTCCTCGCGCCGCTCGGCCCCGATGAAGCGCTGGACCCGTTCGCGCGCGGCCTCGTACAGCTCCGTCGCCTCCTCGCCCAGCGTGTGGATCGATCGATGGACGTTGGCGTGCGAAAATTCGTAGTAGCGACTCATCGTCTCGATCACGCTGCGCGGTCGCTGACTTGAAGCCGCGGAGTCCAGATAGACGACCGGCCGGCCCCCGACCACCCGATTCAGGATCGGGAAATCGCCGCGCGTCAGCTCATCCAGTCTCATCGGGCGCTCCCGAGCGCGGTGGCCACCACGCCGAACGGAAGCGTCACGCAGCGCATGCGCGTCGGACGGATGTCGGCGGCCAGCGTCTCCAGCACGTCCTGGACCGTCACCGCGAGCGCCTCGTCGCGACGCCGGCCTTCGAGCATCTCCGCCAGCACATCCGAGGACGCCGTACAGATCGCGCAGGAGTCGCCGACGTACCGCGCGGTCCGCACGCGTCCGTCCTCGAGACGGAGCATGAAGCGGACGCGGTCGCCGCAGAGCGGGTTGACGTCCTCGGCCACGGCATTGGCGCCCTCGAGCTGACCGCGAAAGCGCGGGCGCCGCCAGCGCTCACGGATGACGTCGCTGTACGGAAGAGGGCCGCGAGGGCCATCGGTCATTCGAGCTCGCCGCGGGCGACGTTGGCGCGGTACTGCGGGAACCGGTACGCCATGTCGCGCGACAGCAGCCCACCGTGGCCGAGCGCGGCGATCTCCCCGTTGCCGACCGTCTCGCCGGCGAAGAGGCGGGGCAGCACGAGGTCGAAGGTGGTGGCCTGGGAGAACATGCCGCAGGTCGGCATCCCGACGATGCTCTTATCGCCGCGCCGCGCGACCCACAGGAGACTCCCGGGATGCGCGGGCGCGCCGTGGCGCTCCATGCGAGCCCCCAACAGCTCGAGGCCACCGAAGACCGGATCGAGCGGGTCGAGGGCGCTGGCGCCGGCGACGATCAAGAGCTGGGCGCCCGTCCCCTCCAGCGCGGTCAGCTCGGCGGCGACGGCCTGGGGCGAGACGCCGGCGTAGCGCACCGGGAGCAGCGAGCCGCCCGCCCAGTCGATCTTCTGGCGCAGCGCGGTCTCGAACCGCGCGCGCTGCTTGTCGTCGAGCCGCTCGCGCGCGACCACACCGACCGTCAGTGGCCGAAACGCCCTCACGCCGACGATACCGCTCACTCGACGCGCGGTCGTCTCCACCGCCTGGAGCGTGGTCTCGGCGATCACCAGCGGGGTGACCTTCGCCCGCGCGACGACCTCACCCAGCTCCACCGGCTGGCCATCGAACAGGGTGAACACCGAGATCGGACCGTGGGCGTTGACTTCGGCGAGAGCGTTGACGTCCGCGCGGAACAAACCGCGCCGCGTCGCCGCCAGCGCCCACTGTCCACCGGTGTAGCCCTTGACCTCCACGCCGTCGCCGACGACGGCCGAGGCCAGGCGAGCCCCCGCCTCTTCTTCGTGAAGGTCTCCGGCGGCGAGGGCGAGGACGTGAATTTCCTCCCAGGGCGCTTCGAGGACCGCGGCCGCGTCGGTGGCCGCCAACGTCGCGCCCTTGGCCCGGACGATCTTTCCCGCGCCGTCGCGAACGTCGTGGCACAGCACCGTTCCCGTCAAGACCTCGACGGTGGCGCCGTCGCGCCGCTGGGCGATGGCCTTCATCGCCGGGCCTTCTCGCTCATCGGACGGCACGTCCCGCCGCCGCGCACGGCCTGGACCTCGGCCAGGATCGCCAGCGCGATCTCGGGGGCGCTGCGCGCGCCGAGATCGAGCCCGATCGGCACGCGCACCCGGGCCAGCACGTCCTCGGCGACGCCTTCGTCCCTCAAGAACTGAATGATGGTCGCGCCGCGACGCGCCGAGCCGAGCATGCCGATGTAGCCGACCTTGGTCGACAGCGCGTGGCGCAGCACCGGCAGGTCGTACTTGTAGTCGTGGGCCACCAGGATCAGCGCGGTCTCCGGCGTCAGCGCGTACTCGTGGATCAGCTCGGACGGAATCCCGATGCGCAGCTCGTCGACGTCGGGAAAGCGCTCGCGGGTCGCGAAGCGCGGGCGCCCGTCGACGACGATCGTCCGGTAGCCCAGCGTGCGCGCCAGCGAGGTCAGCGGCATCGCGACGTGACCGGCGCCAACCACGAGGAGCTGCGCGGGCGGCGCGAACACCTCGACGAAGGCCCGAACGCCCTCGAGGAAGAGGGTGCGCGAGGCGCCGCGGCCCATGGCCTCGCGCGCCTCGGCGGTGAAGCGCTGGTCGAGGAAGGCCTCGCCGAGCGTCCCTTCCGTCGTCCCGTCGTCGAGCACGAGCAGCTTGGCGCCGATGCTGTCCGGCGCCGACCCGTCGAGCCGGGTGACCAGCGCCCCTCGTCCGCCGCGCGCGGCATGCTCGCGCACGCGCTCGTAGAGGCGTGAGGTGGCGTCGTCGGGACGATCGAGGGCGACGGGTTCCATGAAGACCTCGATGGTTCCCCCACACGTCAGCCCGATCTCCCAGGCCTCCTCGTCGCCGAGGTTCATCTCGAGGAGCTGGGGCCGCATCCGGCCCAGCACGTCGACCGCTTCCTCGATGACGCGCGCGTCGACGCACCCGCCGATCGTGACCGACCCGAGGACGGCACCGCCCTCGCCGACCAGCATCTTGGCGCCTTCCTTGCGCGGTGTGGTCCCCTGCGTGTTGACCAGCGTGGCGATGGCCACCTTCCCACCCTGACGACGCAGCTGATCGATGTGATCGAAGAGTTCGGCCATGGACCAATCATAACTCTCGGAGGGGGACCGAAGCGAGGGAGCGAGCTTACGGCGAGCGGCGGGCGCCGGAGGGAGGGACGGAGTTGCCCTCCCGAGCTTATTTCCCGACGCGGGCCAGCGACAGCAGGGTGATGCCGGTGAGCAGCAGCATCGCGGGCTCGCTCGTCCCGAGCGGGAAGAGATCCGGCAGCAGAGAGGACATCAGCGCCTGCGCGCTGGACGGCGCGTGCAGGACGGCTAGCAAGAACATCATCAAAAGCGCGACTGCCCTGCGCATCGGGAAAACGCCTCCTCGTAAGGATCAGAACTCGACCCATGTCCAGTGCAAGGTGAGCGCCACACTCAACGGGCCGCCGGAAGCCCCAAAACGGCGGATATATCGCGCGCGGCCTGCAAGGCTTTGCGCAACCTCCGCAGCGCGGCCTCCGAGGTGTGGCACGCGCGTCAGACGATTTAAATCGTCAGCTTGGAGGCGAGCTCGCGGAGCGCGGCGAGGTTGTGGGCGGGGGCGAAGTCGTCGAGGAGCGGCAGCGCGGCGGCCATCCCGCGCGTGAGGGGCTCGTAGGACGGGTTGCCGAGCAGAGGATTCAGCCAGAGCAGACGGCCCGCGCGGCGCTTGATTCGCATCAGCTCGGTGGCGAGGACCTCCGGCTCTCCCGTGTCCCAGCCGTCGGAGAGCACGATCACGATCGTGCGGCGGTCGACCACCTGCGGCCACTCGCGGTTGAAGGTGGCCAGCGATTCGCCGATACGCGTGCCGCCCGACCAGTCGCGCACCTCGGTGAGGCGCCGCAGGGCCTGGCGGTAGGAACGCGCTTTCAGATATTCGGTGACCCTTGTCAGCCGGGTGGAGAACGTGAACGTCTCGACCCGGTTGAACACCGACTGCAGCGCGAACACGAACTGCAGCAGGAAGCGGCTGTAGAGATCCATCGAGCCGGAGACGTCGCACAACAGCAAGAGCCGCACCTTCCGGCGCCGGCGCTGACGATACCGAAGCTCGATGAGATCGCCGCGATTGAGGTTCGCGCGCAACGTCCGTCGCAGATCGATGCGCCCTCGTCGCGCCCGCGGGCGGCGCCGCCGGGAGAGCTTGCGGGCCAGCCGCCGCGCGATCTGGATGGTCAGGCGGAACACCTCGTCGAGCTGGTCCGGCGAGAACGTCGAGAAGTCCTGGCCGGCCAGCGACTCGGCGTCGGAGACGCCCGGAACGCCCAGCGGCTCGCCGGTGTCCTCGTCCTCCGGCTCGCCCCACGTGTCGAGCGCGAGGGTCTCGCGCTTGTCGCCGGCCCCCGGCAGCGACAGACCTTCCGGCGCGTCGGGAGCGGGGGAAACCATGCCTGGGAAGTCGAGCGTCTCTTCCGCCGTCTGCGGCCGCCAGAATTCGTCGAAGCAGCGGTCGAAGGTGGGAAGGTCCTCGGGGCGGGAAACGAACACCACGCGCAGCCCGAGCCGGACTTCGTCGCGATCGGCTAGGTCGAGCTGCGAGAGGGCGCGGACGCCGTCGGTGACTTGCAGCAGGGCCACGGGCAATCCGTGGCGGCGTAGCACGGCCGCGAAGCGAATGATGGCGCTCGGGAGATCGGCTCGCGCCCGCGCGGGGGCGGCGCCTGAGGAGGCGCCAGGGGCGCCCGTCATGTCAGGGAGTGGCCAGGAACGAGGAGAAGCCGGACCTGGCGGCCTCGGCCTGGAAGCGCTTGATGTCGTCGGCGTCCTTCAGCACGCAGCCGAGCGTCTCCTGCACCAGCGCGGCGTCGAGGTGGTCGGCGTGGAGCACGGCCAGCGCCTGCGCCCAGTCGAGCGTCTCGGCGACTCCGGGGACCTTCGAGAGCCGCATGCCGCGCAGGCGCTCCATGAAGCGCGCGACCTCGTGGGCCAGACGGTCGTTGATCTCCGGAACCTTGCGCGCGACGATCCGCACCTCCTTCTCGAAGTCTGGGTAGTCGATCCAGAGGTACAGGCAGCGGCGGCGCAGCGCGTCCGACAGCTCGCGCGTCCGGTTGGAGGTCAGGATCACGTGGGGCGGATGCGCGGCCTTGATGGTGCCGATCTCGGGGATCGTCACCTGCCATTCCGCGAACACCTCGAGCATGAACGCTTCCAGCTCCTCGTCGGCGCGGTCGATCTCGTCGATGAGCAGGACGGGCGACGATTCCTGGCTGATGGCCTGCAGCAGCGGACGCCGCAGCAGGAACGCCTCCGAGAAGATCTCGTGCTCGCGCTCGCCCAGCGGGCGCGTGGAGGCCTCGCCGAGCTTGATGTGAAGCAGCTGCTTCTGGTAGTTCCACTCGTAGAGCGCGGCGGCGGCGTCGAGTCCCTCGTAGCACTGCAGCCTGATCAGGTTGGTCTCGAGCATCCGGGACATCACCTTGGCGATCTCGGTCTTGCCGACGCCGGCGTGTCCCTCGATGAGCAGCGGCTTGCGGAGACGCGTGGCCAGATGGACCGAGGTCGCGACGGGAGCGTCCGTCACGTACTCGGCCGCTTCCATCAACTCTTGGATCTTCGTGATCTCGGGACGCACGAGCGCCTATTCTACATGAAGTCGCGCGAAGTCTTCGGGCGTGTCGACGTCCGCGGGCATCGGGTGATCGAAAGTCACGCGCGCGACGCGGTCGGGGCGCGCGGCGACGACACCGCGCGCCCCCGCGTCGCCGGTGAGCGCGGCCAGCTCGGGAAAGACGTCCGCGGCGAAGAGCACGGGCGTCCCGTGAACGCCGCGGTACACCGGCGCGACGATCGCCTGGCCGGTCCGGCGCCACGTCGCGAGCAGCGCGGGCACCACGTCCGGGGGCACGCGCGGCTGATCGCCGAGCGCGATGATCACCGCCTCGGTCTCGCGGCCCAGCTCCGAGGCGCCACTCGCGATCGAGGTGCCCTGCCCCGCCTCGGGATGCGGGTTGGAGACGAAGCGGACGCCGAGGCCGCCCAGCGCGGCGCGAATGGCGTCTTCTCCGCCGCCGGTCACGACGACGAGATCGTCCACGTGGGGACGGAGCGCCTCGACGCTCCAGCGGACGATGGGCTTGCCGCCCAGGACGAGCAGGAGCTTGCCCCCTCCCATCCGCCGCGCCAGGCCGGCGGCGAGCACCAGGCCGACGATCAGGGGCCGCCCTCGCCCGTGGAATCGAGGGTCTCGGCGATGCGATAGCGAAGCCGCCGGTACATCATCCACCGCACCACGAGCAGGTCGGCGAAGGCCGAGAACGCGCGATCGCTCACCCCGAACTTGGAGCGTCCGAACCGGCGCGCCCGATGGTTCACGCGGACCTGGATCACGCGGAACCCGGCGATCTTCAGCAGCGTGGGCATGAAGCGGTGCATCCCCGTGAACGGCGGCACCGCGGCGACGCACTCGCGCCGCATCACGCGCAGGCTGCACGCGCTGTCCTGCACGTGATCGCCGCTCACGGCCTTGCGGATGCCGTTGGCGATCCGGGACGAGGCGCGCTTGAGAAACGAGTCGTGGCGGACCTGTCGCCAGCCGACCACGGCGTCGGCGTCGTCCAGATACTTCATGAGCATGGGGATGTCGCGCGGATCGGACTGCAGATCGCTGTCCATGGTCGCCACGATGCGCCCGCGCGTGGCCTGGAGTCCCGCGTAGAAGGACGCGCTGAGCCCAGCGTTCGCTTCGAAGCGGATCAGGCGGACGCGGTGATCTTCCTTGGCGATCCGCTGGAGGATCTCGGCGCTCCCGTCGATGGAGCCGTCGTCGACGAAGATCACCTCGACGGAGTCCGCCAGGGTCGACAGGAGCTCGACCAGCTCCTGCCACAGCGGGCCGAGGCTGTCCACCTCGTTGTAAACGGGCAGCACGATGCTGAGCGCCGGCGCCGCGCTCATGGGCGCTCCGTGGTGGCCACGACGAGCCGACGGCCCCCGATCGTCGCCTGGTCGACGACGCCCCACGGGCGCGCGGTCGCGTTCGCCAGGACCGGCCACGCGCGATCGTCGGTGACCAGGTAGATCGCCCGGCCGTCCGACGCGAGCGTCCGGACCTGCTCCGGTGTCAACGCCCGCTCGACCGGACGGCCGGCGTAGAACTGGAGGGCCAGGTGCTGGTAGCGGTACGTCACGAGCTGATCGGCGGGCGTGGCGCGCGCGGCCAGTCGCTGGGCCAGGCTTTTGACGTCGAACATCCGGTTGTGCTGTCTCACGTAGACACGGCCCTCGTAGGCGAGCAGGAGCGCCATCGGCACGCAGATGGCGGTGAAGGTGGCTAGCGCGCGTCCGCGGTGCGCGGCGACGACCGCGAGCACCGCCGCCGCGAGAAACAAGCCGACGACCACGAGCTTGCCGGCGAGCGCGAGGGGCACCAGCGCCATCAGCTCCGGTCTTCCACGGACCGGGAAGAGAAGCAGCGACGCGATCAGGACGGCGACCGCCGCCCAGATCCACGCGTTCAGGCGAAGTCCCTGGGCGACCGCGGGTTCGGCCCACCGATCCCAGAGCCAGCCGACCATGATCGCGAGGACCGGATACGTCGCCAGCAGGTAGCGATCGCGCTTGTGCGGCAGGAGGGTGATCACGATCACGTAGGCGAGCACCCACACCAGCAGAAAGCGAAACCGCCGGCGCAGACCCGCGTCCTGCGCTCGCCACCATCCCTGGCGCAGCGCCGACGGCAGGAACGGAACCCACGGCAGAAATCCGACGCCGATCGGGCCCGCGGCGAAGAACAGCTCGCCGGCCCGGTCCCAGGCCCGGAGCCGGGGACCGACGTAGTCGGCGAGCACCACGCTCTCCACGTAGCTCTCGCCGCTCGCGAGCGCGAAGCCGAGCACCCACGGCGCCGAGATCGCCGCGACGATCAGCGCGCCCATCAGCGGCCTCAACTTGGCGAGCGCGCGCCACCCCTCCTCCCAGACCAGGAACGCGGCGAACGGGATCAGCGGCATCAGTCCGACCGGGCCCTTGGCCGACAGCCCAAGTCCGAGACACGCCCAGCAGATCGCCATCGGCCCGCGTCGACTCTCGCCGGACGCCACGACCGTCGCGAACGCCGCCGCCGCCCCGATCGCGAAGCACGTCACCATGATGTCGGCCAGCGCCATCCGCGCGTGCCAGTAGTACCCCCACACCGTGGCCAGTACGAGCGCAGACAGCAAACCTGCGCGGGAGCCGAACAACCGCCGGCCGAGCACCAGCGTGGCGCCAACGCCGGCGATCCCGCTCAGCGCGGCGGGCAGCACGGCCGTCAGCTCCGTGACCCTGCGGCCGGCCAGCGAGAACGCCGCGATCGTCCAGATGAAGAGCGGCGATTTCTCCATGTGCACTTCGGCGCCGATCCGGGGGACGAGCCAGTCGCCGGTCTCGACCATGGTGCGGGCGAGCAGCGCGTAGCGCGCCTCGTCGCCGATGTAGAGGATGCGCTGGCCGATGCCGGGCAGGAAGAGCGCGGCGGCGAGGGCGAGGGGCGCCAGGAAGGCCACCCGCCATCGTTGATCGATCATGCCGGCTCCGCTGGTATTCTTCTCCACGTGACCCGTCCGAGCCTCCCCATCCTATGCGAGTGGCGCGCGAAGTGACGCGCGGAAAACCCTTGACCGACATGAGGGGCCTCGCTACGGGCCCCCCAATCCCCCCAGATGCTCGTCACGCCCCGGCGAAGCCGTGGCGCTCCTCGGCCGAGCGCGATCGAGAAGGCCATGTGCGGGCTTAGCGGATTCGTCTCGCTGAATCACCGGCCCGCCGACGAAGCCGTCGTCCGCCGGATGACGGCGACCCTGCGCCACCGCGGGCCCGACGACGAAGGGTACTACGTCGACGGGTCAGTCGCGCTCGGCCACCGCCGCCTCAACATCATCGACCTCGCCACCGGCCGCCAGCCGATCGCCAACGAGACCGGCACCGTCCACGCCATGCTGAACGGAGAGATCTACAACTACCGCAGCCTGGCCGCCGACCTGCGCGCTCGAGGCCATCGCTTCACGACCAGCTCCGACACCGAGGTGATCGTCCACGCGTGGGAGGAGTTCGGCGAGGACTGCGTGACCCGCTTCAACGGGATGTTCGCGCTCGTGCTCTGGGACGCCGAGCGCCAGACGCTGTTCGCGGCCCGCGACCGGATGGGCGAAAAGCCGTTCTATTACGCCGAGCGCCCGGGCTGCTTCGTGTTCGGCTCCGAGCTGCGGGCGCTGCTCGCTCATCCCGACGTCGTGCGAGGCCTCGATCTCCATGGCTTCTCGCGTTATCTGACACATGGATACATCCCGGATCCCCATACGATTCTCGAAGGCATCTTCAAGCTGCCTCCGGGCCACACCCTCACCGTGGCCGACGGCAAGATCCGGCTCGATCGGTATTGGGACATCCCGTTCGACGCGCCGCGTCAGCATGAATCGCGGAGCGCCGAGGCGTGGGCGGAAGCGCTGTGGGACTCGCTGTGCGCGTCCGTGCGCCACCGTCTCGTGAGCGACGTGCCCGTCGGCATTTTTCTGAGCGGCGGGATCGACTCCAGCGCCGTCACCGCCGCGGCGAGGGCGGTCGAGCCCGGCCGGACGTTCCAGACCTTCTCCGTCGGCTTCGAGGAGCCGAGCTACAGCGAGGAGCGCTTCGCGCGCGCGGTCGCCGAGCGCCTGGGCACGGAGCATCACCAGTTCACGTTCACGTCGACTGACGCCTCAGCGCTCATCGAGCGGCTGGGAACGCTGCTCGACGAGCCGCTGGCCGATCCCGCGTTCCTGCCCACCGTGCACCTCGCCCGCCACACCCGACAATCGGTGACGGTGGCCCTCGGCGGCGACGGAGGCGACGAGCTGCTGTGCGGCTACCCGACCGCGCTCGCGCTCGGTCCCGTCCGCGCGACGAGCCGCCTACCGGCAGGCGTCCTACGATCCGCGGCCCGTCTGGTCGACGCGCTTCCCGCCTCCACGAAGTACGGGAGTCCCGGCTTCCTGCTCAAGCAGTTCTTCCGCGGCGCCGTCCACCCGATGGACGTCGCCCTCCAGATCATGATGGGCGGTGCGATCCCGTCCGAACAACGCGAGCTGGTGACCCCGGTCGTGAGTCGGGCCGTCGCGGCGTTCGACCCCTACGCCGACGTCGCCGATCTGATGGAGGGAGCACCCGCCGGCGACGCGATCAGCCGGCTCGTCTACCACCACAGCAAGCTCTACATGGCCGGCCAGACCCTCGTGAAGATGGACCGCGCCACCATGGCCCACGGCGTGGAGGCGCGCGCGCCCTTCCTCGACCCCGATCTGGTGGCGCTCACCTGCGCGATGCCCTCGTCGCTGAAGCTCCACGGCTTCACGACCAAGTACGTCCTCAAGCGCGCGCTGAAGGGCCGCCTGCCCGACGCGATCATCGACCGCCGCAAGCAAGGCTTCGGCGTCCCCCTCGCCCAGTGGCTCCGCGGCCCCCTCCGCCCCGCGCTGGAGGAGACCCTCCACCCCGACCGCCTCCGCCGCGTGGGATTGCTGGACCCCAAAGGTGTGTGTAGCCTCGTCGCCGAACACATGTCGTCTCGACGAGATCACCGAAAAGTCCTGTGGGCCCTGCTGGCCTTCGAGCGCTGGCGGGAATCCTACCTGCCCGACGCGACCTGGACGTGAGCGAGGGGGGCGCGAGCCCCCCTCCGAGCTACTTGGCGCGCTTGACGGCTTCGTTGAGGGCGCGCTTGGCGAAGACGCGGCAGAGGTGGGACTTGTACTCGACCGAGCCCTGGAGGTCGGCCTGGACGTCGACCCCTTCGGCGCCCTTCTGGGCGGCGGCTTCGATGGTGGCGGCGTCGAGCTTCTTGCCGGTGCAGCCGGCCTCGACGGTCTTGGCGCGGACGGCCTTGGTGCCGGCGCCGGTCACGCCCACGCCGACCTTCGTCGCGCTGCCCTGCTTGTCGAGCGTGACCGCCGCGGCCACACCGACGACCGCGAAGCGCGAGGCCGGGTGCGGGAACTTCATGTAGGCCGCGCCGCTGCCCGCCGGCCAGAGCGGAACGCGGACCTCGACCAGCAGCTCGTCGTCGCCCAGCGCCGTGGACATCAGGCCCTGGAACCAGTCGTCGACCTTCACGGTGCGGCGGCCTTTCGGTCCTTCGCAGACCATCTCCGCGCCGAGCGCCAGCATGATCGCCGGCCAGTCGGCCGCGGGATCGGCGTGGGCCAGCGATCCACCGATGGTGCCGAGGTTGCGCACGGCGGGATCGCCGATGATGCCGCCGACCTCGCAGAGCACCGGCGCCTTCGACTTCACCAGGTCAGACGATTCCACCTGCCAGTGCGTGGTCATGGCGCCGATGGCCAGCGCGCCCTGATCTTCGCGGATCCCGGTCAGCCCCGGCACCTTGCGCAGGTCGACCAGGTGCTTGGGCTGGGCCAGCCGCAGCTTCATCATCGGGATCAGGCTGTGGCCGCCGGCCAGGATCTTCGCGTCGTCCTTGAACTGGCCGAGGAGCCCGAGGGCGTCCCTCACGCTGGTCGGCTGGTGATACTCGAAGGCCGCTGGATACATGGTCGTCTCCTCTCGAGAGAACTTAGGCCTTGGGGCGTGGAGCGCCCTGGATCGTCTGCCACACCCGCTGGGCGGAGAGCGGCATGACCTCGATGTGATCGATGCCGAGCGGGCTCAGCGCGTCGACGACGGCGTTGACCACGGCGGGTGTCGACGCGATCGTCCCCGTCTCCCCCGCGCCCTTGATGCCCAGCGGGTTCACGAGGGTCGGCGTCACCGTGCGATCGGTCTCGTACATCGTCAGCATGTCGGCCCTGGGCACCGCGTAGTCCATCATGGTTCCCGTCACGAGCTGCCCGGACGCATCGTCGTAGACGGCGCCCTCCCACAGCGCTTGCGCCACGCCCTGCGCGATGCCGCCGTGAACCATGCCGTCGACGATCATCGGGTTGATGACGTTGCCGACGTCGTCCACGGCGAGATAGCGCAGGATCTTGACCTTCCCCGTGTCGCGGTCGACCTCCACCACACACGCGTGGGCTCCGAACGGGAAGCAGAAGTTCGACGGATCGTAGAAGCTCGTCTCGTCGAGGCCCGGCTCGAGCCCCTCCGGATAGTTGTGCGGCACATACGCCGTCAGCGCAACCTGGCCGAACGGCACCGCCTTGTCGGGCGAGCCCTTCACCTGGAATTTGCCGTCGGCGTACTCGATGTCCTGTGGCGAGGCCTCCAGCAGGTGCGCCGCGATCTTCTTGCCCTTCTCCTTGACCTTGTTGAGCGACATGAGGATGGCCGTCCCGCCCACCGAGGCCGAACGGCTGCCGTACGTTCCCATGCCGAAGGCCACCGTGCCCGTGTCGCCGTGGACGATTTCCACGTCGTCCATCGGGATGCCGAGCTGGTCGGCCACGAGCTGGCTGAAGGTCGTCTCGTGGCCCTGCCCGTGCGAGTGCGAGCCGGTCATCACGGTCACCTTCCCGGTCGGGTGCACACGCACCGCGCCGGACTCGTACAAGCCGGCCTGGGCGCCGAGCGCGCCGACGACCTTGGACGGCGCGATCGAGCACGCCTCGATGTAGGTCGAGAACCCGAGACCGAGGAGCCGGCCCTGCTTGCGCGCGGCCTCCTGCTCGGTCCGGAACTTCTTGTAGTCGAGCATCCCGAGCAGCTTGTCGAAGGTGGTGCCATAGTCGCCGCTGTCGTACATGAGCGCGACCTTGGTCTGGTACCCGTCGGCGAACTTCGGGATGAAGTTCTTCTTGCGGAGCTCCGCCACGTCCATCTTGAGGGCCGACGCCCCGGCATCGATCATCCGCTCGATCAGGTACGCGGCCTCCGGACGCCCGGCGCCGCGATAGGCGTCGACGGGCGTGGTGTTGGTGAAGACGCCGGTCACCTCGGCGTGGATCGCGCCCATCTCATACACGCCGTTGAGCAGGGTGCCGTAAAGATAGGTCGGCACGGCCGGCGCGAACGTCGACAAGTACGCGCCCATGGCGGCGACCGTCTTCACGCGCAGCCCGAGGATCTTGCCGTCTTTCGAGAGCGCCAGCTCGGCCTCGGTGACGTGGTCGCGGCCTTGGGCGTCGGTCTGGAACGCCTCGCGCCGGGTGGCCGTCCAGCGGATGGGCCGCTTGATCTTCCGCGTGGCCCACGAGCAAACGGTTTCCTCGTTGTAGAGGAAGATCTTCGATCCGAAGGCGCCGCCCACGTCCGGGGCGATGACCCGCACCTTGTGCTCGGGAATGCCCAGCACGAACGCCGTCATGAGCAACCGGTGCACGTGCGGGTTCTGGGACGTGACCCAGAGCGTCAGCTCGTCCGTGGAGTCGTCGTAGCGCGCCACGCAGGCCCGCGGCTCCATGGCGTTGGCCACGAGCCGCTGGTTGACAATGTGCTTCCGCACGACGGTAGCCGCGGACTTGAACGCCGCGTCGGTCGCCGCCGCGTCGCCGATCTGCCAGCGGAAGGCGACGTTGTTCGGCGCCACTTCGTGGATCTGCGGCGAGCCCGGGCTGGCCGCCTTCCCGGTGCCGGTGACGGAAGGCAGCGGCTCCCAGTCGACCTGCACCGCCTCCGCGGCATCGAGGGCGGCCTCCTGGCTGTCCGCGATCACCACGGCGACCGGATCGCCCACGTACTGGGCGACGTCCGACGCCAGCGGCGGATGCGGCGGGATCTTCAGCTCGGGCAAGAGCCACCCGCACGGCAGCGAGTTCACGCCCGTCATATCTTTACCGATGAAGATCGCCACCACGCCGGGGCGCGCCTTCGCGGACGCGACGTCGATCTTCCGGACGCGGGCACGCGCGTGGGGGCTCCGGACGAACGCGGCGTACGTCATCCCGGCGAGCTTCAGGTCATCGGTGTACCGGCCGCGGCCCGTGATGAACCGCGGGTCTTCCCGTCGCTTGATGGACTTGCCGAACATCCGCTCTTCAGTCGCGCTGGCCATGCCCTAAACCCCTTATGGAGATGGGAGGGCCCCGAAATGGCCCCCCATACCCCCCCGACTCGCTTAGCGCCCCGGCTTCGCCGGGGCGGTCCTTGTGCTCGAATGGCCCCCAGACCCGGGGCGGTCCTTGACCTCTCTGCGAACGGCGTCCGGGTTACTTCTTGGCGGCCATCGTGTCGGCGGCCCACTGGATCGCCTTCACGATGTTGTGGTACCCGGTGCAGCGGCACAGGTTGCCCTCGAGCTGATGACGGATCTGCTCCTCCGAGGGCTTCGGGTAGCGCTCGAGCATCTGGTACGCGGTCATGATCATGCCGGGCGTGCAGAAGCCGCACTGCAGGCCGTGCTTCTCCCAGAAGCCCTGCTGGATCGGGTGCAGCTCGCCGTCCTTGGCGAGGCCTTCGATGGTCATGATGTCGGCGCCGTCGCACTGGACCGCGAACAGGTTGCACGCCTTCACCGCCTGGCCGTTCATGATGATCGTGCAGGCACCGCACTGGCTCGTGTCACAGCCCACGTGAGTGCCGGTCAGCCCGACGTTCTCGCGGATGTAGTGGACGAGCAGCAGGCGAGGCTCGACCTCGTGAGCGACCGACTGGCCGTTGATCGTCATCTTCACTGGCAGTTTCACGGCTCGTCCTCCAAGCGTCATGCGGATTTCAGACCGGTGACGGGATCGGTAACGGGGTCAGAGCGTAAGACGGCGCGCAGGGCGTGTCAACGGGGTGGACGGGCGAACCCTGGGCCGTCGTCGGAGCGCAGCTGATCGGTCGCCCGGCGTCGGCCAGTGGACGTGGCCGAGGATCGCGGGACGAGCCGCGCCGGTCACGGACGGCAGCGACGACGGGAGCCCGGCCACCGTCCTGGCCGCGATCAACGCCATCGCCGCCGGCTCGTGGTGGCGGGGCGCGAGCACGCCGTCGCGCGCGACCTCCACGGACACTCCGGCAAACTCTCGTCGAGCCAGCTCGACGAGGATCGGGTTGCCCGCTCCCCCGCCCGTCAACGTCACGCGGGAGAACCGGCCGCGCACCGCGGGGTCCGCGGCCAGGGTCAGGCCGAGGACGCGGACCGTCGCCGCCAGGAGACTATAGGCGACATCCCGGGCGGGGGCGCGGCGATGACGGCGGAACAGCTCGGCCGCGAACGACGCCCCGAAGTCCTCCCGTCCGGTCGACTTGGGCGGCGCGCGGCGGACGAACGGGTGATGAACCAGCGCATCGATGATTGCGGGGATCGGCCGCCCGCCCCGGCTCAGGACGCCGTCGCGGTCGAACGTGAGCCGACCCCCGCTCGCCTGGCGGGCGAACGCGTCCGAGAGCATCATCCCCGGTCCGACGTCGTAGGCGACCACTCGCCTGACGTCCCTGGTGACGTAGGTGAAGTTGCAGATGCCGCCCAGGTTGACCACCACGTGCGGCGCCCGCTCCCCGGCGGTGAAGAACCAGTGCGCGATGGGCACGATGGGCGCGCCCTGGCCGCCGAGCGCGACGTCCGCGCTCCGGAGGTCTCCGACGACGGGCAGCGACGTTCGCTGGGCGAGCACGGCCGACGAGCCGATCTGCAGCGTCGCGGCCACGCGCGCGCGCGGCGCATGCCAGACCGTCTGCCCGTGCAGTCCGCAGCAGCGGGCCCGGGCGACGTCCCGCAGACCGAGGACGGCCTTCGCGTACAGCTCGGCCAGGTGGAAGTGAAGCTCGGCCACGCGGGCCAGCGTCAGGCGCTCCGGGCGGAGCAGCTCCTCCCGGAGCGCGGCGGGATAGGGTCGGTACACGTGGCCGAGGACGCGCGGCCGGTGCGGGCGCAGGAGCGACGAGAGCTCGATGGCGACGGCGTCGATGCCGTCGCACGACGTCCCGCTCATGACGCCGATCGCGATCGTGCTCACGATCGGGCGTCAGCCGCGATCGTCGCCGAGCACCTCGCGGCGGGCCTCGGCGCGGGCCTGATCGAGCACCTCGCGCACCGGCAACGACTTCTCGCGGGCGATGCGGGCCACGTCGGCGAACTCGGGCGTGACCGTGACCACGCGTCCCTCGAAGCTCGACACCTTGCAAGCGACCGCGCCGTAGATCGTCTGCACCGTGCGCATCTGGCGGTCGAGGCGCGCGCGCCGGCGCTCGGCCCAGCGCACGCCGATCGTGCTCGATTCCTCGAAGAGCAGACGCGACAGGTCCCCCACCCGCCCCGGGGCGCACAGGGCGGTGAGCACGATACCGGGCCGGCTGCGCTTCATGATCACCGGCGTGAGGAACACGTCGAGGGCGCCGGCTTCGAACAGCCGCTCCATCAACGGTTCGTAGAGCTGCGGCGACATGTCGTCGATCGTGGTCTCGAGCTGGACCACGGTCTCGTCGCCCGCGTGCTGACTAACCTCGCCCACGAAGCAGCGCAGCAGGTTGGGAATGGTCGGCAGCTCCATCGTGCCGGCGCCGTATCCGACCGACGCGACCGTCATGTCGGGCATGCGCCCGGCGCCCTGGGCGAGCGTGGTGAGGATCGCGGCCCCGGTCGGCGTCACCAGCTCGGCCCGCACGCCGGTGTCGACGACGGGGAAGCCGCGGAGCAGCTCCGCGGTCCCCGGCCCTGGCATGGGGATCGTGCCGTGCGGCCCGTTGACCACGCCGCCGCCGATGGGCAGCGCCGAGCAGTGGACGCGCTCGACCCCGAGCAACGAGAGCGCGATCACTCCGCCGACGACGTCGACGATCGCGTCGACCGCCCCCACGTCGTGGAAGTGAACGGCCTCGCGCGTGGTCCCGTGGGCGCGCGCCTCGGCGTCGGCCAGCCGAGTGAAGATCCGCGCCGCGTCTCTCGTGATGTCAGCGGGCAGCGAGCTCGCTTCGAGAATCGCCAGGATGTCGGAGAGCGAACGATGAACCTGATGCGCCGAACGGTCGATGTCGACGTCGACCTTGGTCGCCCGGAACGGCCCCTTCATGACCTCGCGCACCCGAAGCTCCCACCCCGGCAGCCGCAGCCTGGCGAGCTCCGCGCGCAGCCGATCGACGGGCGCTCCCGCATCGATCAGCGCCGCCATGATCATGTCCCCCGCCGCCCCACTCGGACAGTCGAAGTAGACGACCTTCATCTTGCCGAGTCCGAGTGAACCCTGACCGGGCGGGTGGCGCCGGGGTGGGTGGGCGTGGCCGGCGGAGTGGGACCCCTTCGTCCCGTGCGCAGCGCGAAGCGCTGCGATTCGGGCGAACGGGTGACGGAGCCGGCCACGCCCACCCACCCCGGCGACAGGCCCCGCCCGCCTCGCGCGTTCAATCGTCCACCATCATCGGCCGTCCACCCGTCATCGAAGACTCAACGGATCTTCGCGATGAGGTGGTTGATCTGGCTGGCCTGGTGGGCGGCGCCATAGCCGTTGTCGATGTTGACCACGGACACGCCGGGAGCACAGGAGTTCAGCATCGCGAGCAGCGCCGCGACGCCGCCGAACGACGCGCCGTAGCCGACGCTGGTGGGGACCGCGATGACCGGGCGATCGACGAGACCGCCGACCACGCTGGGCAGCGCGCCTTCCATGCCGGCCACGACCACGATCGCGTTGGCTTCGGCGAGGCGATCGTAGTGCGCGAGCAGCCGGTGGAGCCCGGCGACACCACAATCGTTCAGCCGCTCCACGCGGTTACCCAGGGCCTCGGCCACCAGCGCCGCCTCCTCGGCGACGGGCAGATCGGCGGTGCCCGCGGACGCGACCACGATCAGTCCGAGGGCGGCGACGGGCTCGGGGCGGACGACCAGCAGCCGAGCGAGCGTGTGATAGACGTGGGGCAGCCCCGCGCCCGCCACGGCTTCGGCCACGTCAGCCCCAGCGCGGGTGGCGAGGACGTTGGCGTGGCGCTCGGCCAGCCGCTCGACGATCGCGACGACTTGCTCCGGCGTCTTGCCCGGACAGAACACTGCCTCGGCGGCGCCCCCGCGAAGCGCCCGATGATGGTCGATCTTCGCGAACCCGAGATCCTCGTACGGCAGCCAGCGCAACCGATCGAGCGCGGCGTCGACGTCGAGACGCCCGGCGCGCAGCTCTTCGAGGAGCCGGCGAATCGCCTCTCTATCCACTGGCCCGCTTGAGGTTCAAGGGCAAGTTGCCGCTGCCGGACTGGAATCCCGAGAGGTCGACGGTCACGTAGAGATAGCCCAGCTCGCGGAAGCGCTTGACGATCGCCTCGCGCCGTCCGTCCTCCCAGAGCCGGGGCAGGTCGTCGAGCGGGATCTCGAGCCTGGCCAGCCGGTCGTGATGGCGCACGCGGAACTGGCGAAATCCCAGCGAGCGCACGAACTCCTCGGCGGCGTCGACCTGGCGGAGCTTGTCGGCGGTGATCCGGTCGCCGTACTGGAAGCGCGACGAGAGACACGCGAACGACGGCTTGTCCCACGTCGAGAGCCCGAGCGCGCGCGACAGCTCGCGAATCTCGGCCTTGCCGAGCCCGGCTTCGATCAGCGGCGCCCGCACGTCGCGCTGGCGCGCCGAGTCCATGCCCGGCCGGTGATCGCCGAGATCGTCCACGTTGGCGCCGTAGACGAGGTGGCGAAAGCCTTCGCGCTCGGCGATGGGGGCCAGCGTGGTGAACAGCTCTTCCTTGCAGAAGAAGCAGCGGTTGGTCGGGTTGCGCGCGTAGTCGGGGTTGTCCAGCTCGCGCGTCTGGACGACGAGGTGGCGCATCCCCAGCGAGCGGGCGAGGTCCGTGGCCGCGGCCAGCTCCGCGGAGGGATACGTCTCCGAATCGGCGGTGACCAGCAGCGCGCGCTCGCCGAGGGCGTCGCCGGCGGCGCGGGCCAGGAAGGTCGAGTCGACGCCGCCCGAGAACGCGACGACCACGCTTTCGAGGGAGCGCAGGACTTCGAGCAGCCGCGTGTACTTGTCCTGGGCGGTCATCGCGGGGAGGCTTCCATCCGGGTGAGATCGCCGAAGGCGGCGAAGCGCTGGTCGATCTCCTCGCGGGTCAGGCGGATCAGGCGGTTGAGCGAGAAGTCCTCGACCGCGAACGAGGCGACGACGGAGCCGTAGACCAGGGCCCGTCGCATCGTCTGCGCGTCCACGCGGTCCATCGCGGACAGATAGCCCACGAACCCCCCGGCGAACGAGTCGCCGGCGCCGGTCGGGTCGTAGACGGCGTCGAGCGGGTACGCGGGCACCATGAAGAACGCGCCGTCGCAGAACATGAGCGCGCCGTACTCGCCGCGCTTGACCACGACCGTCTTCGGCCCCATCGCCGCGATGGCCCGGGTGGCGCGCACGAGATTGGGCTCGCCGGCCAGCTCGCGGGCCTCGCCGTCGTTGATGGTAACCACGTCGACCTCGGCCAACACGCGGCCCAGGTCCTCGCGCTTGCCGCGGATCCAGAAGTTCATGGTATCGAGCGCGACCAGCCGCGGCCGCTCGTCCATCTGGTGGAGGACGTCGAGCTGGAGGACCGGGTCGATGTTGGCCAGGAACAGGTAGGGCACGCGCCGCAGCTCGGGGGCGAGGACGGGCTTGAAGTCGGCGAACACGTTGAGCTGCGTGTCGAGGGTCTTGGCCTCGTTGAGGTCGTACCCGTACTCGCCGGCCCACCGAAACGTGCGTCCCTTCGACACCTGGAGGCTCGCGATGTCGATGCCGCGTCCCCGCAACAGGTCGAGATGCGCTTGCGGGAAATCTTCGCCCACGGTGGCGAGCAGCCGGACACGCGTGAAGAAGCTCGCCGCGTAGGAGAAGAACGTCGCCGAGCCGCCGAGGGCGTCCTGCACGGCGCCGAACGGCGTGGCCACGCTGTCGAAGGCCACCGAGCCCACCACCAGGAGATCAGGCACGGCGGCGTCCTTTCTTCTCGGCCGGCAGGTACTTGCCGACGAGCAGCTCCAACCGCCGCCGCGCGGTGAGCGGAATCGACTGGGGATCGGTGATGATCGCGTGTTCGAGCAGGCGCGGGCACGCGCAGGTCCGGGGCGGCGCGATCTGGGGGATCGCCCGCGCCAGCACGTCCTTGGCGGTGGCCACGTTCTGCATGAGGTTCCGGATTACCGCTTCGACCGACACCGGCTCCTCGGTCTCGTGCCAGACGTCGTAGTCGGTGGCCAGCGCGAGCGTCGTGTAGCACAGCTCGGCCTCGCGGGCGAGCTTGACCTCCGGCATGTTGGTCATGCCGATCACGTCGACGCCCCAGCTCCGGTACACCCGCGACTCCGCCTTGGTCGAGAACTGCGGACCCTCGATACAGACGTAGGTGCCGCCGCGGTGCACGCGGGCTCCGGCCTGCCGCGCGGATTTCTCGAGGATCGTGGCCAGGTCGGCGCAGATCGGCTCGGCCATCCCGACGTGACCGACGATGCCCTCGCCGAAGAAGGTCGAGATCCGCCGCTTGGTCATGTCGACGAACTGGTCGGGGATGACGAGGTCGAGCGGCCGGATCGATTCCTTCATGCTGCCGACCGCGGAGATCGAGATCACCCACTCGGCGCCGAGGGACTTGAGGCCCCAGATGTTGGCGCGGAAGTTCAGCTCGCTCGGCATGAGCGGATGCCCGCGGCCGTGACGCGACAGGAAGACGACGGGCTGAGATCCGACCCGGCCCACGCAGAACTCGTCCGACGGATCGCCGAACGGCGTGCGCAGCCGCTTCCATCGCACGTCGGTCATCCCCGGCAGCTCGTAGAGGCCGCTGCCCCCGATCACGCCGATCGCCGCCTCGCTCATTCGCGCACTCCCTCCGTCCCGGCCGGCGTGGCCTCGGTCACTCGCACGCGAGCCATCCTCCCCATGAGATCGTCCGCGCCTTCGAACATCACCTCGACGTAGTTACCGGTGAGCCCGACGAGCCGTCCGGTCGCGCGATCGCGAGTCTCGAGCACGAGCACGTCCTCGGTCCGGCCGACGAGCCCGCGGCGGAACGCGAGGTTCTTGGCGCGGCCGAGAGCCCGGAGCCGCCGGCCGCGCTCGGTGATCACGCTCGTGGCCAGGTGACCGTCGAGGCCGCTCGCCTCGGTGCCCGGGCGATCGGAATACGGAAACACGTGAAGATAGGTCAACGGCAGCCCGTCGATCACGGTCATCGTCTGCTCGAAGTCCGCGTCACTCTCGCCCGGGAAGCCGACGATCACGTCGGCCCCGAGGCCGAGACGG
>DATHGT010000044.1:0-9431 GCA_035317605.1 Candidatus Acidiferrum sp. | reverse complement strand
TCGGCCATCGGCACCTGGGCCCGAACCGACGCCGTATCTCCCGCCGGTTCCATGCCCACGATCCGCCCGCGGCGCGAGTTCATGTCGCCGATGACGTCGCCCGCGTTGTCCGACGGCGCCGTGACCTCGACGTTCATGATCGGCTCGAGCAGGATCGGGCTGGCCTCCATGAAGCCCTTCTGGAGCCCCATCGACGCCGCGATCTGGAAGGCCATGTCCGACGAGTCCACGTCGTGGTAGGACCCGTCGTAGAGCGTGACCTTCAGGTCGACGATCGGATAGCCGGCGAGGATCCCCTTCTTCATCGCCTCGCGTACGCCCTTCTCCGCGGACGGGATGAAGTTGCGGGGGACGGCGCCGCCGAAGATGTCGTCCACGAACTCGAAGCCACCCCCGCGCGGCATGGGCTCGATCCTGAGCCACGTATCGCCGTACTGGCCGCGCCCGCCCGTCTGCTTCTTGTACTTACCCTGGGCCTCAGACCGGCCCTTGACGGTTTCCTTGAACGGAATGCGCGGCGGCAGCAGGTTGACGTCGACGTTGTACTTGCGCTTCATCCGCTCGACCACCATCTCCACGTGCATGCTGCCGACGCCGGAGATGAGGAGCTGCTTGGTCTCCGGGTCGAAGTGATGGTGAACGGTCGGATCCTCCTCCGCGATGCGGGACAGGGCGATCGAGATCTTGTCCTCGTCGCCGCGCGTCTTGGGCTGGATCGCGAACGAGATCGCCGGCTCCGGGAACGTGATCTTCGCCAGCTCGAACGGATGCGCCTCGTCGCTCAGCGTGTCGCCGGTCTGCGTCTCCTTGAGCTTGGCCACGACCCCGATCTCGCCCGGTCCGAGCGTCTCCACCGTCTTCGAGGTCTTGCCCTGGAGCCAGGAGATGTGGCCCATGCGCTCCTTGCCCCCGCGCGCGGCGTTGACCAGCGTGGAGTCGTTGCGCAGGGTGCCGCTGTAGACGCGGTAGAGCGAGAGCTTGCCGACGTGCGGATCGCTGAGGGTCTTGAAGACCAGCGCGGTGACCGGAGCCTTGGCGTCGGCCGTGCGCGTGCCCTCGGCCTTGGCCTTGGTATCGGTGCCCGTCAGCTCGCCGCGGTCGGCCGGCGACGGGAACGCTTCCACCGCGAGGTCGAGGAGCGCGGTGGCCCCGATGCCCTTGCTCACGGCGGCGCACAGCACCGGCATGACCTTGCCGGCCGCGATGCCGTCGCGCAGCGCCTTGAGCATCTCGGGCTCGCCGAGCGAGCCCTCCTCGAGATACTTGGCCAGCAGCTCGTCGTCGGTCTCCGCCGCCGCCTCCACGAGCTTCTCGCGCCACTCGCGCGCCGGCTCGGCGAGATTGGCGGGGACGTCGCCCTCGCTGGGCTTGCCGTCGGCGAAGGTCACCGCCTTCATCTTCACGAGGTCGACGTACCCGTTGAAGGCCCCCTCCTCGCCGATGGGAACGTGGATCGGCACCAGGCGACCCTTGAGGCGCTTGCCCAGCGCTTCGAGCGTGCGGAAGAAATCCGCGCGCTCCCGATCGAGCCGGTTGACCACGACCGCCCGCGGCAGGTTGAACTCGGTGGCGAACTTCCAGACCTTCTCGGTCTGCACCTGCACGCCCGCGACCGCGTCGACGACCACCACCGCCGCCTCGACCACGCGAAGACCGGCCCGCGCGTCGGCGATGAAGTCGCCGTATCCGGGGGTGTCGACGAGGTTGATCCGGTGGCCCTTCCAGTCGCAGTAGGCCACCGAGGTGTTGATGGAGATCTTGCGCTTGATCTCATCGGGGTCGAAGTCGGTGGTCGTGCTGCCGTCGTCCACCTTGCCGAGCCGGGTGACCGCCCCCGCGGAAAACAGCATGGCCTCGACGAGGGAGGTCTTTCCGACCCCTCCATGCCCGACGATGCCGAGGTTACGGATCTTTCCGATCTCGATCATGGATCGGCCTCCTGAGGTGTTGCGGTAGGGGCAGATGCTACCACAGGCGTCGTGGCGGTCAGCGGGCCAGCGAGCGCCTCACCTGCTCGACGACGTCGTCGTCGGTGCCGGCGAGATCGGTGGCCGCGGCCAGCGACGGGGGATCGCACGTGAGGCCGGCGCCGGTGAGGACCAGCACGACACGGGCCTCGGGGGTGACCGCGCCGCGCTCCTTCATCTCGATCAGCGCCGCGATGAGGGCCGCGGACTCCGGGGCCGTCCACACCCCTTCGACGCGGGCGAACAAGCGCTGAGCGTCCTGGATCGCGGCTTCGCTCACCGCGATCGCGTCGCCGCCCGTGGCGCGGAGCGTCTCGAGCATCTGCCGGCCCGCGAACGGCGACGGGACCCGCAGGCCCGCCGCGTGCGTCGTGGGAGCGTCCCAGGCGCTCGTGACCGTCTCGCCCTCGCGGAACGCCTTGACGACCGGCGCGCAGCCTTCGGCCTGCACGGCCACGATCCGGGGCAGCGCGCCCGCGAGCCAGCCCATCGCGCGCAGCTCGTTGTACGCCTTGGGGATGCCGAGCAGGCCGGTGCCGCCGCCGGTCGGATACAGCAGGACGTCGGGCATCGTCCACTCCATCTGCTCGGCCAGCTCGAGGCCCATCGTCTTCTTGCCCTCGAGACGATAGACCTCTTTGAGCGTCGAGAGGTCGGCCCAGCCGATCGCGGGCGCGACGCGCGCCACGATCTTGCCCGCGGTGGCGATCGAGCCCTCGATCGTGAACACGTGCGCGCCGGCGATCAGGGCCTCGGCGACGGCGGCCGGCGGCGTCCCCCGCGGAACGATCACGGCGACGGGCAAGCCCGCGCGGGCACCGTAGACGGCCGCCGCGCCCCCCGCGTTCCCCGCCGAGGGAATGATGAATCCTCGCGCGCCCAGCGTGCGGTTGCGGGTGATCGTCATCCCGAGGCCCCGCGCCTTGAACGTCCCCGTCGGGTTCTGGCCCTCGTCCTTTCCCCACAGGTGACGCAGGCCGAGATGCGCGGCCAGCCGCGGCAGGGCCAGCAGCGGCGTGCCGCCCTCGCCGAGCGTGACCGGCTCCTCGCCGTCGTCGAGCGGGGTCAGCTCGCGGAACCGATACATGCCCGGCGGACGCGATCGCAACGCGTCCTTGGTGACCGCGCGCGCCGCCCGCTCGAGGTCGTAGCGCACGGCGAGCATCTGCCCGCAGCGCTCGCACACCGAGAGCAGCCGCTTGGCGTCGTGACGCGCCCCGCACACCGTGCACTCGACGTGGCTGACGAGGCTCACGGGCTCACCGATCCCTGAGCAGCACGACGAGCACGCGCGCCGGCTTGCCGGTCTCGTTCAGCGAGTAGTGCACGGTCCCCTTCGCGGCATACTCCACCTCGCCCGCACGGAGCATCCGCTTACCTTTCCCCTTCGTCATCACGCCGAATTCGCCGTCGAGCACGTAGGCGAACTCGTCGGCCACCGCCGCATGCTCCTCGCCCTTGAACCGCGGCGGGAACACGAACTCGATCATCGTCAGCCGCTCGTTGTCGAGCAGCAGCTTCTCCCCGACCCCATCGGCCACCGCCGGGGCCACGGGAAAGCGACCACCGCCGGGAACGAGCAGCGCGAGCGCGAGAACCAGGAACGTCAGGGGAACCAGCACGCGTCGGACGTGCATGCTCATGCACCCTCCCTCAGAGATTGTCTTCGTAGTTTCGATGGCGGAGGGGCCGCCTCGGCCCGACCAGATGGGAGGTATGGGGGGCCCGTTCGAGGCCCCCCATCTTCAATCAATCAACTCGTGGCGCAGCCGTACCACCGTCGATAAACCACTACGGGAAAAAGAAGGAAACGCCGACCACTCCCGTGTCCGCCTCGAACCCTCGGTTCGGGCGTGAGGTATTCCCGTTGGAGAGATGGACCATGCGGTAGCCCGCATAGATCGCGGCGTTGTCGGCGACGAAGAGCGAGGCCCCGATCCCTCCGTAGAGACGGAAGGCGAAGCTCGAGTCGATCTCGATCACGCGCAGGTTCGTCCCGCCGGCGGCGGCTCCCATCTCGATGTACGGCGCGAAGATGCCGAGCGAGAGGAAGTGATAGCGAGCGGCCAGGCCGAGTCCGGCGAAGTAGCCGTCGGCGTTGTGGAAGTACCGCTGGTAGATCGGCTCCAGGCCGAGCTCGAAGGCGCCGTAGACGAAAGTGTCCTTGCCGGTGGTGCCGAACGGCAGCAGCGAGGCCCGCCCCTGGATCCACCAGAGGTCCAGCTCGGTCTGCCGGCCCTTGTGCTCGAGGTTGTTCTGCACTCCGCCGCCGCCGTCGAGCGACAGCACGAACGCGCCCTGCTTGAACGTCTGCTCCGGATCGAAGGCGAGCGCCGGTGAGGCCACCACCAGCACGACAACGGCTGCGGTAAGGGCGCGAATGATCCTCATGGCTGGATGAGCACCTTCAAGGCTTCTCCTCGTGACATCAGATCGAGCGCGTCGCCGACGCCGGTGAGCCCCATCCGATGCGTCAGCAGACCGTCCGGGTTCACCGCGCCGGAATCGAGCAACTCGACCGCTCGACGGATCGTTTCCGGAGTGTGGTGGAAGGCTCCCACCAGGGTCAGCTCCTCGTAATGAACTCGCCGCGTGTCGAGCGCAACGGTCGTACCCGGCGCGCAGCCCCCGAAGAATATCACAGTGCCTCCGCGGGTCACCGCGGCCACGGTCTGGGCCCAGACCTCCGGCCGGCCGGTGGCGTCGATGGTCACGTCCGCGCCGTGCTCGCCGAGGGTGTCGCGCAGGGTGGCCAGGACGTCGTCGGTGGCGGAGGCATCCACGCACTCGGCGATGCCCAGCGCGGAGACCGTCCGGAACCGGAACCCCGCCTTGCCCACGATCACCACGCGCGCCTTGCGGGCCCCCGCCACCATGGCGAGGAGGCACCCGAGCGGACCGTGTCCGAAGATCACCACGGTCTGACCGCCTTCCACACGGCCGCGCTCGATGGCCAGCAGCGCGCACGCCAGTGGTTCAGCGAAGGCCGCGCGCGGTGCCGGCAGCGACGAGCGGTGCCGGACCACGTTCTCGGCGACGAGGCGGGGCGGCAGCGCGATGGCCTCGCCGTAGGCGCCGTTGACGAAGAGCAGGTCCTCGCAGAGGTTGGGTCGCGCGGCCAGGCAGAGTCGGCAGCGGCCGCACGGCGCCGAGTTGGCGGCCACGACGCGGTCGCCTTCGCGCAGGTGACGGACGCCCGCGCCCACCGCGCTCACCGTCCCCGCCAGCTCGTGACCGAACACCGTCGGCACCCGCGGAATCATGACCGGGTGTCCCCGGCGGAGCGTCTTGACGTCGGTGCCGCACGTCAGCGCGGCCTCGATCGTCACCACGATCTCGCCCCGCTCCGGCTCCGGCCACGGCACCTCTTCCTGGCGGAGGTCGCCGGGCCCGTGAAAGACCACGGCCCTCACGGCGTCACGAACACCTTGAGGGCGACGTGGCGACGCATCAGGTCGACGCCTTCATCGAGCCGCTCCAGCGGCAGCCGGTGACTGATCAGGTCGTCCACGCGGACGGCCCCGGCGACGAGCAGGTCGAAGGCCGCCGCGAGGTCCGCCGGTGATGATGAATAGGTGCTGGTCACGGTGAGCTCGCGGTGATAGAGCGTCTCCAGCGACAGCGGGAGCGCCTCGCCGCGGCCGCCGGCGAAGTAGTGGACGGTGCCGCCGTCACGCACGACGTCGGCGACCCAGGGCAGCACGGCGGTGCCGCCCGCGGTGACGACCACGTGATCGGCGCCGCGCCCCTCGGAGAGCGCGCGGGCGGCGGCATCGAGCTGCTCCGGCGCGCCCGCGATGGTGGCGCCCAGGCCCCGGGCCAGCGCGGTCCGCGCCGGCAGCCGATCGACGCCGATCACGGTGACCCCGCGCTGCGCGAGGAGCTGAACGAACAGGCACCCGATGGAGCCGAGACCGACGACCACGCCGGTGTCGCCGCGCTCGGGACGCAGGCGCCTCACGGCGCGATGACAGCACGCGAGCGGCTCCACGAACGAGGCGGTTTCGTCGCCGAGCGAGGGCGGCAGCCGGAACGTGGCGTAGCGGACGTTGTCGGCGGGCACCCGCACGTACTCGGCGAACCCGCCGGGGTCGAGGTTGCTGGCCTTGAACGCGCGGCACATCGACGCGCTCCCGCGCCGGCAGTAGTGACACGCCCCGCACGGCACGTGGTGCGCGGCCACCGCGCGATCGCCCACCGCGAACCCGCTCACGCCGCTCCCGACTTCGACGACGTCGCCGACCAGCTCGTGGCCGAGCACCAGCGGGATCGAGGGGCGGCCCGGCTCCGCCGGGTCCCCCCGAACGTCCGGGGGGGTTGGGGGGCCCGGGCGAGGCCCCCCAATCTTGAGAATGTCCGATCCGCACAGCCCGCAGCCGCGGAGACGAAGCACGATTTCTCCGGGCCCCGCGGAGGGACGCGGCCACTCTTCGACGGCGAGATGCTCGCCCCGGAAGACCGCGGCTCTCACGCCGCCATTCCCGGCCAGGACGCCACCGCGCCCAGGCGCGCCGCCGTCCAGCAGCGCAGCGCGATCGCCACCTTCCGTGGGGCCGGCACCGTCACGCGCCGACCGAGCACCCGGAACCGGCCGGCCTCGATGCGGCCGAGCAACGCCCAGTAGATCTGGCCCATGATCTCCGCGGCGATGAGCGAGCGCGCGTCCTTACGCGGAAAGGCTTCGCGGGCCTGGCGGTAGAACCGTCGCGCCCGCGCGGCCTGGTGGGCCATGAGGCACGCGAACCCCTCGCTGTATCGGCCCGCGCGGAGGTCGTCGGCGGTGACGCCGAACTGTCCGAGGTCCTGCCGGGGGACGTACACGCGGCCGGCGCGTGCGTCGCTGCCCACGTCGCGGATGATGTTGGTGAGCTGGAGCGCGATGCCGAGGTTGGTGGCGTACGACCGGGCGGACGGGTCCGTGTACCCGAAGATCTCGATGGCGGCCAGGCCGACGGCCGACGCCACGCGATAACAATAGGGATAGAGATCGTCCTCCGTCTCGTAGGCGGCGCCGTCGAGGTCCATGGCCACGCCGTCCACGATGGCCAGCAGCGCTTCCCGCGGGATGGGATAGGTCCGCACCGCGACGGCCAGCCGTTGGGCGATGGCGTGCTCGGGCCGGCCGGCCGGCGCGTAGCAACGCGCGATCTCCTCGCGCCAGCCGTCGAGTTGCCGGCGCAGCGTCGCCGCGTCGACCCCGCGCTCCTGTCCGACGTCGGCGATGTCGTCGACGGTCCGGCAGAACGCGTAGACCGCGTAGAGCGCCTCCCGGCGGGGGCGCGGCAGCGTGAGAAAGGCGTAGTAGAAGTTCGACCCGCTGCGCCGGGTGAGCTGGGAGACGAGTCCGCTCGCGTTCACGCCGAGCCCACGTGAGCCAGCCGCTCCTTGCCGGCGGAGCGGTGCGCGCGGAACCAGGCGACCGCGTCCTCGAGGGCCTGGCGGACGTCCGTCTGCGGCAGTCCCAGCTCGCGCACGGCCTTGGACGGATCGAAGTACATCCGCTTGCGCGCCATGCGGACGGCGTCGAGGGGCACCGGCGGCACGCGGCCGGTGAGCCGCGCCCCGCCCTCCAGACAGGCCGCGCCCAGCCATGCCACCGCGTAGGGCATGGTCAATCGCGGCGGCCGGCGCCCGGTGATCGCGGCGAGCAGACCGAAGATCTCGCGCAGCGGCAGGTTGGCGTGACCGAGGATGTAACGCTCGCCGATCCGGCCGTGTCGAGCCGCGAGCAGGTGGCCGCGGGCGACGTCGCGCACGTGGACGAGGTTGAGCCCGGTGTCGAGCGACGCGAACATGCGGCCGCGCATGAAGTCGACGATCATCTGGCCGGTGGGCGTCGGCTTGACGTCCCACGGCCCCACCGGCGCCGACGGGTTGACGATGACGACCGGCGCCCCCGCCCCAGCCATCTCCCGCGCGACCTCCTCGGCCAGGAACTTCGACGCCTTGTACGGCCCGACCATGTCGGCCAGCGACACCGGCGTCTCCTCGGTGCCCGGCGTGCCGTCGTGAGGCACCCCGAGCGCGCCCACGGTCGAGGTGTAGACGATCCGCTTGGCCCCCGCGTCCACCGCCGCCTTCAGCATCGCCCGCGTCCCCTCGACGTTGGTGCGAAAGAGCACGCGTGGATCCCGAGCCCACAACCGATAGTCAGCCGCAACGTGAAAGACCACCTCGACGCCCTGAGCGGCGCGCTTCAGAGACACCGGGTCGAGCAAGTCTCCCTCGACGATCTCGACCGGCAGGCCGGCCAGGGCCAGCCGTTCACCGCCCGGTCTCGCGAGCACACGCACCGTCGCCGCCTCGGCCAGCAGCTCGCGCACCACGTTCGCGCCGACAAATCCCGTCCCGCCCGTCACCAGTACGTCCATCCCGTACTAACTCACGCCCAATCGGCCGATGCCCGGCAGGCCGATCAAAAACGGCCAGATCCTAGGCGCCGACGAGCGACGACTGCGGCGTATGCCGCATACGCCGCAGGGAGGAGCGAGGAGGCAACGACGGAGATGGCCGTTTTTCATCGGCCTGCCCGGGCGAGGCGAGCAAGCGCACCCGCCACGGATTTCAACGCCGCGCCCGTGCCGCGGCCCAAGGCGATGGCGTCGGCGATCGCGCTCGGGCGCGCGAGCACCGCGCGCAGCGCCTGCCCCCGACTGACCCGACCGCCCGGCTCGACGATCGCCGCGAGGTCCGAGGGAACGCCCGACGTCGCACCGTCCGACACCGCCCGAACGACCGCCGCCGGGACGCCCAGCGCGCGGGCCCACTCGAGAACGACCGATGATTCCGTGTCTACGGCGATGGCCCCGGTTTCGATCCACAGCCGGGCCTTCTCGCCCGGCGTGTACACGACGTCGGCGAGCGTGAGCACGGTCGCCGAGCGCGCGAGCGGCGACAGCGGAGCGGTGGCCAGCCGCGCGCCGTTCGGGCCGATCACTGCCTCGGGGACGACGAGGCTGCCCACCGCGAGGTCGGGAGCGAGGGCGCCGCACGCGCCCGCGGAGATCACCAGGGTCGGTGCGCGCCATCCCGAGCGCTCGGCCAGACGCGCCGCGCGCGGCCCCACGCACACCACCTCGAGCACTCCCGCTCGGTAGTGGGGCCAGGCGCTTTCGGGGACGGCGGCCAGGCCGAGATGACGCGCGAGCCCGCGGGCCTCGACGTCGACGGCCGTGAGGACGAGGATCGAGCTCACGCCTCGCGGGCGGAGTCCGATACGACGGGCACGGTCGGGCGCTCGGTTTTCCGCCTCAGCCAGGCTTCGTACGACTTGCCGGCGGCGGTGTCCTTGCCCGTGAACCGGATCGAGCGGATTTCCCCGTAGGGGATGGTCAGGGGCCCGTCGCCGGCGCGGTCGAACATCTGGACGAAGCGCCGCGAGACCTCGGCGTTGCGGTTGAAGAGGTAGCCGACGATCTCGGCCCCGTCCTGACGCACGACGGTCACGTCTCCCCGGTAGTCGAA
>DATHGT010000043.1:0-23058 GCA_035317605.1 Candidatus Acidiferrum sp. | reverse complement strand
GGGCTCGACGAACTTGCCGGCCTGGTTGCGGATCTCGGCCACCGGCAGCTTGTTGGTCGTCGCGTACGCCAGCTCGACGTAGCCGAGCGCGCCCGGCGTGTTCTTCACCTGGCCGGCCACGCCCTCGTTGCCCTTGCCGCCCAGACCCACCGGCCACTTCACCGAGGTGCCGCGGCCGACCTGCTTGTCCCACTCCGGGCTGACCTTGCAGAGATAGTCGACCCAGATGTACGTGGTGCCGCTGCCATCGGAGCGATGGACCACGAGGATCGGCTGGTTGGGCAGCGACGCGCCTGCATTGACGGCGCGGATGCGGTCGTCGTTCCACTTCGTGATCTTGCCCAGGAAGATGTCGGCGAGCACGTCCGGCGTGAACTTGAGCTTCGGACTGCCGGGCAGATTGTAGGTCGCGACCACCGCACCGAGCACGGTCGGGATGTGCAGCAGCTCACCGGGCGCCTTCTTGAGCTGCTCGTCGGTCATCGGCCCGTCGGTGGCGCCGAAGTCCACGGTACGCTCGGTGATCTGGCGGATGCCGCCGCCGCTGCCGATCGATTGATAGTTGAAGCGGATGCCCGGCTCGACCTTGGCGTACTCGTCGAACCACTTGGAGTAGATCGGATACGGAAAGGTCGCCCCCGCGCCGTTCATGAGGCTCTGGGCGAGCGCCGCCGTCGCGCCAAACGTCAGGAGCGCTACACCAACCACGATCGCCGCCAGTCTCACCCTCATCGCTGTCTCCTTTTCGTCACGGTCCATGGTGGTCCACCCGTGTTGCGTCAGGGTTATCGTCACGTAACAAAATCGTTACAAAGAGGCGGCGTCGGCCTCGCGGAACCGGTACCCGAATCCGCGCACGGTCTCGACGCCGGGAAGGTCGACCTTGGCGTCGAGGAACTTGGCCCGCAGTCGGGCCATGTGGACGTCGACGGTCCGCGGCTCCACGAACCCGTCGCGGCCCCACACGAGGTCGAGCAGCTCGTCGCGGCGGAACACCCGGCCGGGCGCGCCGACCAGCGTGGCGAGCAGCTCGAACTCCTTGGGCGTGAGGCCGACCGCGCGTCCGCCGACGGTGACTTCGAACCGCTCGCGATCGATCTCGAGCAGGCCCGCCTTGAGGTGGCTGCGCTTGGCCGTCCCCTCGCCGCCCTGGCGGCGACGGGCGACCGCGCGGATGCGCGCGAGCAGCTCACGCGGCGAGAAGGGCTTGGTGACGTAGTCGTCGGCCCCCAGCTCGAAGCCGAGCACCTTGTCGCCCTCCTCCACGCGCCCGCTCACAATGATGACGGGAATGCCGGCGGTCTCCGGATCGCGCTTCAGGCACCGGCAGACCTCCCAGCCGTTCATCTCCGGGATCATGATGTCGAGCAGGATGAGGTCGGGCCTCTCGCGGCGGGCCAGCTTGAGGGCCTCGGGGCCGGTCTTGGCGAGCACCGCGTCGTAACCGTCTTTGGTCAGGTGATGCCGGATCAGCTCGGCGACGTCGCGCTCGTCCTCGGCCACCAGCACGCGCGGCTGCCGCGGCCGCCCGTTCTCGATGCCGCGTCCCGCCCGCCCAATCACCTCGCGCTCGCCGCTGTCTCGCACACCCCGAGCGTCGCGCGTCGACGTTACGGAACGATGACGCCGGAGTAAATCTTCTCAGAGGGGTACTCGGGGGCCCATGGGACGGCCTGGTGACTCGCCGTTGCTTTCAATCCGAATCGTGACACTCGCCGCGCAGGCCCTCTAGCCCTTCTTTCACGACGAGCGGAACGATGATCAGGGCCGCGAACGGATCAGCCCACCACCAGCCGAGCGCGGCGTTCAGCAGCAGGCCGAGCAACGTTGTCAGCGATAGCCACGAGCAGGCGATCGTCTCGTAGGCGTCAGCCCGCAAGGCGCCGCTTTGCAACGCCCGAGCGGTACGCAGCTTCACCCAGCCGAGGAATGGCATGACGATCAGCGAGATGG
The DNA here is from genome assembly GCA_035317605.1 of Candidatus Acidiferrum sp. Lineage (GTDB taxonomy): Bacteria > Methylomirabilota > Methylomirabilia > Rokubacteriales > CSP1-6 > DATHGT01. The sequence goes on along the minus strand of DATHGT010000043.1, from coordinate 21,105 downwards.
CCGTGAGGACGATGCCGACGAGACTCTCCCGTGCTTCCGCGCCGAATCCGAGGAGCCGCCGTCCCGCGTCGATGACGATGTAGACGGCAAGAGCGAGCAGCAGTATGCCGGCGATACGTCCGGCCCGATGTTCCATCTGCTCGATGCGTTCCGCGTCGCCGCGACCGATCAGTTCGGTCCAAAGCCGCCAGCCCACGACGGCCCCGCTGGCCGTCTCCACGAACGAGTCGATGCCAAAGCCGATCAGCGCGACCGACGATGCGAGGGCGCCCGCGCTCACCGCGACGACACCTTCCAAGAGATTCCAGCCCACGGTGGCGCCCTCGAGCCACACTCCGCGCCGTAGGAATCCGGCCCGGGTCACGGGCCGCGTGCTCATGAGCTACCGCGGCTGCGCGCGGCCTCGGCGCGCAGGAAGAAACTGCCCTGAATCACCACACGCTCATCGGGCTGTAGGCCGGTGAGCACGGCCACGGCCTCGCCCACCGGCGCGCCCAGGCGCACCGGGCGCTCGACGAAGCGTCCTTCGTCGAGGGCGACGTAGACGACGCTCCGCTCGCCGATCGCCTGCACGGCCGTCCGCGGCACGACGACGACCCGTTGACCGGGAGCCACGATCGTCACGCTGACGAACATACCGAGCTTGAGGTCGCCCCGGTTGGGAACCTCGACGCGGACCTTGGCAGTCCGCGTCGCCGCATCCACGCGGGGATCGATGTACGCGACGCGCCCGCGGCGCGGTGTGTCCGGCGCGGCCGGGATGGCGATGCTCGCCTCCGTTCCGACGCCGACCGCCGCGAAGTCCTTCTCGTAGAGATCGGCGATGACCCATACCGTCGTGAGGTCCGCCACGACGAATGCCTCGTGTCCCGTCGCCACGACCTGGCCCGGGTTCACCCCTCGTGTGATCACGACACCGTCGCCCGGGGACCGCACGGTGACTTCGGACACGACGTGGGAGGCGTCTCGGAGCCGGCCGACTTGTTCGGAAGACAGGCCGAGCAGGATGAGCCGCTGGCGTCCAGCCGCCACTTCGGTCTCATGCGCGGCATGCACGGCGGTGACCTCTTCCAGCTCTTGTCGGCTGGCGGCTCCAATGGCCACGAGCCTCTCGGTGCGCTGGAGCTTCTGGTGGTCCGCGGTGAGCATCGCCTGCATCGAGAGGTATTTCATCTGGGCGTCGGCCAGCTCGGCGCTGAACACGACGGCGAGCACGTCACCCCGGCGCACGACCGCCCCTAGCTCGGCGGGCACCTGCCGGACGATCCCGCCGATCACCGTGTTGACCTTCGTCTCGCGGTACGCGTTCGAGGTCACCGTGCCCGGCACCGTCAGCGATGCGCTCAACATCCGAACACTCGCGGGGGCGACCTTGATACCGACGCGCGCAATCGCGTCGGGCGTCAGCGTAATCTCGACCGGTTCTTCGGAAGTCCCCGATCGTGGAGCCGCCGCGGTCGTCGGCGACGCCGCAGGAGGCGACGGCGCGGTCGTCGCCGGGTGGCTCGCGCGCGCGTTCACCCAGTACGCTCCGCCGAGCGCGCCGAGGCCGATGAGCGCGACCGCGGCAACGCCGCCGGCGGCCCAGCGGACTGCGCGGGACCGCTCCGGCACGTCCTGGTCGTCGTCGATCTCGCGGCTCATCGCAGGGGCGCGCCGACGGCGCGTTCGATCTCGGTGGTCGCGTCCCACGCCTGTTTCTGCACCTCGGTGTAGCCGGTCTCGACCTCGCTGAAGCGGCGCTGCTCGGCGATCACGTCGAGCAGCGAGCCGCGACCCAGCTCGTAAGCCTGACGCACGACCTCGACGTTGCGTGTGGCCACATCGCGCACGCCGCGCTCGTACAGCGACAGCGCCTGCCGGGCCGCCTCCGCCTGGGCAAAAGCGGCAGCGACCTCATGGCGCGCCGTCAGCTCCGCCAGCTCACGGCGGCGGTCCATTGCCCGGCTCTCCGCTCGGGTGGCCGCGACGTTGCCCTGGTTGCGGTTGCGCACGGGCAACGTCACGCTGACCCCGGCGCCGACGTAGTGGAAGACGTCACGGATCGGGCGTGTCGCGCCACTGTCGGTGAGCCCGCGCAGATCGAAGCCGAAATCCTGACGCTGGTACCCGACGTTCACGCTCGCGTCCCACCGCCCCTCCGCCTCTTCCTTGCGGACGCGTGCCACGGCCATGGCCGCCTCCGCGCGCGCGACGAGCACGTCAGGGCGCGCGGCGATCGCGCGGCGAACGGCGTCGTCTACGGCGAGCGGCGCCGCGATGCTGCCCAGCTCACCGACGATCACCGGTGCCGGGACGGTGTCGATCCCCGCGAGCGTCAGGAGCTGCAGCGTTAGCATCTCCACCCGGCCGTGCAGGAGTCGCTGGCTCGACTCCAGGCGGTTGACCTCGACGAGCTGGAGGTTCTCGTCGATGGCGGGCGCGCCGCCCTCGCGCACACGGGCCTGCACGACGTCGAGCGCGCGCCGGTTGGCGTCCAGCAGCGCTGTCGTCGTCGCGAGATTGCGCCGGGCGGCCAGCACGTCACCCGCCTTCGTGCGGATCTCCGCGCGCAGCCGTCGCTCGCGTTCGGCGAGCTGCGCGCGACGCACGACGACTTCGGCCTGCGCCAGGCCCACGCGCCCCTCCTTGCGGCCATTGAGGTCGAGGGGCAAGGTCAACCCGACGGTGAGGTTGTTGTCGGCGCCGAACGCCTTCTGACCTCCGAGTTCGAGCATAGGGTTCGGACGCAAGCCCGCCTGCAGCACGCGCGCCTCCGCCGCTTCGACGTCGAGGCGCGCGGCCCGCAGATCCGGGTGGTCGGTGACCGCGCGGTCGAGCAACTGCTCCACCGTGAGCGAGGAGGGCGCGGGCTGGCCCCACGCCGTCGCGGCCAGCGCCAGCCCCGCCAGGAGAGCCACGAGCGTCGGAGCCGCGAGCATGACGGTCACCGCACCGGCACAGCGAATTTCGTCGATCCCTTGCCGGCGGGCCCGTCCCAGGCCACGGTCACCTGGCGCTCGCCGACGTCTGGAAAGGTGATCGTGCCTTCGTAGCGGCCGGGCCCTTTGGGCTCCAGCATGGCGCCCGCGATCATCGGCGCCATACCGGGCATCGGCATGCTGGTGCTCAGCGTCACCTTGCCCACGTCGACTGGCTTCTTGTCCTTCGTGAACTCCACGATGACGTCGTTCTTCCCGGGTTTCCACTTTCCCGTCTCATTGAGGACGCTCACCGTCATGTCCTTCGCCTTCTGCGTCTTGATCGCCTTCAGATCGGCCGCACCCGCCGCGCTGCCGAGCGCCACCACCGTCGTGACCATCAGCACCATTCGTCCGATCCACGTCCGCATGTTCGTCTCCTCCTCTTGTTCTGGTCTAAGAACCTGGAGTATTTCGAGGAGCACCCGGGTTCCCCGGGGCGCTCCGAGCGTGGGGGGTTTGGGGGCCCATTCGGGGCCCCCCATGTGATCAATCGCGCAGCTCACGTTCCCGTAGCCAGTAGAAAATCACCGGGGTGACGAGCAGCACGTGGGCGAGCGAGCTGACCATGCCGCCGAGCACCGGGGTCGCCAGCGGCTTCATCACCTCGGCGCCGGTCGACGTGCTCCACATGATCGGCAGCAGGCTCGCCACCACGGTCGTCACCGTCATCACCTTCGGGCGCAGTCGGAGCAGCGCGCCCTCCGTCACCGCGTCGAGCAGGGCCGTGCGGGTCAGGCCCCCGCCCAGCGCGGCGCGTTTCCGCTGAACGGCTTCATCGAGATAGATCACCATGACGACCGCGGTCTGAACCGCCGTGCCGAAGAGCGCGATGAAGCCCACCCAGACGGCGACCGAGACGTTGTAGCCGAGCGCCCACAGGAGATACACGCCGCCGGAGAGCGCAAACGGAACGGCCAGCAGCACGTGGGCGGCTTCGAGGAAGGAGTGGTACGTGAGGTAGAGCATCACGTAGATCACGGCGAGCACCACCGGGACGACGACGAGCAGCCGCCGTCGTGCGCGCAGCTCGTTCTGGTACTGCCCGCTCCACTCGACGTAGGAACCGGCCGGCAACGCGACTCGTTCCGCGACCACCCGGCGCGCCTCGTCGACGAAGCTCCCGACGTCGCGGCCCCGGACGTTCAACAGGACGGTGACGACGAGGAGGCCGTTCTCGCTGGCGATCATGGACGGTCCGTCGACCGCTCGGATGTCCGCCACTTGCGCGAGCGGCACTTGGAGCCCGCTGGGCCCGGTGACGAGCACGCCGCCGAGGGCCTGGAAGCTCGCGCGGTACTCGGGGGCGTAGCGGACACGCACGGGAAAGCGCTGGCGGCCCTCGATCGTGAGGGTGAGATTCGTCTCGCCTACCGCCGTCTCGATCACGTCCTGGACGGCGCCCACGCTGATGCCGTAGCGCGCGGCGGCCTCGCGGTTGACGCGGATGTCGACGTAGGGAGCGCCGATCACTTGCTCGGGATAGACGTCGGCGGCGCCGGGGATCTGCCGCAGCACCTCGGCGACGGCGCGTGCCCGATGCTGGAGCACACCGAGGTCGCTGCCGAACACCTTCACGCCGACCTCGGAGCGGATACCCGTGGTCAGCATGTTGATGCGGTTGATGATGGGCTGCGTCCAGATGTTCGCCACACCGGGCAGCGCCGTCGCCTGGTCCAGCTCGGCGATCAGCTTCCCGCGCGTCATGCCCGCCCGCCATTGGGCTTCGGGCTTGAGGTTGACCACCGTTTCGGTCATGTTCAGCGGCGCCGGATCGGTCGAGGTCTCGGCTCGCGCGATCTTCGCCACGACGCCGGCCACCTCGGGAACGGCCGCGATGGCGGCGTTCTGCTTCTTGGCGATCTCGATCGCCTGGGGCAGCCCGATGGCGGGATCCGTCACCGGCATGAACATCAGGTCGCCCTCGTTCAGCGGCGGCATGAACTCCCGGCCGATTCGAGGCGCGACCAGCAGCGCGCCGGCGAACACCAAGCCCGCGGCGGCCAAGGTGAGCGCGCGATGACGGAGCGTCCAGCCGAGGATCGGCCGGTAGAGCCACATCAACGGCCGCATGATCGGGTTCGCCTCTTCCCCGCGGATGCGGCCGCCGATCAGGAGGCTGCACAGCACCGGTACCAGCGTGACCGCGAGGATCGTGGCGCCGGCCATCGAAAACGTCTTCGTGAAGGCGAGCGGCTGGAAGAGCTTGCCCTCCTGCCCCGTGAGCGCGAAGACCGGGATGAACGCGAGGAGGATGATGGCCATCGAGAAGACGATCGGCCGCCCGACGACCCGCGTCGACTCCAGCACCGCCCGGGCGACACGCGCGCGGTTCCGCGGATTCACCCCCTGCTGCTCGATCGTCCGGAAGGCGTTCTCGGTCACCACGATCGCGGCGTCGACGAGCACGCCGATGGCGATCGCGATGCCGGCTAGCGACATAAGGTTCGAGGTGATCCCGAGGTAGCGCATGAACAGGAAGGACGTCAGCACGGCCAGCGGCAGCGGGATCGTCACGATCAGGACCGAGCGGACGTTGAGCAGGAAGAGGATGTTGACGGCCGTCACGACCAGCGTCTCCTCGATGAGCGCCCGGCGCAGCGTGGCGACCGCCCGCTCGATGAGTGCTGAGCGGTCGTAGAACGGCACGATCCGCACCCCGGGCGGCAGGCCCGCCTGGAGCGCACGGATCTTTCCCTTCACCGCCCGGATGACGTCCACGGTGCTCACGCCGTACCGGGAGACGACGACACCGCCCACCGCCTCCTCGGTTCCTTTCACCAGGGCGGCGGCGCGAAAGGCTTCGCCCACCTTCACATCGGCCACCTGGCGGACGTAAATGGGCACGCCGTTCTCCGCGCCGATGACGATCTGCTCGATGTCGGCGACCTTCTCGATCAGCCCGAGCCCGCGGACGACCGTCCACGTGCCGCTCGCCTCCACGACGTTGCCGCCCACGTTGCGGTTGCTTCGCATCACGGCGTCCACGACCGTGGAGATCGGAATGCGAAACGCGCGGAGACGATCGGGGTGCACGTCGATCTGGTACTGGCGCACCACGCCACCGACGCTCGCGACCTCGGCCACGCCGGGCACGGCGTTGAGCTGGTAGCGGATGAACCAGTCCTGCAACGCGCGGAGATCGCGCAGCGAATGCCCCGCGCCTTCGACCGTGTACCAGAACACGTGGCCGACGCCGGTGGCATCAGGCCCGAGCGTAGGCACGACGCCGGCCGGAAGGGCCTTCGCGAGGAGCTGGAGCCGTTCCAGCACGCGAGACCGCGCGAAGTAGAGGTCGACGCCATCTTCGAAGATGACGTTGATCATCGAGAAGCCGAAGGCGGACGACGAGCGCACCACGCGGACGCCGGGGAGTCCCTGGAGGCTCACCGTGAGCGGATAGGTGACTTGGTCCTCGACTTCCTGGGGTGATCGGCCCGCCCAGTCCGTGAACACGATCACCTGGTTGTCGGAGAGGTCCGGGATCGCATCGATGGGCGTGGTCAGCAGCGCCCAGTAGCCCCAGCCGCCGACGAGCAGAAAGAATGCGACAACGAGGAACCGGTTGCGCAGCGACAGCTCGATGAGCCGGTCGATCATCTGCGGCGTTACCCGGTCATGGGGCGAGTGTCGCGGCGCAGGCGGCCGATCAAGACCCAGACGAGGACGATCAGACTCGCCACGAGGCCAAGGCCGAACACCGCGGCGAGACCGCCGAAAATCATCATGCCGGCGCCGCACATCGACGACATCATCATGTCCGTCTCCCGGGCGGATTGGCGGTCGGCACGCGACCGAAGCGTCGGCGCGCGGCGAACCGATCCGCCGTCCAGAGCAAGCAGCGAACGTTACGGACGAGAACTACGCGGAGAGACGGACGGGCTTGGGCGGTGGTTCGAGAGCGGAGTGCAGGACGGTGATCAGGTGCTGGGCGAGCATCGGCGGCGCTTCCGCCAACGGCACTGGGGTATCGATCGTAGGAGTGGTGCCCATGAGGGCCGTGACGACACCGCACGGGCTACCGTCACACAGCGCCATCATCGCGCCGCAGGAACCGAACGCCATCCCGACCGGCCCGAGGATGACCCAAGCCGCGAGGGTCAGGAAGATCAACCAGCGGGAGTGCCGGCCCATGACAGGCGCATCGTAGCACGGTCTCCGGCGCCGATCGCGACTCAGCCCTTGCTCGGCAGCGCTAAGGGGTTGCTGCGGGGATCGGCGCGCCGGACATCGCCCGAGGAAGCCGCCAGAGCGCCGCGACTGACGCAATGAGGAGCATGATCACGGCGGTGCCCAGGACGATGTGCCAGCCGTGGTGATGCAGAACCTGGCCGGACGACAGCGCCGCGACAGCGGCCGTGGCGAAGACCAGGAAGTCGTTGGCGGCTTGCGCGCGGGCGCGCTCGGATGGCGCGTAGGCCTTCATCACCAGAGTGGAGCCGGCCACGAACATGAAATTCCAGCCAATGCCGTTCAGGGTCAGGGCGATCCAAAAGTTGAGCACCGCGACATCGGCGACGCCGACAGCCACCGCCAGGATATTGAGCGCGACTCCGAGTCGGATCATGGTCTGCTCGCCCCACCTCTGGATCAGCGCGCCCGTGAAGAAGCCCGGCAGGAACATGCCGACCACGTGCCACTGGATGACGAACGCCGTGTCCGCGAATGCATGATGGTGCGCCATCATCGCGAGAGGGGTGCCGGTCATCAGCAAGTTCATCACGCCCTGGGCCATCATCTGAGCCACGACCGCCACGAGAAAAACCGGCTGTCGCACGATCCTGCCGATTGAACGCGCTTTGCCCTCGCTCCGGACCTGCTCCTTCAGCGTCGGCATCCGGAGCCCGAGCAGCAGGCTGATAGACAGCGCGCCGAGGATCGGCACGCAGGCGTAGGCCCCGAGGTACTCGGGGACCAGAAGATCCTTCGTCCCTCTCGCCAGCAGCGGTCCGACGAAGCCTGCTACCAGCCCACCCGCGACGACGAAGGAGATCGCGCGGCTTCGGAACTCTGTGGATGACGTCTCCGCGGCTGCGAAGCGATACTGCTGAGCGAAGCCTGCGGCGCACCCCAGCAACGCGCTCCCGGCGGCGAGCAACCCGAAGCTGCCGGCCCAGACAGCGCCCGCGGCGACCACGCCGCCCGCGATGGCGCATCCAGCGCCGACGATGAACCCGAGTCGCCGCCCGACACGCCTCATGAGGAGCGAGGCTGGGATCGTGCTCAGCGCAGTTCCGATCACGAGCGCCGCGGACGGCGCCGTGGCCAACGCCTTGTTCGGAGCGAGCGCGTGCCCCGCGAGGCTCCCGACGGTGGCCGTGAGCGTCGCCGTGCTCACGAACGCCGCCTGGCACAGCGCCAGCAGGAGCACGTTGCGGTGCCCAGTGTTCAAGGCTCCATCACCCTCCGATACGAATGTGCCGGTGCTATCGGGCCGCCGCGACGACGCGGTCGCCCGCGAGGCTGCGGGGACCGAGCCAGATGAAGACGACCCGGCCGACGAAGATGACGACCGCGATGTGGAGAAACGCCAGCCCCCAGCCCTTCGTGGACATGCCGCCGGAGAGGTCGAGGATCCAGCCGATCATCAGTGGACCGAGGAAGCCGCCGAAATATCCGAGCATCGAGTGCATGGCCAGGGTGGCTCCGCGGCGATGGGGCTCGGCGCTGCCGGCGGCGCCCGCGGTGAGCGACGACGAGTCGAGCCAGATCAGCAAGCCGTAGAGCAGCACGAGCGCGCTCGCCAGCATGTACGACCGGCCGCCGACGAAGCCGATGACGGCGGCGCAGACGATGCTCGAGCCCATGGCGAGCCGCACCAGCCGCTGGCGTCCGAGACGGATCGACAGCTCGTTGCCGGCCACGCTGGCCCACGTGCCGACCAGGCCCATGACCGTGACCACGACCGTGGGGGCCAGCCACGCGTTCGGCTCGCCCCTCGTCATCGCGACCCAGGCGAGAAACGCGACCGCCCAGCCGCGCAGCGCGTTCATCTCCCAGGTGTGCACGCAATACGCGAGCGCATAGGCCATCGCCGACCGATTGCGGAGCACCGGCCGGAAGTCGAAGAGCGCGCCGCCGTGTGAGGCTCCGCCACGCTGCGGGTTACGGGGCGCGAAGAGCGCGACCATCAGCCACGCGGCGGCGGCGAACGCCGCGGCTGCGCCGAACGCTCCCCGCCAGCCCACCCAGCGCTCGGCGACACCGGCCAGCAGGAACGACACCCCTCCCGCGATCCCGATGCTCGCGGCATGGCCGGCCACCGCACGCGACATCAGCGCGGGCTCGACCCGGTCGGCGAGAAGCTTCAGCCCCGTCATGTACGTCCCCGCCCAGCCGACGCCGGATAGCGCACGCGCGGCCGCGGCGCCCCACGGGCCGTCCACGAAGAGAGCGAAGGCCGCGTGACTGATCACCGTGAGCCCGACGCCGGTGAGATAGACCGCCCGTGGATCGACACGGTCGGTGAGAGTGACCAGGATCGGAACGGATACCGTGTACGACGCGTAGAACAGCGCGGTGATCCAGCCCGCCTCGCTGTTGGTGATCCGCCACTCGCCGAGAAAGCGCGGCAACAGCGCCGGCCAGGTGTACGCCCCGATCTGGGCAAACACCTGGGCCGTGCACACGAGCGCCACCAGAGCGCGCGGGCTCACGCCGACTCTCTCTTGGACGTCGCGTCGCTCATCTAATGATTCTCGCGGAATTGGTTGACGGGCTCGCATCGGGGGTCGAGCGCCGATTTCGCAGAAAAGAGGAGCGCAGCTCCTCTTTTCGAGGACCTAGGCCAGCCGACCCCCGACGCGAGCCCGTCAACCAATTCCGCGAGCACCATTAGTTGCCGGCGCTCGGGGCGGAACGCCGCCCTCAGCGCGGCCCGACCCCGGAGATCCCGGCGGTGGAATGCGGGGCGACCGCGCGCCCCTGGACCGACCCGGCAGCGAGGAGGGCGCGACGTCGCTCGTACCAGCGCGACATCACTTCCATGGCGAGCCACGCGGCCGCGCAACCGATCAGGAGGGACAACCGTCCGACGCCCCAGCCCCACCGGTCAACGATCCAGGCGAACACCGTCGGTGAGGCGGCCCCCACCACCAGGACCGGGGTGGCGATCACGCCGAGCACGGCGCCATAGCCCTGGGCGCCGAACAGCGCCAGGGGCACGGCGCCCCGAACGATCGTGATGACACCCTGCGATGCCCCCATGACGAGCGTGAACGTGACGACCAGCGGGAGGCTGCCGGTCCCGGCCAGCAGCAACAGCAGCGACGGCGGCAAGATGGCGATCGCGATGCGGCCCACGGTGATCGCGCGGAGGTTGCGGCCGAAGACGATCTCGACCACGCGCCCACCGAACTGGGCGACGCCCTTCAGCGAAGCGACCCAGACCGCGGCGGCCGTCGCGAGCCCGGCCGCCTCGAGCAACGGAACGAGCTGGACCGAGATGACGCCGAACACATACCCGTTGAGCGACATGATGAGCGCGAACAGCGCGATGGCGACGGACCGGACGCGGCCCTCGAGCGGGGGGCCGTCCGCTGACGCTCGGCTCGCGGCCGCGGGAGCGACGGCCCGGCTGGCCGACTCTCGCCGGGCGAGGCCGAACCAGTGCAGCGGCAGGCACACGGCCAGATTGATGATCGCGAACAGCACCAGCGTGTGACGCCAGCCGAACTGTTCGTTCAACGCGTGGCCGACGACCCAGAACACCGACGAGGCGAACGCGCCGAACAAGGTCAGGTACGAGATGGCGGTACGCCCTCGCGACGGCGCGACCTGCACGAGCGCGGCGAACGCGGCGTCGTACAGGCACAGGCGCATACCGAGGCCCAGGAACGCCCACACCGCGAGGTACGCCGCTCCGTTGCGCACGTGCGCGAGGGCGAACAGGCCGGCCGACACGAGGACGGTCCCGAGCGTCATCACCGCCCGCCCGCCGTGTCGGTCGATCATCCGGCCGACCGTGCTCGAGGCCAGGCCCATCGCGAGCAGAGCCATGGTGAACCCGAGGAAGATGAACCCCCGGCTCCATCCGGTGTCGCGGGCGATCGGGCCGGCGAGCACGCCGAGGCAGTAATAGCTCGTTCCCCACGCGGTGATCTGCGTGATCCCGAGCGCGACGACGGCGGCGGTCATGGGATCGGTCAGCCGCGCCCGCCGGTCGATGCGCGGCGCCGGCACCGCTTCGCTCATCGCGGCCGGTCGCTCTTCATGCGCCGTTCGTCGTCATCGCGCCTTCGTCACGCCCGTCGGGCGTCGGCCGGAGCCTCCGACGCGCAACACGACGGGGCGCAACAGCTCGGCCTCGTGGCCGCGGTATCGGGCTTCAAGACCTCGATCGGCTCGACCTCCGGTGTCTTCGTCGCTTCTACGGTTGGCGCCGCGCAGCAACTGCTCGAGGTGTTGAATCCGAGGAGCCGCTTTCCCAAGTTCGCCAAGAGACCGCCTTGCTTCGCCATTTTCCATTCCCTCCAGTCGATGCGTTAGAACAGTTTGCCCGCGGACAGTGCGTCGAAGACGTACCCGGCCACGACCGCGCCCACCCAGAGCGTGGCCACCACCACCGCGAGCACTCGCCAGCGCGCGATCGTCAGCGCGCCCACGACCGCCCCGACGGACGTCCCCGCGCCCGTGAGCAGGAATGCCATGGCCGCCCCCGCGCTTGCGCCGCTGTCGAGGAAACTCCTCACCAGCGGCAGCGAGGCGTCGGAGTTCACATACAGCGGCAGCCCGAACGTCGCGGCCAGGGCGACACTCCACGTCTGGCCGGAGCCGAAGAGCGCCGTCACCCACGCCGCCGGGATCAGGTTGTTGATGAGATACCCGACGAAGGCGAACGTCACGAACAGCAGGAGAAGACGCCGCCCCTCGACGAGGATCGCGCGCGCATACTCGCCGACACGGGGCCGCCCGGCGGCGATGGCGATCGGCGCGGCGACCACGGCCGCGTCGCTGCCGCCCGCGATCGGGGCCGGTGCGGACCGGGCCAGTCGCATCTGGTTCCTCAGCCAGCCACCGGACTCGAGCATCGCCGCCGCGGCCGCCCCGGCAAATCCCAAGGCGATCGCCACGGCGAAATGGAATCCGGCGAAGGTCCAGCCGAAGAGTCCGGCGGTGAGCAGCAGCTGGCCCGGGCTCGTCAGCGGCGAGGCGACCATGAAGGCCACGATCGGCGCCCACGGCATCGAGGTCGCCAGCATCGCCAGCACGAGAGCCATGGTGCCGCACGAGCAGAGCGGCGTGAGCACGGCCAGCCCGATCGCGCCGACCACCGAGGCCCGCTGGTGACGCGCGAGCCAAACGCGCAGCCGGGCCGGCTCCACGTGCACCTTCAGGACGGCCGCGATCAAGACCGACAGCACCAGGTAGGGCCACGTGTGGGCGAAGGTCACGACGACCTGCATGAAAGTTTTCGTCAAGAGCTCGAGCATGGCCTCCTCCTACAGAAGTTTCTCGACGATGACGCAGTCGCGGAATTCGTCGCCGAGCTTGCCGTGACGCTGGTAGACGCCGACCACTCGGAAGCCGCAGCGTTCGTGCAGCGCGAGACTCGCCGTGTTCTCGGGGAAGATGCGGGAGACGATTTTCCAGAAGCCGCGCTCGGCGTACGCGCGACAGAGCGCCTCCAGAGCGGCCCGCCCGGCCCCGACACCGCGGGCAGCGCGCGCGACGTAGACCGAGTGCTCGGCCACTCCGGCGTAGGCGGGGCGAGTGCGGTACGCGCCGGCGCTCGCCCAGGCGATCACCCGCCCGGCGCGCTCGACGACGACCGTTGGATACCGGTCACGCTTGTCCGCGAGCTGGGCGACGATTCTCTCGGCGGTGCGCGGCTCCGTCTCGAACGTGGCGATCCCGTCGGCGATACCCTCGTTGTAGATGGCCGCGATGGCCTCAGCGTCGGCGGCCGTCGCCAGACGAGTGCTGATCGCACCGGTGGTGCGAGCGAGCCACGACACGATGGTCGCCTTGATCGCGTCGCGCACGCGGCGGAACACCGCGAGCCGTTCGGCCTCCGTTCCGGACGCCGCCGAGGGATCGTCGAAGCTCCAGTGCAGGCGCGTGGCCGCGGCGGGAAAGATCGGGCAGGCCTCGTTGGCGCCCTCGCAGACGGTGATCACGCGATCCCACGGGTCGCCGATGAACCGGTCGAGCGTCTTCGAGGTGTGGCCGCTGATGTCGACGCCGGACTCGGCCATCACGCGCACGGCCAGCGGGTTCACGCCGCGCGCCTCCGTGCCCGCGCTGGCCGCCTCGAAGCGCTCGCCGGCGAGCGCGCGCAGGAAGCCCTCGGCCATCTGGCTTCGCGCCGAGTTGTGGGTGCACAGGAACAGCACGCGACACTTCACGCGCGTTGACTTTCGGAAGGCAGCAGCCAGCGGAACAGGAGCGTCGCCGCCGCCGCGCCGGCGAGCTGGGCCACGATGAACCCCGGCGCATCGGCGGGACGGATGCCCGCGAACGTATCGCTCGCGGAGCGCGCGAGCGTGACCGCGGGGTTCGCGAACGACGTGGACGCCGTGAACCAGTACGCGGCCGTGATGTAGGCGGCGACCGCGTAGGCGACGTGGGCCGGCCGCGTCCGCGCGCAGCCCTGGATGACGGCGAGCAGGCCGAACGTGGCCACGAACTCACTGAACAGTTGGGCTCCCCCCGCCCGCGCATGCCGCGAGGCGAAGAAGAGCGGGGCCGAGAACATCGCGTGCGCCGCGGCCACGCCCGCGAACGCGCCCATCACCTGCGCGGCGAGATAGATCGGAACGTCGCGCCATCGACATCCCCCGCCCCACGCCTCGGACAGCGTCACCGCGGGATTGAAGTGAGCGCCCGAGATCGAGCCGAAGGTGAGGATCAGGGCGACCAGCGCGGCGCCGGTCGCGATCGTGTTGGCGAGCAGCGCGATCCCGACGTTGCCGCCGGCCAGACGCTCACCCATGATGCCCGAGCCGACCACGGCGGCGAGCAGCAGGGCCGTTCCCACGGCCTCGGCCGCTGCTCGCCGCGCCAGTGTCGGTGGGGTCACGCCCGCGCGGGCTTGCGGGCGCGGACGAAGGCGCTCATGAACTTGCCCTCGACGTGCGGGGCGATGGCCTCGACGTCGAGCCCCGCCCGATCGATGAAGTCTCGCGCGTCCTCGACCTTGTAGATGCGCGTGGGCTCGACGTCGATGGCCTCGAAGCCGGCCTTGGCGAGCTTGGCGCGATAGTCCGACTCTTCCAGCGCGCCGGCCACGCAGCCGATCCACAGCTCGACGCTGCGGCGGATCGCGTCCGGCACTTCACCACGCACGACCACGTCGGAGACGGCCAGCCGGCCGCCCGGACGCAGCACGCGGAACGCTTCGGCCAGCACCCGGTCCTTGTCGGCCGAGAGATTGATCACGCAGTTCGACACGATCACGTCGACCGTGCCATCGGGCAGCGGGATGCTCTCCATCTCGCCCTTGAGGAACTCCACGTTGGTCGCGCCGGCCTTGGCCTGGTTCTCGCGGGCCAGCGCCAGCATCTCGTCGGTCATGTCGAGGCCGTACGCCTTGCCCGTCGGCCCCACGCGCTTGGCCGAGAGCAGCACGTCGATGCCGCCGCCCGAGCCGAGATCGAGCACGGTCTCCCCCGGCGCCAGCTCGGCCAGCGCGGTGGGATTGCCGCAACCTCGGGACGCAGCGACAGCCGCGTTCGGGAGCGCCGCGGTCTCGCTGGCGTCGTAGAGCTTGGAGGTGATGGGATCGCACTCGGACGAGCCGCCGCAGCACGAGCCGCCGCTGCCGCTGACCACGCTCAGCGCCACCTGACCGTACTTCTCCTTCACGATCTGCTTGATGTCTCTCTCACTCATGGTCTTCTCCTTCGCGCGCGCTCGGAGCGCGCACCCTGTCTCATCAAGAACGGTTGATATGTCGGCGCAAAAAAGGGTCAGTCACAGCTCGCGGCCAGCACGCGGAGCTTCGACGTGGCCCGCAGCCCCTTCACGAAATCCTCCATCGCGCCCATCGTCTCCGGGTTCAGCGCGTAGTACACCCAGCGCCCCTGCCGCCGATCGGTGACGATGCCCGCGTCCTTGAGGGTCTTGAGATGGAACGACAGCCGCGACTGGCTCGCCTCGAGATCGTCGGTGAGGTCGCACACGCAGCGCTCGCCCGCGCGCAGCCGGTCCACGATGCCCAGCCGGGTCTCGTCGGCCAGCGCGTGGAACCACCGCGCGATACGCTCCGGACGCTTCACCGTCGCCACGAAGGGCAATATATCAAGATCTCTTGATGAGTCAAGCGCGATGTTTCGCCCACACAGGTCTTCGACGATCGGCAAGAGCGCGGGCACGCCGGCGTTACGGTCTCACGACGCGTGAGTGACGTTTCGGTAACGGCGGGTGGGCCAAGGGATCCGCGCGCGGCCTTGTAAACAGTCGTGGTACCGTCGCGGCGTGACCGGCAAGCGCGCACTGTTTCTCGACTGGGGCGGAACGCTCGCGCAGACGCGAAGCCATCGCACCGTCGTCGGCGCTGACGGTCATCCCCTGCTCCAGCGCAACGTGCCGGAGACGCTCGCCCGTGTGCGCCCGGACTACGACGCGTGCTTCATCGTCTCCAACCAGGCGCGCGTCTCCAGGGGCGAGATCGCCGAGAGCGAGGTCCTCCGCCGCTTCGCCTGGGCCAACGAGCACCTCGGCCGCCCCTTCACCGCCTGGCTCCTCTGCCCCCACGACGACCCCGACGGCTGCGCCTGCCGCAAACCCAAGCCCGGCATGTTCCTCGACCTCGCCGCCCGCTTCGACCTCGACCTCCCCCGCTCGACTCACGTCGGCGATTCCCCCAAAGACCGCGACGCCGCCCACGCCGCCGGCATCCCCCACTTCGTCTGGGCCCGCGAGTTCTTCGGCTGGCAATAGACCGCGCCCCGCCAGCGGACCCTCAGGGCCGGCGAAAGCTGATCGACATTGCGTGAGTCATCGTGGGCCGCGGCGGTGTCGGACGTGTGACAGCGGCGTGACGCTTCCGTAACACCTCGCCACGTCCACGAACGGGGCGAAGGTCGACCTCGACGCCGGCCGCCTTGACGCGTTCGACGGCCGCGTGAAAGAATTTGCGGTTGGCGCTGCTGTACGTCGTCCTCAGTGGCCTCGTGCTCGGCTTGTTCGCCGTTCCGCTGTGGTACGTCTGGCGCCTGAACTATGACGCTGCGAACCTACGTCGACGTTCGGGTCATGCAGGGGATGCTGGACCGCTTTTCGAGAGAAGGCCCGACGGGCCTCGCGGCCGCCATCGACGCGCGGTTGCGGACGTCACCCGGCGACGAAGTCATCCTCCTCGCCGACCCTTCGTCATCGCCCATGACCGTCGCGGTCACGGCCGAGCGAGCCAGCCGTGGGGCGGCAACGACAACGCCGACCTGCTCGCGTTTGATCGTCTCTGAAGAGGAGGACGACGTGGCCCAAGCCAGTAGACAACGAGGAGAGTGGCGATGAAGGGCAAAAGGATCCCGGCGGTCGTGATCGGTGTGGTCTCGCTCGCTGTCTCAGGGCTCGCCGTCCTGGGCGGCGGGGCCATTTCCGCGCAGGACACTGGCCAGGCCAAGTACACCGTGCGAGTGCCGAATGGCCTCGCGTTCTCCGAGTTCAGAGGATACGAAGGCTGGCAGACTGTCTCCATCAGTCACAACGACAAGGTGATGGCTGTGATTCTGGCCAACCCCGCGATGATCAACGCCTACCAGTCCGGCGTTCCCGGTAACGGCAAGCCTTTCCCCGACGGCGCCAAGATGGCGAAGATCCATTGGAACCCGAAAAAGCTCGAGACGTTCCCCACTGCGACGGTGCCGGCAAGCCTGCATGACGTCGACTTCATGGTGAAGGATGGCACGAGGTTCGCGGACAGCGGCGGATGGGGATGGGCCGCGTTCAAGTATGATGCCGCGTCCGATACGTTCACGCCCGCCACCACGGCTGACGCGCCGCCGCAGGGGAACGACGCCAAGTGCGGGCTCGCGTGCCACACGATCGTGAAGACCAGAGACTACGTCTTCACGGACTACGGGAAGCGGTGAACGGGAACAGCCCAAAACCCGCCACACGCTCATGAAGGCCCGCGTCGCGAACTACACTTCGACTCGGGGGTGATGTGATGACGGAGAACGCACGGGCGATGGTGATCCAGCTGGTCGTCGTCGGGTTCGTGGCCGCCGCGATCGCCGGTTGTGGCGAGAGATCCGGAGCGGCCGCACCGGCGACACCACCGCTGGTCAGGGTCACGTCCGTGGTCGAGGAGGACGTGCCGATCTCCTCGGAGTGGGTGGCGACATTGGTCGGCTACATCAACGCCCAGATCCGCGCCCGGGTCCCCGGACACCTGGTGAGCCAGAGCTACAAGGAGGGCTCGCTCGTGAGAACCGGTGAGCCCCTCTTCCAGGTCGATCCGCGACCGTTCCAGAACGTCCTGGACCAGACCGATGCCAAGCTCCGACTGGCGGAATCGCAGCTGAGCCAGGCCGAGGCGCAGGTGAGCGCCAGCCGGGCGCAGGTCGAGCAGGCCGTGGCGCGGGTCGCCCAGGACGAGGCCCAGGTCAAGCGCGCCGAGGCCACGCAGCACCAGACGGAGCTCGACGTCGGCCGCTACACGCCCCTCGCCGCGCGCGGCTCGGTGAGCCAGCAGGAGCTCGACAACGCGGTGCAGAACAATCTCGCGAACCTGGCCGCGGTGACGGCCGCCCGCGCCGCGGTGCGGAACGCGCAGGCCAGCGTGAGCCAGGCGCAGGCGGCGCTCGAGAAGGCGCACGCCGACGTCAAGACACAGCAGGCGAACATCGCCGCCGCTCGCGCGGCCCTCGCCGAGGCCCGGCTCAACCTCGGCTACACGAAGGTCGCCTCGCCGATCGACGGGATCGCCGGGCTGCGCGGCGCGAACATCGGGGACTTCGTGGGCCCCAGCGACGCCACGCCGCTGACCACGGTTTCTCAGGTCGATCCGATCTACGCGCAGTTCCCCATCAGCGAGCAGCGCGCGCTGGCCGTCTTCCGCCGCTGGGACGCCGATCCGCGCGCGCCTCGCGGCATCGAGCTCGAGCTGATCCTGTCGGACGGCTCCGTCCACTCCGCGCGGGGGAAAGCCGACGTCCTGGATCGACAGGTGGACGTCACGACCGGCACGGTGCTGGCGCGGGGGGTCTTTCCCAATCCCGGCAACGTCCTGCGCCCCGGCCAGTACGCCAAGGTTCGTGCGGTCGTCGAGGTGAAGAAGAACGCGCTCCTCGTCCCGCAGCGGGCCGTGCAGGACGTCCAGGGCGTGCACCAGATCGCCGTCGTCAAGGCCGACGACACGGTCGACGTCCGCGCGGTGAAGGTCGGCACGCGAGTGGGCTCACTGTGGATCGTCACGGACGGGCTGAAGCCCGGCGAGCGGGTCGTCGTCGAGGGCATCGATCGCGCGCGCGCCGGCCAGAAGGTTCGGGTCGAGGCCATGGCCCCCGCCGGGCCCAGCCCGTCGAAGTAGGCCTCACCATGGCCAGGTTCTTCATCAATCGGCCCATCGTCGCCATGGTGATCTCCATCCTCATGGTGATCGTCGGCGTCGTGGCCATGGTGCAGCTTCCCATCGCGCTGTACCCGAACATCGCGCCGCCCGAGATCTTGCTGACCGCGCGCTACCCGGGCGCCGACGCGGTCACGCTCGAGCAATCGGTCGCCACGCCGATCGAGCAGCAGATGAGCGGCGTGGACAAGATGCTCTACATGTACTCGCTCAACCAGAGCGCCGGCAATCAGATGCAATTGCGGGTGGGCTTCGACGTGACCACCGACCCGAGCGTCGACCAGGTGCTGACCAATCTGCGCTACTCGCAGGCCGCCTCCCAACTGCCGCCCGACGTGGTCAACCAGGGCGTCAGCGTCATCAAGTCGGTGACCAGCCCGCTGGGGCTCTTCGCGCTGTACTCGCCCAAGGGCACCTACGACTCGCTGTTCCTGGCCAACTACGCGTACGTCAACATCAACGACCCGATGACACGCGTGCCCGGCCTCGGCCAGGTCCTGATCTTCGGCGCGTCGCAGTACGCCATCCGGCTCTGGATCAATCCCGACACGCTGGCGAAGCTCGACATCACCGTGAACGAAATCGCCAGCGCGTTGCAGGCGCAGAACACCGTGAACCCGGCCGGCCAGCTCGGCGGCGATCCGGTGCCCCCCGGCCAGGAGTTCACGTACACGGTGCTGGCGCAGGGACGTCTCGCAAGCCTCGCGGACTTCGAGAACGTCGTGGTCCGCGCACGGCCGGACGGCGCGCTGGTCCGCGTCAAGGACGTGGCCCGGGTGGAGCTCGGCGCGCAGAACTACATCCGGCGCGGCCGGCTGAACGGGCAGCCGGCCGCCATCGTCGCGGTCTACCAGCTCCCCGGCTCCAACGCCATCGAGGCCATGCGGGCCGCGACGAAGCTGATGGAGGAGATCAAGGCGCGCTTCCCCGCCGACCTCGACTACGTGACGGCGCTCGACACCACCCTGGCCGTGAGCGCCGGCATCCGGGAGATCGTCAAGACGCTCGTCGAGGCCCTCATCCTCGTGGTCATCGTCGTGTTCGTCTTCCTGCAGGGCTTCCGGGCCACCCTCATCCCGCTGCTGGCGGTGCCGGTGGCGCTCGTCGGCGCGTTCATGGTCTTTCCGCTGCTGGGATTCTCGATCAACACGCTGACGCTCTTCGGCCTCGTGCTGGCCATCGGCCTCGTCGTCGACGACGCCATCGTCGTGGTGGAGGCCGTCGAGCAACACATCGAGCGGGGGCTCTCCCCGCGCGACGCCGCGTTGAAGGCGATGGAGGAAGTGTCGGGACCGGTCGTGGCCATCGCCCTCATCATGGCCGCGGTGTTCATCCCGACGGCGTTCATCCCCGGCATCACCGGGCGGATGTACCAGCAGTTCGCGGTCACCATCGCCGTGTCGGTCCTCATCTCGGCCTTCAACGCGCTCACGCTGAGCCCGGCGCTCTCGGCGCTGCTCTTGCGGCCGAGGCGCGAGATGCGCGGCCCGCTCGGGTCGTTCTTCCGTGGCTTCAACCGCGTCTTCGAGCGGGTGATGGGCGGGTATATGGACGGGAGTCGCTTCCTGATCCGCAAGGCCGCCTTCGCGATACTCCTGCTGCTCGTCGCGGCGGCCGTATCGGGCCTCATCGGCATCCGGCTTCCAGGTGGTTTCGTCCCGGAGGAGGACCAGGGCTACGTCTTCGCCAACGTCCAGCTTCCTCTGGCCGCCTCGCTCGACCGCACCGCGGCGGTCAACGACAAGCTCGACGCGATCTTCAAGACACAACCGGGTATCAAGTACTACACGGGCGTGGCAGGCTTCAGCTTGCTGAGCCTGGTCACGACGACCTACAACTCGTTCTACTTCATCACGCTGGACGACTGGGACGCCCGCCACAAGCTCGGCCTCACGGCCGACGTGATCATCCGCCAGCTGAACCAAAAGCTGGCCGGCGTGGCCGAGGCCCAGGCCTTCGCCTTCTCGCCGCCGGCCATCCCGGGCATCGGCACGTCCGGCGGTGTGACGTTCATGCTCGAGGATCGCTCGGGCAAGGATCCCGCGTTCCTCGCCGAGCAGACGGAAAAGTTCCTGGCCGCCGCGCGGAAGCGCCCCGAGTTCGCGCGGCTGTTCACGACATTGCTGCCGAGTGTGCCGCAGTTCTTCGCCGAGGTGGATCGCGACAAGGTGCTGAAGCAGGGCATCAGCCTGACCTCGGTGTACCAGGCCCTCCAGGCGTTCCTCGGCGGGGCCTTCGTGAACTACTTCAACCAGTACGGACGAGTCTGGCAGGTGTACGTCCAGGCTGAAGGCCAGTTCCGAACCCAGGCCGACAATGTCGGTCGCTTCTACGTACGCAACTCCGCGGGTCAGCCGGTGCCGCTGTCGACGCTGGTCCGGATGAGAGAGGTCAACGGCCCGGAGTTCACGACCCGGTTCAACGAGTACCGCGCGGCGCAGATCAATGGGCTTCTCGCGCCCGGGTTCACCACCCGGCAGGGGATGCGGGCACTGGAAGAGGTATTCGCGCAGACCATGTCGCGCGACATGGGCTTCGACTACTCGGGGATGTCGTTCCAGGAGCAGGTGGCTTCCCAGGGGGTGCCGGCGACCGCGGTGTTCGGCTTCTCGGTGCTCGTGGTGTTCT
>DATHGT010000042.1:0-45834 GCA_035317605.1 Candidatus Acidiferrum sp. | reverse complement strand
CAACGCGGGAGCTCGGGAAGGTATCGGGCTGAGAGGGCGGCTGGCGCCGCCGACCGCATGAACCTGAACTGGTTAATGCCAGCGGAGGGAGGCCACACGATGGCTTCAGCGTCTCGAAAGATCTACGTCCCCGGTTCACGCTCAGACATCCGTGTCCCCATGCGCGAGATCACGCTCTCGGGCGGCAACGCCCCGATCCGGCTCTACGACACCAGCGGCCCCTACACCGATCCCGACGCGTTCCTGGACGTCAAGCTCGGGCTGCCCGCGCTGCGGCTGCCGTGGATCGTCGGCCGCGGCGACGTCGAAGAGCTCGGCGGACCTACGTCTGACTACCGGCGCGAGCGTGACGAAGACCCGGCGCTCGGCGGCATCCGGTTCGCGAGCGTGCGCCGGCCGCTGCGCGCGAAGGCCGGACGGCGGGTCACCCAGATGCACTACGCGCGGCGCGGCGAGATCACGCCCGAGATGGAGTTCGTCGCCGTGCGCGAGGGCCTGACGCCCGAGCACGTGCGCGACGAGATCGCGCGGGGCCGGGCGATCCTGCCCGCCAACGTCAACCACCCCGAGACCGAGCCCATGATGATCGGGCGCAACTCGCTGGTGAAGATCAACGCCAACATCGGCAACTCGGCCGTCGCCTCCTCGATCGAGGAGGAAGTCGAGAAGATGACGTGGGCGACCCGCTGGGGCGCCGACACCGTGATGGATCTCTCCACCGGCAAGAACATCCACGAGACCCGCGAGTGGATCCTGCGCAACAGCCCGGTGCCGATCGGCACCGTCCCGATCTACCAGGCCCTCGAGAAGGTCGGGGGCAAGGCGGAAGATCTGACGTGGGAGCTGTACCGCGACACGCTGATCGAGCAGGCCGAGCAGGGTGTCGACTACTTCACCATCCACGCGGGCGTGTTGCTGCGCTTCGTGCCGCTGACCGCCAAGCGGGTGACCGGCCTCGTCTCGCGCGGCGGCTCGATCATGGCCAAGTGGTGCCTGGCCCATCACACCGAGAGCTTCCTCTACACCCACTTCCGCGAGATCTGCGAGATCGTGGCTGCCTACGACGTCGCGTTCTCGCTCGGCGACGGGCTACGCCCGGGCTGCCAGGCCGACGCCAACGACGACGCCCAGTTCGCCGAGCTCGACACGCTCGGTGAGCTGACCAAGATCGCCTGGGAGTACGACGCCCAGGTGATGATCGAGGGCCCCGGCCACGTGTCCATGCACCAGATCAAGGAGAACATGGACCGGCAGCTCGCGGTCTGCCACGAGGCGCCCTTCTACACGCTCGGCCCGCTGACGACCGACGTCGCGCCCGGCTACGACCACATCACCTCGGCCATCGGCGCGGCCATGATCGGCTGGTTCGGCACCGCGATGCTCTGCTACGTCACGCCCAAGGAGCACCTCGGTCTGCCGAACCGCAAGGACGTCAAGGACGGAGTGATCGCCTACAAGATCGCCGCCCACGCCGCCGACCTGGCCAAGGGCTGGGCGCGCGCGCGCGAGTGGGACGACGCGCTCTCGAAGGCGCGCTTCGAGTTCCGCTGGGAAGACCAGTTCAACCTCTCGATGGATCCGGAGACCGCGCGGGAGTTCCACGACGAGACCCTGCCCGCGGAGGGCGCCAAGCTCGCCCACTTCTGCTCGATGTGCGGCCCGAAGTTTTGCTCGATGAAGATCACCCAGGAAGTCCGCGAATACGCCGCGGTCCACGGCATCGGCGAGGAAACCGCCGCCGT
Organism: Candidatus Acidiferrum sp.; assembly: GCA_035317605.1. Taxonomy (GTDB): domain Bacteria; phylum Methylomirabilota; class Methylomirabilia; order Rokubacteriales; family CSP1-6; genus DATHGT01. The sequence goes on along the minus strand of DATHGT010000042.1, from coordinate 44,092 downwards.
CGTCGCAGGCCTGCGGGAAAAGGCCGAGGAGTTCAAGAAGACGGGCGGCGAGATCTACAAGCCCGTGTAACGCCCGTTTCGGTGGGGGCCGCTCAGGCCCCCACCGAAGCGCGAAGCCGCCGAATCATCGGCGCGCGCCCCAGCACTCCTCCCAATCTTCACGCCCGATGCGCAGCTGATTCAGCACGTCCGCGGGGATGGCGACCTCGACGCCACTCTGGCGCTCATACTCCCTCAGCTGCCGGCGGATCAGAAACGCCACGATCTTGAGGTGCTCAAGACTCATCCGCACCGTGGCGACGGGCTGAGCCACCGCACCCGCCGCCGGAGAGACGGCCGGCGACAGCGCGAAATTCAGCATGCATCCGAACGGCCCGATGTTCAGCGAAACGGCATCCGTGTAGACATCCGGAGTCTCCGACATACGCGCTCCTCCTTTGCCGAGGCATCAAGCTAGCACACGCTCGTGAATGGAGCCTCCGAGCGCCGCCGTTGCCGGCGCAATCCTGAACTGGGGAGGCGGCTGCTACAGCTGGTCGGGGTCGACGCCGTGCTCGGTGAGCTTCTTGCGGAGCGTGTTGCGGTTGATGCCGAGGATCTGGGCGGCGCGGACCTGGTTGCCGGAGGTCTCGCGAAGCACCGCGCGCAGGAGCGGCTTCTCGACCAGGCCGATGATGAGGTCGTAGAGGTTGGCGTTGGCGCGCTCGCGCAGGCCACGGACGCACTCCAGCAGCTTGCGCTCGATGATCTCCTCCAGCGTGGCGTCGACGGCCACCGAGGCCGCCGCCGACACCGGACCGATGGGCAGGTGCTCGGGAAGGATCACGCCGTTCTGGGCCAGCACCATGGCCCGCTGGATCACGTTCTCCAGCTCGCGCACGTTTCCGGGCCAGTCGTAGCCCACGAGCCGGTCGAGGGCGTCGGGCGCGACGCCGCGGTCGCCCAGCTCCTCGGCGTGCTTGGCCAGGAAGTGCTCGACGAGCAGCGGGACGTCGCGCCGGCGCTCCCGCAGCGGCGGTAGGTTGAGGGTGACCACGTTCAGTCGGTAATACAGGTCCTCGCGGAAGGCGCCCTCGCGCATGCCGGTCTCGAGGTCGCGGTTGGTCGCGGCGATGACCCGCACGTCGACCCGGATCGACTCGTGGCCGCCCACGCGCTCGATGGTCCGCTCCTGGAGCGCGCGCAGGAGCTTGGTCTGAAGCTCCACCGGCATGTCGCCGATCTCGTCGAGGTAGAGCGTGCCGCCCTGGGCCAGCTCGAACTTCCCCAGCCGCCGCTCCTTGGCGTCGGTGAAGGCGCCCCGCTCGTGGCCGAACATCTCGGACTCCAGCAGGGTGGCCGGGATGGCCGCGCACGACACCGCGACGAAGGCGCGCCCGGAGCGGCGGCTATAGAGGTGGATGGCCCGCGCCACCAGCTCCTTGCCCGTCCCCGACTCGCCGCGGATCAGCACGGTGACGTCGCTGCCCGCGATGCGCCCGATGGCCTTGTAGAGCTCCTGCATGCGCGGGTGGCGGCCGATCAGCGCGCTGAACTCCTTGACTTCCTGCAGTCCGGTGCGCAGCCGCGCCACTTCCTGGGTGAGGCGGCGCGCCTCCAGCGCACGCTCGGCGAGCAGCACCGCCTCGTCGAGATCGAAGGGCTTGGCGAGGTAATCGTAGGCGCCGCGCTGCATGGCCTGGATGGCCGTCTCCATGGTGCCGTGGGCGGTCATCACGATGACGTGGGCGTCGGGCGACAGCTCGCGGAGGCGGGCCAGCACGGTGAGCCCGTCCATGCCGGGCATGCGCACGTCGAGGAACACGAGGTCGAAGGGCTCGGCCTCGAACGCGCGCAGCGCGCTCTCGCCGTCCTTGACCGCGGTGATCTCGTAGCCGGCCTGGCGCAGGCCCTTGTCGAGGACCCAGCGCAGGCTGTCCTCGTCGTCGGCGATCAGGATGCGCGCGGTGGTCATGCTCACTTGGCGATGGGCAGGAAGCACGTGACGGTCGTGCCCCGGCCTTCCGCGGACTCCACGTGAATGGTGCCCCGGTGCTCCTCGAGGATGCGATGGCAGAACGCCAGCCCCAGTCCGAGCCCGCGCTCCTTGGTGGTGAAGAACGGGTCGAAGATCCGGGCGCGCACGTCCGCCGGAATCCCCGCGCCGTCGTCGCTCAGCGCCACCTCCACCATCGTGCGCTGGCCTCCGCCGAGGTCCATCTTGCCGTAGAGCGGATTGCGGCTCACCCGGGTCACGATGGTGAGACGGCCGCCCGGCTTCATGGCCTCGATCGCGTTGCGCACGAGGTTGTGGAAGACCTGGAGCAGCCGGTCTTCGTCGCCGAGGATGGGCGGCAGGCTCGGATCGTAGCGGCGGGCGATCGACACCCCGGCGCCGCGCGCGGTTTCCTCCGCGAGCAGCCCCACGCGCTCCAGGATCTGGTGGAGATTGAGGGGCACCGGGCGGACCTGCACCGGACGTCCGAGGTCGAGCAACGATTCGATGATCCGGTTGACCCGGTCGACTTCCTTCAGCAGCACGTCGGTGTACTCGGTGAGCCGAGGCTCCGCGGACACCTCGCGGGCCAGGAGCTGGACGGCGCCGCGGATGGCCCCGAGCGGATTCCTGATCTCGTGAGCCACGCCCACGGCCATGCGCCCGGCCGCGGCCAGCGTCTCGCCGCGGCGGACCTCGCTCTCGAGCTGGCGGAGTCGCGAGAGATCGCGCAGCACGACCAGCGCGCCTTCGACGGCGCCGTCGTGGCCGTGGAGCGCGGCGGTGAGCAGGCTCACCGGCACCGACCGCCCGTCCGCGCCCTCCAGGATGCCGTCCGCTTCCGACCGGCTCTCGCCGGTGGCCAGGGTCTCGGTCAGCCGGCTGACCAGCGACGTGTTCGGCGCGAACATTTCCTTCACGAGCCGGCCCTGGGCACGCCGGGCCGAGCGCGCGGTCAGCACCTCCGCCGCCGCGTTCCAGAACACCACGCGCAGCGTGGCGTCGACCGCGATCACCGCGTCGGGCAGGCCGGCGAGCACGGCTTCGTAGTTCATGCCGCGAGGGCAAGATCGGGGATGGCGTTCATCGACAGGTCCGCGCAGTGGCCAGCAATGAATCGGGCGGTGCCGGCGGCGGCGATCATCGCGGCATTGTCGGTACACAGACTTCTCGGCGGAATGTGCAGGTGAAGGTTGTGCTCGGCCGCCTCGGCCGTCAGCGCGGTCCGCAGCGGCCCGTTGGCGGCGACCCCGCCGGTCAGCACCACGCGCCGGATCCCCAGATCGAGCGCGGCGCCCACCGTGCGCCGGACGAGCATCCGAACCGCCGCCGACTGAAACGAGGCGGCGACGTCGGCCACGGCGTCGGCCGACAGCGGTCGGTGACGCTTGACGTACAGGGAGACCGCGGTCTTGATGCCGCTGAACGAGAAATCGCGAGTTCCGTCCCGCATGCGCGCCGGCGGAAACGCGATCGCTCGCGGATCGCCCCGCTCCGCCGTCCGCTGGATCAGCGGGCCGCCGGGGAATCCGAGGCCGAGCAGCTTGGCGACCTTGTCGAAGGCCTCTCCCGCGGCGTCGTCGCGGGTCTGACCAACCAGCGCGTATTCGAGCGGCGCCGGCGCGTGGTAGAGCGCGGTGTGGCCGCCGGAGACCACGAGGGCGAGAAACGGGTGCTCGGGCGGATCGTCGGTCAGGAACGCGGCGTAGATGTGGCCTTCCAGGTGATTCACGGGGACGAGCGAGATTCCGTGCACGTAGGCCAGCGCTTTCGCCACCGTGCAGCCGACCAGCAGCGAGCCGACCAGCCCGGGGCCCTGAGTCACTGCGATCCCGTCGAGATCTTCGACGCGGACGGCCGCCTCGGCGAGCGCGCGCTCGATCACCGGCAGCACGATCTCGAGATGACGCCGCGAGGCCAGCTCGGGCACCACGCCCCCGAACGGCGCGTGCACGTCATCCTGGGAGGCGACCACGTTCGACAGGATCTGGCGCCCGTCGACGAGCACCGCCGCCGCCGTCTCATCGCACGAGCTTTCGATCCCCAAAATCTTCATCGCGTGACGGTATCTGGTTCGCGTGCCGGTGGGCTCGGCGCCCTCCAAATCATTGGGGAGGCTTCGGCGAGGGCGGCCACACAGGCGCGCCTGTGTGGCCGCCCTCGCCGACGACGTTACTTCGCCGGCGCGGGTTGGGCTTCAGCGCGCGGGCTCGTGTCCGGACGCTTCTGCTCGATGATCCGCATGGTCTTGATCACGTCCAGCGCGCGCTGGAGCTGGATGTCCTTCTTCAGCTCTTCGGCGGGGTCGAGGGCGGGCGGTGCCGGCGGCTTGCCGCTCGGATCTTTGGGTAATTCGACCACGATGTCAGGCGTGATGCCCTTGCCGTGGATCGACCGGCCCTTCGGCGTGAAGTACTTGGCGGTGGTGAGCCGGAGGCCGGAGCCGTCGGAGAGCGGGATGATGGTCTGCACCGAGCCCTTGCCGAAGGTCTGCACCCCGACCACGATGGCGCGGCCGTAATCCTGGAGCGCGCCGGCGACGATCTCGGAGGCCGAGGCGCTGCCCTGGTTGACCAGCACGACCATCGGCAGGGTGCTGAAGGCCTTCTTGGCGTGGGCGGAGAAGCGCATGTTCTGGTTGCGCACCCGGCCCTCGGTGTAGACCACGAGCTTGCCGTCCTCGATGAACTTCTCGGTCACCTCGACCGCGGAGGTGAGCAGGCCGCCTGGGTTGTTGCGGAGGTCGAGGACGAGGGCCTTCATCCCGCCCTTGTCGAATTTCTCGAGGGCCTGATCGAGATCGTGCGCGGTCTGCTCCTGGAACTGACGCAGCTTGATGTACTCGATGCCGCCGCCGAGGTCCTGGGTGCGGACCGAGTGCACGCGGATCTGCTCGCGCTGGATCTCGAAGTCCTTGGGCTCGGCCCAGCCCTCGCGCACGATGCTGATCGTCACCTTGGTGCCGGGCTTGCCCCGCATCTTCTTGACCGCGTCCGAGAGCTGCATGTCCTTGGTCGAGAGCCCGTCGATCTTCACGATGCGGTCGCCGGCCAGGAGCCCGGCCCGATGGGCCGGGGTGGCGTCGATGGGCGACACCACGGTGAGGATGTCGTCGCGGAGCGTGATCTCGATACCGAGTCCGCCGAAGCTGCCCGAGGTCTCGACCTGCATCTCGCGGTAGCTCTCGGGGTCGAGGAACGAGCTGTGGGGATCGAGGCCGCGCAAGGTGCCCTTGATGGCGCTGTAGATCAGGTCCTTGGGAGCGGTCTCGTCGACGTACTGATTCTGCACGATCGACAGCACCTCGGTGAACAGCCGGAGCTGCTCGTAGGTCGCCCCGGTGTCCGTGCCCTTGCTGGCCACGGTGCCGCCCAGGGACAGCGTCAGTACGACGAGAAGCGAGCTGATCACGAACGCCTTCTTCATTGATTCCCCCTGAGAGACCGCACGTCTAACCTCGTTGCCGTAACCACTGCTCCGGATCTTGCGGCTTCCCCTGGTACCGCACCTCGAAGTAGAGGCGGGGACCCGCCAGGGACCCCGTGTCACCTACGGTACCGATCCGCTGTGACTGCCGCACGTCGTCACCCTCCTTCACGAGGATCTCCGAGACGTGAGCGTACAGCGTGTAGTACTCGTGGCCGTGGTCCAGGATGATCAGGTTACCATATCCCTTGAACCACCCCGTGTAGACCACGTGGCCGGCGTAGACCGCGGCCACGTCCGCTCCTCCCGCCGCCTCGATGTCCACGCCGTTGCGGAACGTTTTGGTGCCGAAGCGCGGGTGGACCTGGGCGCCGAAGGCGGTCGAGATGCGGCCGGAGGCCGGCCATGGCAGCCGACCGCGCAGCTCACCGAAGCCGACGCTCGGGGTTTCGCCGGGCGGGCGCGTGGGCGGCGGCACCCTGGCGATCCGCCGCTGCTTGGCCTGCAGGTCGCGGATGAACGCCTCCAGCCGGCGCGAGGCTTCGGTCAGCTCGCCGATCATGCGCTCGTGATAGGCACGCTCGTCGCGCACGCGCGCGAGCAGACCGCGCCGCTTGGCCGCTTCGCGATCGACCTCGACCTGCTCGCGCTCGGCCTCGGCGCGTAGGGTGGCCAGCTCCCGCCGGCGGACTTCCTCTTTGCCCCGGCGGTCGGCGAGACGGTCGGTCGTCTGACGATAGTCGCTGATGAGCCGGGCATCGAGCGCGGTCACGCTCGCGAGCTGACGGATGACGGCCGCGCGGGTGACCGTGTCCTCCCCGGCCAGGAGCAGGGGCAGCGCGCCGCCCTGGTTCTGGATCTTGTAGAGCGTGCGCAGGCGCCGCGCCAGCGCCTCCTGCTGGCCGCCCCGCGAGGTCTCGAGCTTGCGGATCTCGCCGCCGAGCCCCTCGATGTCGCCCTGCCCGCGGCGGATCTTGGCATCGAGCCGGGCGACGTCGCGCTGCTTGTCGGCCAGGCGGCGATCGATCTCCTCCAGCTCGGCGAGCAGCGAGGTCTCGCGACGACGCGCGTCGGCCGCCTTCTCGCGCTGCTCGCGGAGCTGCTTCTGCGTCTGCTCGAGCTTCTTCCGCTCCGTCTGCAGCGAATCGTCACGCTTGCCTCCCTGCGCGAAGGCGAACAGATTCGTCATCGCGATCACCACGGCAAGAAGCGCGAGACCCGTGCGCCACGGAGTCATCGGGCGGCTCCGCGGCCTAGATACCCGCCGAGGCCTCCGAGGAGGGGGCCGGCGACCAGCAACAAGCCCAGGCTCGAGACCGGGAGGAAATAAAGGTGTGGCAGGCCCACCGTGAGGCTGAGGACCGGATCGAGGTGCGGGGCGACCAGGCGGTGGGCGACGGCCAGGAGGGCGAGGGCGAGCAGGGCGCCGACCAGGCCCTGAAACATGCCCTGGAGGAGCAGAGGGAGGCGGATCAAGGCTTCGGCGGCGCCGCACAGGCGCATGATCTCCGTTTCCTGGCGGCGGGCGTGGAGCACCAGCGTGGTGGCGGTGGTCACCGAGAGGATGGCGGCCACGCCGAGGAGCGCGCCGACGCCGAGCCCGATGAACTGCAGCAGGCGGCGCCAGTGGGCCAGTCGCTCCACCCACTCCAGTCCGCCCACCACTTCTTCGGCCTCGGGCAGCGTGCCCAGGCGGGCGAGCAGCGCGCGCGTGGCGTCGGGCGTCGCCGCCTCCGCGGTCGGCGTGACGGTGATCGACGCGGGCAGCGGGTTGGACGGCAGGTGCTCGAGGACCGCGGCGTCCTTGCCGAGCGCGCCGGCCAGCGACTTGAGCGCGTCGGCCTTGCCCACGTAGACGGCGGACGCGATCCCGCCGACCTCCAGCACCCGTTCCATCAGCGCGGGGACGTCGGCTTGGGCGGGCTCGCGCTTGAGATAGACGACGATGCGGACGCGATCGCGCCATTCCTCGACCGCGCGGCCGAGGTTCGACGACAGCACCCAGAAGCCGCCGAGGGCGACCAGCGAGAAGCCGATCATCACGACCGCGCTCACGCCGACGCGGCCGGCCCGCCGCACGTCGCGGAACGTCTCGCTCAGCACGAACGTGAGCAAGATCAGCCGTCCTTGACCAGGCGGCCGCGCTCGAGCACGAGCATGCGCTGCTTGAGACGAAGGGCCAGCCGCGCCTGGTGCGTGGCCAGGATGACCGTGGTCCCGCCGGCCCAGATGTTCTTGAGGACGCCGATCAGGTCCTCGGCCATCGCGTCGTCGACGTTGGCGGTGGGCTCGTCGGCGATCAGCAGCGCCGGCTTGCGGACGATCGCGCGGGCGAGCGAGGCACGCTGGGCTTCGCCCTGGGAGAGCTGGGCGGGCGACGACTGAGCCCGCGCCGAGATTCCGACCGCGCGGAGCGCGTCGAAGACCCGCGGGGTGATCTCGCTCCGGGCCACGCCGGTCACGCGCAGCACGAACGCGACGTTCTCGTAGACGGTCCGTCCGGGGAGGAGCTTGGCGTCCTGGAAGACCACGCCGACCGAGCGGCGCAGGTCGCGTACCTGGGCGCGCCGAAGGCCCGCCACCGACCGTCCGAGCACGTTGACGTCGCCCTCGCTGGCGACCTCGGCTCGATAGAGCAGGCGCAGCAGCGTGGTCTTACCGGCGCCGCTGGGACCGGCGAGGATCACGAACTCGCCCTTGTCGACCCGAAACGACACGTCGGAGAGGGCGGGCACCTTGACCGGTCCCACCGTGTAGACCTTCGAGACCCGGTGAAACTCAATCATGGTGGGGCGGCCCAATTATAGCCGCCCGCTTCAGATTTTCGGGAGTTTTGCCTCGAGCAAACGCTTGACGATCGCGGGGTTGGCCTTGCCGGCGGTGGCCTTCATGACGAGCCCGAAGAGCGCCTGGGCCGCGGCCGTCTTGCCCTTCTTCCAGTCATCGAGCGGCTTGGGGTTGCCGGCCAGCACCTCGTCGATCACGCGCTCGAGCGCGCCGGTGTCGGCCACCTGGGTGAGGCCCTCGCGCGCCACGATGGCGCCGGGCGCGTCGCCCGAGCGCAGCATGCCCTCGAAGACGCCCTTGGCGATCTTGCCGCTGATGGTGCCGTCGTCGATGAGCTTCACGAGCTGGCCGAGGTGCGCGGGCGTGACGGGACACGTGGTGATCGCGCGCTCGTCGTCGCTGCCGATCTCGCGGAGCAGCTCGGACATGATCCAGTTCGAGACGGCCTTGGTGTTGCCCGATTCACGGACGGCCGCCTCGTAGTAGTCGGCCAGCGCCTTGCTCTGGGTGAGGATGGCCGCGTCGTAGGCGGGCAGGCGATACGCGTCCACGAAGCGCTCGCGCCGCGCCCGCGGCAGCTCGGGCAGCTCGGCGCGGCGCTCGGCCACGAACGCGGGGTCGAGCACCAGCGGCACCAGGTCGGGCTCCGGGAAGTATCGGTAGTCGTGGGCGGACTCCTTGGAGCGCATCGGCCGCGTGTAGCCGCGGTCGGCGTCCCAGAGCCGGGTCTCCTGCACGATCCGCTCGCCGGCGTCCAGCGCGCGCGCCTGACGCTCGACCTCGAACTCCAGCGCCCGCTGAACGTTGCGGAACGAGTTCAGGTTCTTTATCTCGACCTTGGTGCCAAGCTCTCTCGCGCCCCGCGGTCGCAGCGAGACGTTGGCGTCACAGCGGAGCGAGCCTTCCTCCATGTTGCCGTCGCAGACGCCCAGATGTACGAGGACCGCGCGGAACGCGCGCAGGTACGTCGCCGCCTCCTCGGGCGAGCGCAGATCGGGTCGCGAGACCGTCTCCATCAGCGGCATCCCGGAGCGGTTGTAGTCGACCAGGCTCGCGTGCGCCGTCTCCAGCGTGCCCTCGTGAACGAGCTTGCCGACGTCCTCCTCGAGATGTAGCCGCTGGATCCCGATGCGACGGCTGGCCCCGCCGGGCAGATCGATCTCGAGCCCGCCGTCCTCGGCCAGCGGCTCCTCGTACTGGCTGATCTGGAAGTTCTTCGGCATGTCCGGGTAGTAGTAGTGCTTGCGCGCGAACCGGCAGCTCGGGTTGACCCGGCACTCGAACGCCAGCGCGGTGCGCACGGCCAGCTCGATCGCCCGCCGGTTGATCACGGGCAGCGTCCCCGGCATCCCCAGGCACACCGGACACGTCTGCGTGTTCGGCCCCGCCCCGAACGTGGTCGGACACCCGCAGAACATCTTCGAGACCGTCGCGAGCTGCGCGTGGACCTCCAGCCCGATCACGGTCTCGTATGTCGTGGTGCTCATGCGAGGGTGGGCCGGCGCGCGAGCCAGTCGGTGGATTGTTCGTAGGCGTGGGCGGCGCGGAGGAGGCGGGCCTCGTCGAAGGGACGGGCCATGAGCTGCAGGCCGATCGGGAGTCCGGCGGCGGTGAAGCCGCAGCGGACCGACATCGCGGGCAGCCCCGCGAGGTCGCCGCCGACCGTGAAGACGTCGTTGAGGTACATGGCGAGCGGGTCGGCCTTGTCGCCGTGCTTGAACGCGGCGGTCGGCGTGGTCGGGGCGACCAGCAGGTCGACGCGGGCGAAGGCGGCTTCGAAGTCTCGGCGCACCAGCGTCCGCACCTTCTGGGCGCGGCCGTAGTAGGCGTCGTAGTAGCCGGCGGAGAGCGCGTACGTGCCGAGCATGATCCGCCGCTTCACCTCGGCCCCGAAGCCGGCGGCGCGGGTACGGCTCTCCATGTCGATCAGGTCCTTGCCGCCGGGGGCGCGCAGTCCGTACTTCACGCCGTCGTAGCGCGCGAGGTTCGATGACGCTTCGGCGGGCGCCACGATGTAGTACACGGCGAGACCGTAGTCGGTGTTCGGGAGCGAGACCTCCTCGATCGCCGCCCCGAGATCGGCGAGTCGCGCGATGGCCGCCCGCACCGCCGCCTCGACCTCCGGATCGAGCCCGCTGCCGAAATACTCGCGCGGCACCCCGAGCGTGAGCCCGCGCACGCCGCCCTCGAGCATCGCCGGATAGTCGGGCACGGGCTCGTCGACCGACGTGGAGTCGTGGGGGTCGACGCCGGCGATCGCGTGCAGGAGCAGCGCGCAGTCGCGGACGTCGCGGGTGAGCGGGCCGATGTGATCGAGCGAGGACGCGAACGCGATCAGGCCGTAGCGCGAGATCCGGCCGTACGTCGGCTTGAGACCGACCACGCCGCAGAATGCCGCGGGCTGGCGCACCGAGCCGCCGGTGTCGGTCCCGAGCGCCGCCGCGGCCAGCTCGGCCCCCACCGCCGCCGCCGATCCGCCGGACGAGCCGCCGGGCACGCGCTCGAGGTCCCACGGGTTGCGCGTCGGCCTGAACGCCGAATGCTCGGTGGACGAGCCCATCGCGAACTCGTCCATGTTGGTCTTGCCGAGCATCACCGCCCCGGCCGCGCCGAGCCGGGCCACCACGGTCGCGTCGTACGGCGGTACGAAGCGCTCGAGGATCTTCGATCCGCACGTGGTCACGATGCCCTCGGTGCAGAGCACGTCCTTGTACGCGATCGGCACCCCGTCCAGCGGTCCCCGCGGAGCGCCCGCGCGGTAGCGCGCGTCGGCAGCCCGCGCCGCCGCCAGCGCCTGCTCGCGGGTCAGCGTCAGATACGCGGCCACCTGCGGATCGCGCTCGGCGATGCGCGCGAAATACGCCTCCGTGGCCTCGGTCGGGGCGATCTCCCCGCGACGATAGCGGGCCGTCAGCTCGTGCATGGTCAGTCCGGTCGGCTCGACGGTCGCCACCATCAGTCCTCGATGATCCGCGGCACGCGGAAGAACTCGTCCGCGCGATCGGGCGCGTTGGCCAGCGCCTGCTCCTGCGGCAGGCACGGGGCCAGCGCGTCGTCCCGCATCACGTTGACCAGCGGCACCGCGTGAGCCGTGGGCTCGACGCCCTCGACGTCCAGCTCGCGCAGCTTGTCGATGTAGGCGAGGATCGCGTCGAGCTGCTCGCGCATGCGCTCGGCCTCGTCGTCGGTCAGGTGCAGGCGGGCCAGCCGCGCCACGTGCCGGACCTCCTCGCGCGAGATCATAGCTCCTCCAGGTGCGCGTACTGGAGCGACAGGCGCTTGCGGCCGACGCTGGCGAAGCCGACGGTCACGATGATGTCGGCGGCCTCGCGCACCACGCCGACGACCAGGCCCTCGCCCCAGCGGGCGTGGCGCACGCGGGCGCCGACTTTCAGGGGCAGGTCGTCCTCGCTCACGTCCGCCGCCGCCTGGTGGGCGACCCCGTCGGGCGCGAACGACGCCGGCGCCGGAGCGCGCGTCGCGTTCAAGGAGGCCAGCTCGTCCTCCGGCATCTCCTTGAGGAAGCGCGAGGGCTCCCCCACCCCGTAGCCGTGGATCCGACGGTGGAGCGCCCACGAGAGATAGAGGCGGTCGCGGGCGCGGGTGAGGCCGACGTAGCAGAGCCGGCGCTCCTCCTCGATCTCCTCCGGATCGTTCAGCGAGCGGGAGTGCGGGAACACGCCGTCCTCCATGCCCGTCAGGAAGACCACGGGAAACTCCAGCCCCTTGGCGGAGTGGAGCGTCATCAGCGTCACCCGCGAGGCCTCGTCCTTCAGCTCGTCGAGGTCGCTGACCAGCGCGACGCTGTCGAGGAAGCCTTCGAGCGTGGCGTCGTCCGCCACGTTGGTGTAGTCCTCGGCGGCGGCGATCAACTCCTCCAGGTTCTCGAGCCGCGTCTCGGCTTCGGGCGAGCGCTCGGCCTTCAGCGCGTCGCGATAGCCCGTGCGGTTGATCAGGAAGTCGATGAACGCGGGCGGCGGCTGCTGGCCGCGCTCGGCGGAGAGTGTCGCGATCAGCGACGCGAACTCCTCGAGCGCGCGGGCCGGCTTGCCGCTGATTCCCGTCGGCGGCGCGGCGGCCAGGTCGAGCAGCGGCTTCTCCTCGCGCGCGGCCGCGTCCTCGAGGCGCGCGACCGTGGTCTGGCCGATCCCGCGGGCCGGCGCCTGGATGGCCCGGCGGAAGGCGACGTCGTCGGCGGGGTTGAGCACGAGCCGCAGATAGGCCAGCGTGTCCTTGACCTCCTTGCGCTCGTAGAAGCGGACGCCGCCCACGATCACGTACGGGATGCGCGCGCGCCGGAGCGCGTCCTCCAGCACCCGCGATTGAGCATTCGTGCGGTAGAACACGGCGCAGCCGTCCCACGGCACGCCGTCGGCACGCTGGCCGAGCAGCGTCTGGGCCACGAAGTTCGCCTCCTCGTGCTCGTCCCACGCCCGGTAGAGCCGCGCCCGCTCGCCGTCGGCGTTCTCGGTCCACAGCGTCTTGTCCTTGCGCTTGACGTTGTTCTGGATGACCGCGGCGGCGAGCGCGAGGATGCGCTTGGTGGACCGATAGTTCTGCTCGAGCCGGACCACCTGCGTGCCCGGGAAATCCGTCTCGAAGTCCAGGATGTTGCGGATGTCGGCGCCCCGGAACTTGTAGACGCTCTGGTCGGGGTCGCCCACGCAGAACACGTTGCCGTGCTCGGACGTCAGCAAGCGCAGGATCTGGTACTGGGCGCGGTTGGTGTCCTGGTACTCGTCGACCAGCACGTGACGCCAGAGCCCGCGATACCAGTCGAGCACCTCGGGCACGTTCTGGAGCAGCCGCAGCGTGGACAAGAGCAGGTCGTCGAAGTCCACGGCGCCGGCGGCCTTGATCTGCTTCTCGTAGCGCGAGTAGACCAGGGCCAGCTTCTGCTCCCACGGCCCCCGCGCGTCGCGGAGGGCGTCGGCCACCGTGATCATGTGGTTCTTCATGAAGCTGATCCGGTGGGCGACGGCGCTCGGGGTGAACGAGCGCTCGGCCAGTTCACCTTCCTTCATGCACGTCTTGACCAGCGATTGGCGGTCGTCCTCGTCGTAGATCACGAAGCTCGGCGGCAGCTCGATGTGCTTGCCGTGCTGGCGGAGCACGCGGACGCACACGGAGTGAAACGTGGCGATCAGCGGGGTCCTGAGCCCGACCGGCAGCAGCAGGTCGTCCACCCGTCGCGCCATCTCGCCCGCGGCCTTGTTGGTGAAGGTCATGGCCAGCAGGTTGCGTGGCGACACGCTCTGCACCCCGGTGAGCCAGGCAATCCGGTGGGCGATGACACGCGTCTTGCCGCTGCCCGCGCCGGCCAGCACGAGCATCGGCCCGTCGCCGCCGGTGACGGCGTCGCGCTGGGCGGGATTGAGGTCGGCGAGGAGGCGATCGGGCTGGCTCACTCGCCGATTGTACCGGCTGCGCCGCCGCCGCACCACGGCCCGCACCTTGGCCTTCCCACGCAACCGACAGCCAACTTCACACCCGGTCCCAGACTACATAGTCTCATCGGCGCCTTTCGTCGTCGCTGAGCGGTGAAGCGAACACATATCCGAGGACGCCCACAGGCTGTTCAACAATTTTGCGGCGTTAAGCCGCCGGGTAAATTCACATTGGGCATGGCACTCGGCTTGCCCCCGTCACGCGCTCATGCGTCTCCGGATCCGCCTTTCCCTCGTCATCGCATGCCTGAGCGTGCTCACCCTCGCGGGCACGCTCGCCGCGGCGCCCGCCTACCCCGTGAAGGTCGGGCCGACCGGCCGCTACCTCGTGGACCAGAACGGCGCGCCGTTCCTGATCGTCGGCGACTCGCCCCAGGCGATGATCGGCCGGGTGTCGGAGTCCGACGCCGAGCTGTTCCTCGCCCGTCGGCAAGCCCAGGGGTTCAACACGGTCTGGATCAACTTGCTCTGCGCGACCTACATCGGCTGCAATGCGGACGGCAGCACCTTCGACGGCATCGCCCCCTTCAACACCGAGGGCGACCTGACGACGCCCAACGAGGCGTACTTCGCCCGCGTCGACGCGATCCTTCGCATCGCCGCCCGCTACGGCTTCCTGGTGATCCTCGATCCCGCCGAGACCGGCGACTGGCTCGCCGTGCTCTACGCCAACGGCGAGGACAATTGCCGCGCCTATGGCCAGTTCCTGGGCCGGCGTTACGCGGGCTTCGACAACATCATCTGGATGCACGGCAACGACTATCAGGAGTATGGCCCCGACCCCGACCGGTTCACGATCGCGCTGGCCCGCGGCATCAAGGACTTCGACAGCCGTCACCTCCACACCGTGGAGCTGAACTTCCTCGTCAGCAGCTCGACCGACGACCCGCTGTGGATTCCCATCATCGACCTCAACGCCGCCTACACGTACGAGCCGGTGTACGCGGAGGTCCAGAAGGACTACAACCGCAACGACGGCCTGCCGGTCTTCATGGTCGAGTCCGGCTACGAGTTCGAAAACGGCGATTCGCGGGCCATGCGCGCCCAGGCCTACTGGTCGGTACTCAGCGGCGCCACCGGACACCTGTACGGCAATCGCTACACGTGGCCGTTCCTCGACGGATGGCAGGACCAGCTGAACTCGCCGGGAGCGGTGCAGATGTCGAACTTCACCGCGCTCTTTCAATCCCGGCCCTGGTTCGAGCTCGTTCCCGATCAGGGCCACAACGTCGTCACGTCGGGTCTCGGAGACTTCGGTTCGACGGAATACGTCACGGCCGCGCGAACCTCAGACGGCCGTCTCGTGATCGCCTACGTGCCCAGCAACCGCACCATCACGGTCGACATGGGTCAGCTGAGTGGGCCGGCGATCACGCGCTGGTACGACCCCGCGTCCGGGGCCTTCATCGCCATCTCCGATTCCGCGCTCTCGAACTCGGGGGTGATCGAGTTCACGACACCCGGCACGAACGCGGACGGGTACGAGGATTGGGTCCTCGTGCTCGAAGCGTCGTCCGGCTCGCCGCCTCCACCGCCGCCACCACCCTCGGTGCCCAGCTTCATCGACTTCACCATGGCCTCCGACACGTTCGGTCCCGGCGATCAGCTCGACGTGTCGCTCAAGGCCTCCAATGGCGCGCAATCTCACCGAGAGCTGTATACGGGCGTGCTGGGACCGGACGACCAGACGATCATCTACTTCACCGGTCCCAACACGATTGGCGGCTACGCGACGGCGGGCTCGCTCGCCAACATGCGTCCGTTGGCGCTGGTCGGGCCGGGCCAGGTCCTGACGCTCTCGGAAGCGAATGCGCTCCTGGCGTTCAGGCTTCCTTCAGGGGTGCCGCCGGGCGTCTACACCTTGTTCGCGTTCCTCGTCTCACCCGGAGATCTTCCCGGCAGTCTCTTCGACCCCGGCGACGGCGACGTCGTCGCCTACCGGGCGGTCAAGCTGTACTGATCCGGCCGCCGCGCTCAGTGGTGGAACAGGTTGAGCGCGGAGCCCTTCCGGAACCACTCGAGCTGGGAGGCGCTGAAGGTGTGATTGAGCTTCAGCGTCTCCGTGGTGCCGTCGGCGTGCTTGACGACGCAGTCGACCGGCTTGCCGGGCGCCATCGCGGCCAGGCCGACCAGGCTGATCCGGTCGTCCTCCCGGATGCGGTCGTACTCCGCTGGATCTTGGAACGTCAGCGCGAGCAGGCCCTGCTTCTTGACGTTGGACTCGTGGATGCGCGCGAAGGCCCGGACGATGATGGCCGCGCCGCCCAGCAGCCGCGGCGAGAGCGCGGCGTGCTCGCGGCTCGACCCCTCGCCGTAGTTGTGGTCGCCGATCACCACCCACTTGACGCCCCTGGCCTTGTAGTCGCGGGCGATCTTCGCGATCGGCTGCGAGGGCTCCCCGGTCAGCACGTTCTTGCCCTTGCCCGCCTCGCCCGTGTACGCGTTGATGGCGGTGAGGAACATGTTGTCGCTGAACCGATCGAGGTGACCGCGGTAGCGCAGCCACGTCCCGGCCGGCGAGATGTGGTCGGTCGTGGTCTTGCCCTTGGTCTTCATGAGCACGGGCATCTCGACGAAGTCCTTGCCGTCCCACGCCGGCCACGGCTCCATGATCTGCAGGCGCTCGCTGGTCGGACTCACCGAGAGCGTGACCCCGCTGCCGTCGGCGGGGGGCGCGATGTACGATGCCTGCCCGCGCTCGAAGTTCCGGGCCGGCACCTCGGGAGCGGTCTTCGGCGGCTCCAGCTTGAACGGCTTGCCGTCGGCCCCCGTCAGCGTGTCGGTGAGCGGGTTGAACGACAGCCGGCCGCCCAGGGCGAGCGCGGTGACGATCTCAGCGCTGCCGATGAAGTTCATGGTCGTGCGCTCGCCGTCGTTGCGGGCGGGAAAGTTCCGGTTGTACGAGGTGACGATCGTGTTGGGCGTGGCCGAGGCTTCCTTGGCCCGGCGCCACTGGCCGATGCACGGGCCGCAGGCGTTGGCCAGCACGATCGCGTCGATGTCGCGCAGCGACTGCATCTGGCCGTCGCGCTCGATCGTCGCGCGCACCTGCTCCGAACCCGGCGTGACCATGAACGGGACCGCCACCTTGAGCCCGTGCCGCTTGGCCTGCTCGGCGACGTCGGCGGCCCGGCTCATGTCCTCGTAGGACGAGTTGGTGCAGCTCCCGATCAGCGCGTTGGCGATCTTGTCGATGAAGGCGTTGCCCGGATCGGTCACCTCGGCGGCGAGCCGGCTGATCGGGCGCGCGCGATCGGGCGAGTGCGGGCCGACCACGTACGGGTCGAGCTTGGACAGGTCCAGCTCCACCACCACGTCGTAGAACTTCTCCGGGCTCTGCTCGACCTCCGGGTCCGGAGCGAGCATCGCCTGAGCGCGCTCGGCCAGCGGCACCAGGTCGGGCTTGCCGGTGGCGCGCAGGTACGCGGCCATCTTCGCGTCGTACGGAAACATCGACGTGGTGGCGCCCAGCTCGGCGCCCATGTTGGTGATGGTGGCCTTGCCGGTGGCGCTGATGGTCCGGGCCCCGGGCCCGATGTATTCGAGGATCGCGTTGGTGCCGCCGGAGACCGTGAGCTGGCCCGCGACGTAGAGGATCACGTCCTTGGGCGCGGTCCATCCGTTCAGGGCACCCGTCAGGTACACGGCGATGTGGCGAGGATAGAGCACTTCCCACGGCAGCCCGGCCATGGTTTCGACCGCGTCGGCGCCGCCGACGCCGACCGCGCAGGCCCCGAGCCCGCCGGCGTTGGGCGTGTGCGAGTCGGTGCCGATGATCAGCTCGCCCGGAAACGCGTAGTTCTCCAGCACGACCTGGTGGATGATGCCGGCGCCCGGCCCCCAGAAACCCGCGCCGTACTTGGCCGCGGCCGAGCGCAGGAAGTCGTAGACCTCCTGGTTCTCGGCCAGCGACTCGGTGAGGTCGCGCGCGCCCTCGACGCGGGCCTGGATCAGATGGTCGCAGTGGATCGTGGTCGGTACCGCCGCCGTCTCTCGCAGCGTCTGGCGGAACTGCAGCATGGCGGTCTGGCCCAACACGTCCTGGAGCACGACCCGGTCGGGACGCAGGAACAGATAGCTCCGCCCCGGCTCCAGCTCTTGATGCTCGGGATCGTCCAGGTGCCCCAGCAGGACCTTGTCGGCCAGGGTCAGCGGCCGTCCGAGTCGGCGCCGCACGACCGCGAGGTTCTTCGCCATCGTCTCGTAGACCTTCGCCGCCATCGCCGGCGTCGATTCGATCGTCACCATGCTCGCGAGTCTCCTTGCCCGGCCATGCCCGGCCGCATCGGCTTCTCTGTCGAGCCCATAAGGTAACACCAGCCGGGCGGCACGACGATTAGGGCCCGATGATCGTACGAAGCGATTACAATTAAGCCGGAACCACCACTGCGAACATGAAAGTCGTCTGTGCCTGGTGCCAGCGAGAGGGACGCAATCGTGTGCTCGCCGAACGCGAGCCGCTCGACGACCCGACCGAAACGCACGGCATGTGCCCTCGGCACTCCGAGGAGATGATCGAGCAGCTGCCGTCGCCCTCGTTTCCCGGGATCCGTATGCTGATCGTCGTCCGCAGGGCCGAGAATGCCCTCTACGACCACCTCACCCGGTCACTCGCCGTGCTCCCCGAGGTCGCGGTGATCGTCGATCGCCGGCAGCGCGAGCGCCGTCAGACGCCAACGGTCGTCGCGACCGAGCGGCGTCGGACGAGCCGGCGCATTCGCACCGCGCCGTTCTCGAGCCTCGGATATCTCGTCGTGCGATTCGGCCCCACGCATCAGAAAGCGTTCGGCCTGCCGCCCCTCAGAAAACTCCGCGTCGTCTGATCGTCACACGGCCGCGCCCGCGCTCCGCCGCGCGAGACGGCTCGCTATTCGACGGTCACGCTCTTGGCGAGATTGCGCGGCTGGTCGACGTCGCAGCCGCGACGAACGGCGATGTGGTAAGCGAGGAGCTGGAGCGGGATCACGGTCAGCAGCGGGGCCAGCAAGTCGGCGCAGGGCGGGACCTCTAGGACGTGGGTGGCCTTGGAGGCGACTGCGCGATCACCTGATTGGACGACCGCGATGACCAAGCCCTCGCGGGCGCGAACTTCCTCCACGTTGCCGAGCATGCGTTCGTACGAGCCGTCACGGGGGGCGACCGCGACGACGGGTAGGCCGTCGGTGATCAACGCGATCGGCCCGTGCTTCATCTCGCCGCCCGCGTAGCCCTCGGCGTGGATGTAGGAGATCTCCTTGAGCTTGAGCGCGCCCTCCAGCGCGATCGGATACTGCAGACCGCGGCCGAGGTAGAGGAAGTCGGTGGCGCCGGAGAGGTGACGCGCCAGCTCCGCCACTCGACCGTCCAGCTCCAGCGTCTGCTCGACCAGGCGGGGGATCTCGACGAGGTCGCGGATGCGCTTGCGCACGTCCTCCGCGGTGACCGCCTCGCGCTGCCGGCCGAGCCAGAGACCGAGCAGGTACGTCGCCACGATCATCGTCGAGAAGGCCTTGGTCGAGGCCACGCCGATCTCGGGCCCCGCGTGCATGTAGAGCGTGCCCGTGGCCTCGCGCGCCAGGGCCGAGCCGACCACGTTGGTGATGGCGAGGATCGGGCAGCCCTTGAGACGAGCGGCCTTCACCGCGCCCAGCGTGTCGGCGGTCTCGCCCGACTGCGACACCGCGACCACCAGCGTCTCCGGCCCCACGATCGCGTCGCGATAGCGGAACTCGGAGGCGAGATCGACCTCGGCCGGCAGGCCGGCCAGGCGCTCGACCATCGAGCGGCCGAGCATCGACGCGTGCCAGGCGGTGCCGCAGGCCACGAACGTCACGCGCTGGATCGCGCGCACCGTCGCGGGATCGAGGCTGACGTCGGGCAGCACGATGCTGCCGGTCTCGGGCGCGATCCGCCCCCGAAAGGTGTCGGTGATGGCCCGCGGCTGCTCGTAGATCTCCTTGAGCATGAAGTGGCGATAGCCGCCCTTCTCCGCCATGATCGGGTCCCACAGGATCCGCACGGGCTCGCGCTGCACCGGCTCGCCGTCGAGGGTCGACAGCTCCACGCCCGCCGCGGTCACCACGGCGACCTCGCCGTCTTCCAGGATCACCACGTCGCGGGTGTGGGAGAGAATCGCGGGGATGTCGGAGGCGATGAACATCTCGCCGCGCCCGAGACCGACCACCACGCTGCCCGCGCCGTGCTTGGCCGCGATCAACCGATCGGGAGCCGCGCTCGCCACCACGCCCACCGCGTAGGACCCCCGGACCTCGGCCAGCGCCCGCTTCACCGCGTGATCGAGACGTCCGACGATCTTCAGGTGATGCTCGATGAGGTGCGCCAGCACCTCGGTGTCGGTCTCGGAGCGGAAGGTGTGCCCTTCGGCGGCGAGGCGCTCCTTGATCTCCAGATAGTTCTCGAGGATTCCGTTGTGGACGACCACGAGGCCGCCCGTGCAGTCCGTGTGGGGATGGGCGTTTTCTTCCGAGGGGCGCCCGTGGGTGGCCCACCGCGTATGGCCGATGCCGATGGAGCCGGTGAGCGGGCGATCGCGCAGCGCGGTCTCCAGCATCTTGAGCCGCCCCGCCGCTCGCCGGACTTGAAGCGTCCCGTCGGCGCCGAGGATGGCCACGCCCGCCGAATCGTAGCCGCGGTACTCGAGGCGCTTGAGGCCTTCGACGATGATGCCGACCGCGCTCTTGTCACCGACGTATCCGACGATCCCACACATCGCGCTCAGTCCTTTCCCTTCGTCTTCGCCGCGCGCTCCCGCGCCTTGCGCTCGGCCCAGCCGGGCTTGTCGACCTGCTGGGCACGGCCGAGGGCCAGTGCTCCGGCCGGCACGTCGCGGGTGACGGTGGAGCCCGCCGCCACGTAGGCGCCCTCGCCGACGGTGAGCGGCGCCACCAGCGTCGAGTTGCTGCCCACGAACACGCGGTCACCGATCCGGGTCTCGTGCTTGGCGACGCCGTCATAGTTGCACGTGATCGTCCCGGCGCCCACGTTAACGCCCTCGCCCACGGTGGCGTCGCCGATGTAGGAGAGATGCGGCGCCTTGGTGCCGCGGCCGAGGCGGGCGTTCTTCACCTCGACGAAGTTGCCGACGCGGGCGCGCGGACCGATCATCGCCTTGGGCCGCAGATGGCAGAACGGTCCCAGCTGAGCGTCGTCCTCCACCACGGAATCGGACATGACGCAGTAGGGCTTGAGCAGGACCCGGTCGCCGAGGCGGCACGCGCTGATCTGACACCCGGAGTGGACCACGCACTCGCTGCCGATGGCGGAGGCGCCCTCGATCAAAACTTGCGGATAGATGATCGTGTCGGGACCGATGGTGACCCCGTCTTCGACGTAGGTCGTGGCGGGATCGATGATGGTCACGCCCGATTCCATCAGCCGATCGAGGATGCGCCGCCGCTGGATGGCGGCCACCACCGCGAGCTGACGGCGATCGTTCACTCCCAGCGCCTCGGCGGGATCGTGCACGGTGATCGCCTCGATCCGGCCCCCGGCCCGCGCCATGATCGCGATCACGTCGGTCAGGTAGTACTCCCCCTGATCGTTGTTCGGCCGGACCTCGGCCAGCGCGGGCCAGAAGCGGCGGGCATCGAAGCAGTAGACCGCCGTGTTGATCTCGGTGATTCGCTTCTGGTCGTCCGTCGCGTCCCGGTCCTCGACGACGTGGGTCACCCGACCGCGCTGTCGAAGCACGCGGCCGTACCCCTGGGGCTCGGCCACCTGCGCGGTCACCAGGGTGACCGCGGCTCGCGTGGCGGCATGATGGGCGACCAGACGCTCGAAGGTTTCGGCCGTCAAGAGCGGCATGTCGCTCGGCAAGACCAGAACGGTTGGGGCCTCGCCGCACGCCTCTCGGGCCACCTGAACCGCGTGACCCGTGCCCAACCGTTCCGGCTGCTCGACCGCCATGACACCGTCGCCGGCCACGGCGACCACGTCGTCAGCGTTGGGACTCACGACCATCACCAGACGATCGGCGACAGCCCGCGCGACGCGGAGGGCGTAGCCGATCAGGGGACGACCGCAGAGAGGATGGAGGACTTTCGGGCGGCGCGACCGCATCCGTTTGCCTTCGCCCGCCGCGAGGACGATCGCGGTCACACCGTTCATGGGTTCACTCCCATTCTAGCCCGCGGGACGCAAGCCCCGGGCCAGGTGTTTTTCTGGGGGCACTTCTCGGCGGACTGTGGCCCCCGTGCGACGACCAGCTTAGCCGCTGTCCCGCAGATGAGACAAGAAGCGCGCGATCCTGGGAGGCAGAGGGGCGGAGAATTCCATCCGTTCCTGGGTAGCCGGGTGCACGAACACCAGGCGTGCCGCGTGAAGCGCCACGCCCTCCACATCGATGGGCAGGCGTGGCCGGCCCTGCCCGTAGGCCGCGTCTCCGGCGACCGGGTGTCCCAGGGATGCCAGGTGGACGCGGATCTGGTGCGTCCGCCCGGTTTCGAGCCGGCACCGGACCAGCGTGAAGTCGCCGAAACGCTCGAGCACGGCAAAGCGCGTGACCGCGCGCCGGCCCTGCCCGAGGGGACGGATGGCCATGCGCTGGCGATGGTGCGGGTCCCGGCCGATGGGCGCGTCGATGCGCCCCTCAGGGCGCGCCAAGCGGCCGTGGACGATCGCCAGGTATTCGCGTGTGACCTCGCGCGCGCCGAGCTGAGCGACCAGCGCGTGGTACGCGAGGGTCGTCTTGGCGAGCACGAGCAACCCCGACGTGCCCTTGTCGAGCCGATGCACGATGCCGGGCCGTCGCTGTCCGCCGACGCCGGCGGTCTCCGGCGCGTGGGCGAGAACGCCGGCGGCCAGCGTGCCCCGCGAGACACCGGCCCCCGGGTGCACGACCATGCCCGCCGGTTTGTCGACGACCAGCACGTGCTCGTCTTCGTGAACGATGGCGAGCGCGATGGGCTCGGGCTCGAGCTCCTGCGCTGGCGTCGGCGGGATCTCGATGTCCACCGTTTCACCGCCGCGCAGCCGGTGGGCCGGCTTGGTCACGGCGCCGCCGACGCGGACGTGTCCATCGTCGATCAGGCCCTGTATGCGCGCACGGGAGAGATCGGGGACGGCCCGCACGAGCCAGCGATCCAGCCGCATCCCCGCCGCCGCGTCCTCCACCCTCAGCACTCGCTCCACGACTCCGTCACGAATGCCGCTGCCGTCAGAACGGGGCCGATGTGAGGCGACCGAGCCGGCGACGCCGATGGCCCGTTGTCATTGGCCGGCCGCCGCCGGGCGGGCCAGCATGAGGTGAAACGCCAGTAGCGCGACGCCGACCGTGATCGCCGAATCCGCCACGTTAAAGGCCGGCCAGTGATAGCCGTGGTAATGAGCGTCCACGAAGTCCACCACCGCGCCGAACCGGGCGCGGTCGATCAGGTTGCCGACGGCCCCGCCGAAGATCAGCGCCACCGACAGCCGCGCCGTCCAGCCACCGCCGGCGAGCACCCGCATCGCCACCCGGGCCAGCACGACGAGGGCGACGATCGACAGGAGCGCGACGAGCCAGCGCCACGCCGCGGGCAGACCGGCGAGCAGTCCGAAGGCCAGGCCCGAGTTCATGATCAGGGTGAGCGAGAGCAGGCCGTCCACCAGGGGAACGGCCACGCCGGGGGCCAAACGCTCGAGAGCGGCGGCCTTCGTGATCTGATCGAGCACGACGATCGCGCTCGCGATCACGACGATCGCGGTCATCAGCGGCCGCGCAGCACCGCCACGCAGCGCTCGCACAGCGTCGGATGCTCCGCGTCCCTGCCCACCTCCTCGGTCCACATCCAGCAGCGTGCGCACTTCGCCCCCCGGGCGTGGTCCACGCCGATCTGAAGGCCGGGGATCTCCTGGCTCTCGTATTGGACCGCGGCTGCCTCTGGTCCCGGGACGAGCGACACCTGGGACACGATCAGCAGGGTCGGCAGCAGCCCGCGCTTGCGCGCGAGCAGCTCGGGCAGGTCCTCGGGCGCCTGGGCGATCGTCACCGCCGCCTCCAGCCCGCTCCCGATGAGGCCACGGGCGCGCGCCGTCTCCAGCGCTTTGGCGATCTCGCGTCGGACCTCGAGCAACCGTCGCCACTCCTGCTCGAGTGTGTCGTCGAGCCAGGCCAGCGGCACCTCGGGGAAGCGCTCGAGGTGGACGCTCTCGGCCTTGGAGCCCGGCAAGTGCCGCCAGGCCTCCTCGGCGGTGAAGCTCAGGATCGGCGCAAGCAGGCGGAGCAGCGCGCTCAGCACGTCGTAGCAGGTGGTCTGCGCGGCGCGGCGGCGCGGATCGTCGGGCGCCGAGGTGTAAAGCCGATCCTTGATGGTGTCGAGATAGAGTGCCGAAAGATCCACCGCGCAGAAGTTGTGGAGCGAGTGGAACACCGTGTGGAACTGGTACTCGTCGTAGGCGCGCGCCACCCGATCGACGAGACGCGCCAGCCGGTCGAGGACGAAGCGGTCGACTTCGTCGAGCGCCGCGTAGGGCTGCCGGTGCCGGCCGGGATCGAAATCGCCGAGGTTGCCGAGCAGGAACCGGCAGGTGTTGCGGAGCCGCCGGTACGCGTCGGCCAGGCGCTCGAGGATCTCGCCCGAAAGCCGGATGTCCTCCGTGTAGTCCTCGGCGGCGACCCACAGGCGCAGCACCTCGGCCCCGTACTTCGGGATCAGATCTTCGGGGCCGACGGTGTTGCCGACGGACTTCGACATCTTGCGGCCCTCGCCGTCCACCACGAAGCCGCACGTGAGCACGGCCTTGTAGGGCGGCGCGCCCCGCGTGGCCATCGCTTCCAACAGCGACGAGTGGAACCAGCCGCGATGCTGATCGGAGCCCTCGAGATAGAGCTCGGCCGGCCAGCGCAGCTCCGGGTGCGTCTCCAGCACCGCCGCGTGGCTACAGCCGGAATCGAACCAGACGTCGAGGGTGTCCGTGCCCTTGCGGAACCTCGTGCCTCCGCAGCGAGCACACCGGATGCCGGCCGGCAGCAGCTCGTCCTCGCTGCGCAGGTACCACTCCTCGATGCCGCGGCCCTCGGCGAAGAGCTGGGCGACGTGCTCGATGACCGGCTGCTCCAGCAAGAGCGCCTCGCAGCCCGCGCAGTAGAAGGCCACGATGGGCACGCCCCACACGCGCTGGCGCGAGAGCGTCCAGTCCGGCCGATGGGCGACCATGTTGAAGATGCGCTCTTCGCCCCAGGCGGGGATCCACTGGACCTGGCGGCGGATCGCGTCGAGGGTGCGCGCGCGCAGGCCATCGCGGTCGAGACCCATGAACCACTGCTCGGTGGCGCGGAACAGCGTGGGGTTCTTGCAGCGCCAGCAGTGCGGATACGTGTGGGTCAGCGGCACCTCGGCGATCAGCGCTCCGCGCTCGCGCAGGAGATCGATGATCCTGGGGTTCGCGTCCCAGACGGTCAGTCCCGCGAAATGCTCGACCTCGGAAACGAAGCGCCCGTCGTCGTCCACCGGGTTGTAGATCGGCAGACCCTGGCTCTTGCCGAGATCGTAGTCTTCTTCTCCGTGACCCGGCGCCACGTGGACGAGTCCGGTGCCGGCGTCCATGGTCACGAAGTCCGCCGCGTAGATCTTGCCGACGCGATCGATCCAGGGATGCTTGTACTCGATGCCCTCGAGCGCCGCGCCGTCGAGACGGCGGATGACCCTCGGCGTGGCGAGTCTGGCCACCCTCACGAGCTCGTCGACCAAGTCCTCGGCGACGAACAGCGTTTCCCCGGCGACGTCCAGGGCGACGTAACGCGCGTTGGGACTCACGGCGACGGCGAGGTTGGCGGGAAGCGTCCACGGCGTCGTGGTCCAGACGACCACCGATTGTCGCGGGGCATCCGGCAGGTCCGGATGCGGCGTCACCAGCGGGAACTTCACGTAGACCGACGGCGTCCGCTGTTCCTCGTACTCGACCTCGGCCTGAGCGAGCGCCGTCTTGCAGTACATGCACCAGTGCACGGGCTTGAGGCCCTTGTAGACGAGCCCGCGGCCGACCAGACGTCCCAGCTCGCGGACGATCACGCCCTCGTAGGCGGGCGTCATCGTCATGTACGCATTGTCCCAGTCGCCGAACACGCCGAGGCGCTTGAACTCCTCGCGCTGGATGTCGACGAACGCCTGGGCGTACGCGCGACAGCGGCGGATCTTCTCCACCGGGTCCATGGCCCGGCGCACGTCGACACCGGGCTTGTCGAGGCCCAGCTCTTTGTCGACTTGGTGCTCGATGGGGAGCCCATGGCAATCGAAGCCGGGGATGTACACCGCGTTGAAGCCGGACATGCCCCGCGACTTCACGACCATGTCCTTCAGGACCTTGTTCAGCACGTGGCCCATGTGGATGTGACCGTTGGCGTACGGCGGCCCGTCGTGGAGGATCCACGGGGGGCGATCGGCCGACACCGCGCGCAGGCGCTTTTCGATGCCGATCCCCTCCCACCACCCGAGCATGGTGGGCTCGGTCTTCGGGAGATTCGCCCGCATCGGGAACTCGGTTTTCGGCAGATTCAGCGTGGTCTTGTAGTCCATGGTCGGGAATTCATGGTAACACGGCGAATTCGAGGAGCGCCCCGGCTACGCCGGGGCGTGACGAGCGTTTGGGCGTTCGGGGCGACAGCCGACGAGGCGATAGACGACCATCTCGTCGGCGCCCGCCACCGTGTTGTGGTCGAGCCGCACGCGGTAGATCGGCTCGAGAAGGTCGCGGCGAGCGGTCATGTTCGGAAACCACGCCGGGAACACGATGACGTGCCCGGGGCAGCGCTCCATGAGATAGCGCACGATGCCCGCCTCACCGCCGCGTCGATAGGGCAACACGTCCGGGCTCACCAGCCCGACCAGATCGATGACCTCGCGCCGCGACAGGTACGCGATCGCGCCGATGTCGTTGACGGCGATCGTCTCACGCTTTGGCAAGTGCTCGTCGACCCAGCGCCCGAGATGGACCTGCATCGCATTGATGTTCTGCACGGCCCAGCCATACCGCGCGGCGGCCGGAGGAAGCGCGACCGCTGCCAAGACGAGGTAGACGACGAGGAGCGCGATCCGTGAGTGGGTCACCCGCTCGCCGAGCGCGACCGCGAGCACGATGAACGCGAGCGGCAGGAGGTGAATGGAGTAGCGCCCCTCCTGGAATGCGGGGTCACGATAGGGCGCGAAGAGCGCCATGGCCAGCGGATGCATCACCAGGACGAGCGCCGGAAGGGCGAGCGCGCGGCCCGCGCGTCGCCAGACGAGCACGAGCGCCACGAGCAGGGCGAGCGGCAATAGCCCGTCGGTCGTCCACAGCCATCGGA
Source organism: Candidatus Acidiferrum sp. (assembly GCA_035317605.1). Taxonomy (GTDB): domain Bacteria; phylum Methylomirabilota; class Methylomirabilia; order Rokubacteriales; family CSP1-6; genus DATHGT01. The sequence goes on along the minus strand of DATHGT010000042.1, from coordinate 17,196 downwards.
CCCAGCCGCCGAAGAAGTCAGCCGGCCTCGACAGCCACGTCACGCGTGCGGGCTCGCGAACCCCCGACAGCCAGCCCAGAAGTCCGCCTTCGATCTTGGCGCTCGCCGTCGCGGGAACGGGACTTCCGACGGTGGCGAGGCTGAAGCCGACGAACGGCGCCAGCACCATCGCGGTGATTCCGGCGAACAACAGCACGCGCCGGATCGTGAGCGGTCGTGACACGGCGAGCAGCGGCACGAGAATGAGCGCCTCGGGACGCGCGACGCCGGCCAGCGCGGCCCAGACCGCGGTCCAAACGTCGCGGCTCCGCGCGTGAGCGAGGAGCGACGCCCCGACGAGCAGCGCCGCCAGCGTCACCTCCATTCCGGAGAGCGCTCCCCACGCCATCGCGCCCGTCCAGCCGAGGCCGACCGCCGCTCCGAGCGCGCCGAGCCGGGAAGCGCCCCAGCCGATCGCCGCGCGGCGGACCATGACCGTCGCCCCCAGCGCGGTGGCCGTGCCGACCGCTTTGACCACCGCGATCGATGGTCCGAATACGGCCACAGCGAGGGCCAGCAGGAGCGTCCAGAGAGGCGCGGTCGATCCGGCCACGGGCACGCCGGGGTTGTAGGAGAACCCCGCTCCCTCGGCGATGTTCCGGGCGAAGTGCAGATGAATCCACGAATCGTCCAGCGGAAAACCCGCGACGCCGGCCAGGCGCCGCTCGGTCAGCGCGAAGAGGACGAGGGGCAGGCAGGCCGCGACCGCGACGACCAGATCATCGCGCAGCCCGGAGCCGACCGGCTCAGCGCCCCGCGCGGCCGGCACGGCGCGGCGGCTCCTCGCGGATCAAGGTGTAGCCGGCGTAGCGCACCGGCTTCTTGCCCACGGGAAGCACGTAGAGGAACCGGCCGTAGGGAATCTCGATCTCCATGAGACCGTCGGGCCGCTCGGACGTGGGACTCCAGTGGTCCACGAACCACACGAGCCGCTTGATGCCGGCGGGGATGCGGATCTCGCTGTCCCGCACCCGCGTCATGGCCAGCGACGCTTTGGGGGCGTAGTAGCCCGGCGGCAAATCGCCGACCTGCAATTCGTAGAGCGCGTACGACGGGAGATAGAAGACGGCGTGGCGCATCCACGGATACGAGCGCGGATTGCCGAGTTCGGTGATGACCGCGGTGTCCTCGGCCGGGAACTGTCCGGTGATCGAAGCCACGAACGTGCGGACGACCTCCTCGTGCTCGCGGAGGGCGGCGGCGGTCCGGCTGAAGATCCAGTCGAACGCCTCGTCCTCGGCCATCTTCACCCAGGCGGCCCGGGGCCGCTCGAAGTCACGCTGGAGGGGACGCGCGCTGACGAAGAACGAGCCGTTGACGAACACCACGACCGCCACCGCGGCGGCCAGCGCCAGCGGGCGCAGCCAGGGACGGGCGAGCGAGGCGGCGGCACCGCCGAGCGCGGCCACGAGCACCGCCGAGAGCAGCACGACCAGCGCCGGCAAGAACGTCAGCACGTATCCCGCCTGCCCGAAGTGCACGAGCGTGTAGACCAGCACCGGGGTGACCGTCCATCCCACGAGAAACCACTCGCGCGAGGTCCAGCCGCGACGACGCGCGTACCACGGAATCAGAACGCCGACCAGCACCAGCGGTCCGAGCGCGACCAGCACCGACTCGAGCAGGTACCGCGCCATGCGGAGGTTCGTTTCGACGTAACCGCCGAGGATCGAGGTCGGCTTGACCACCGTCTCCGCCAAATCCACGGACGCGGCCAGGTACCGCTCGAACCCGCCGGTCAGCCAGATCATCGGCACGAACCACGCGATGACGGTCACCAGCATGATGGCGAGGCCGATCACCACGGTGCGCAGCCGCCGCACGCCGGCGATGGTCGCGCCGAGCCAGAGCGGGAGTAGCAAGAACAGGATCGATTGGCGCACCCCGCCGGCCAGGCCGAGGTACCCGGCGGCCAGCCAGGCATCGGTCTCGCTCCCCCGGAGCGCGCGGAAGGCGAAGTAGGCGACGGTCGTCGCGCAGAGCGCCTCGCCGGCATAGGTCAACCCGACCGATCCGTAGAACCAGAACAGCGGGCTCACCGCGAACAGGGTGGCCGCGACGAGGGCGGTCGCGCGGTCGTAGGCGGTGCGGGCCAGGAAGTAGACGACGAACGTCGTCAACCCGCTGCAGGCGACCGCGAGCACGACGTAGGTCGCGGTGGGATTGTCGAGCCAGCTGTTCACGAGGCGGCCCAGCGCGACGTACAGGATGTAGCCCGGCGGGTGCGGCTGGTGCTTGACCACGTCGTATTCGCGAAGGGCGAGCGCGAACTGGACAGCGTCCCAGTTGTAGAGCATCCGCGCCCGGTACGGCAGGCGGGACCAGATCGTCAGGGCGGCCAGGGCCGCCGCCCACACCAGGTCGTATCGGTCGACTCGGCGTTCCATGGGATGCGGGTCAAGCATAGTCTGGTCGGGCCGGCGTGGCGAGTGAGGCCGCTCCGATGAGCCCGCTGAGGTCGCCGAGCCGCGCGCGCTCGATCCGCAACGAGCGTCCGCTGAGAATCGTGGTCAAGCGGGGCACGGCGTCGACGAGGGCGTCGAACAGCGCCGGGACCGTCTCGATGACGCCACCGCCCATCACCAGCGCGTGGGGATTCAGCAGCGTGACGTAGTTCGCCGTGCTCATCGTCAGGAAGCGCACGGCGTCGCTCCAGAACTCGTGAGCGAGGGCATCGCCGGCCCGCGCGGCCGTATACACGTCGAGCGCGGTGAGCCGCGAGGCGTCGCCGCCGCACACGTCGACCAGACGGCCGCCGCGTCCCGCCTGCATCGCCGCGGCGAGGCGACGCTGAAATCCGCTCCCCGAGACGTACTGCTCGAGACACCCGTGGCGCCCGCACCGACAGGGCAGACCGTCGGCCACCACCTGCGTGTGGCCGACTTCGCCGGCGGCGTTGCTCGCCCCGCGCCAGAGCGTTCCGTCGATCACCGCGCCGGAGCCGACGCCGGTGCCCACGAAGATCGCCACCAGACTTCCCCCGCGGCCCACCGCCCCGGCCGTGAACTCGCCCCAGGCGGCGGCCCGGACGTCGTTCTCGACGACCACCGGGATGCGAAAGGCTTCCCTCAGTCGAGCGCCCAGCGGAACGTCGCGCCAGCCGAGGTTCGGCGCGTAGACGACCGCGCCCGTCGCCGGGTCGATCTGTCCGGCGCAGGCCACGCCGAGGGCGAGCGGCGCTTCGGTCGACGTCGTGAGACTGGCGATGAGAGGCTGGAGCGTGGCGATCACGGCCTCCGGTCCCCGACCGGAGTTCGTGGCGCTTTCGGTGTGCGTCAGGAGGCGACCATCGGTTCCGACGGCGCCGACCCGGATGTGGGTGCCGCCGATGTCGACGCCGATGACGTGAGCTACGCCTTCTTCTCCTCGTCCTTCTTGGCGGCGGCCGTGGCCTCGTCCTTCTGGACCTCGTTCACGCCCTTCTTGAACTCCTTCACGCTCGAGCCGAGCGAGCGGGCCAGCTCGGGAAGACGGTTGGCGCCGAACAGAATCAACACGATGACGAGAATGATCAGCAATTCCTGATAGCCGAGACCAAACATGAGGGACTCCTTTCCGACGCGTCGAGCTTAGCGCGCCCCTACGACCCCCGCAAGACCCGGCGCTCACCCACCCGCATGGTGACCCGGCGCCCGTCGAAGTACTCGAGCAGCGGGATGGCGTATTTTCGGGAGACCCCCAGCAGGTCCTTGATGTCCGCCGGCCCGATGTCCTTGCGCTCCCGGAGGAGGGCGACCAGCTTTTCCTGGATCGTCTCGAGGGCCTGCGTGTGGAAGAACAGCGACTCCTTGATCCGCACGAGCCGCTTGCTCTCGACGAGCACCTGGAACAGCTCATGCTCCTCGTCGCCGGTCACGCCCGCGTGTGAGAGGGCCTCCTCCGGGCTCGGCGGCGCGGCGCCGGTACGCAGGAAGTCGGTCTCGACCTGATCGACGACCCGCTGCTGCGTGGGAGACAGCTGGACCTCGTGCGAGGCCAGCCGGACCTTGTCGCGCTCACTGCGTACGAGACCGTCCGCGTCGAGCCGGCCGAGCAGGTGCGCGAAGATGCGCTCGTCGGTGTCCCCGGCGCGGCGGCGCAGCTCCTCGCGCGACATGCCGGGCTTGAGCGGGTTGGCGCGATGAAACTCCGTGAGCGCCGTGAGCGCCTGCAACCGCACGCGCTCGCCGCTCTCCGGATGGAGGAACCAGTCGCGCTCCACGCCGAGGATCCGTCCGCTCGCTTGAAGCGTGGTGAGCACACCGGTCAGCCGCTCCGGGCCGAAGGGCACGCGCCCACTGAGGGTCGCCACTCTCGCTCCGGCCGTCCCGACCTGGCGGACATGCTCCTCGACCACGTCCTCCGGTCCGCCCTCGGCGAGCAAGGTCAGGTGCGCGACCAGGGCCGGCGCCCGGCGCTTGAAACGAGGGGGATCGATGTCGAGCAGCGTGCCGCCAGCGATGGTGACGATAGGCGAATACGACCGGACCACGAAACGGTCGCCGGGGAGCGCGACCAGCGGCGCCTCCAGGCGGAAGCGGGCGAAGGCCTGCTCGCCCGGGGCGAGCTCGGGACGATCGAGAAGAAGCACTCGCGCCATGATCTCGCTGGTCCCGGTGTGAAACCTGATACGGTCGCGTGACTTCAGCGGGCGCGGCGCGTCCTCCAGCAGCTCCAGCGTCCCGTCCACGAGCACCGCGGCGATGAGCGCGCCAGGCGGTCCGACGACGTCACCGCGGGTCACCGCCGCGCGCTCGATGCCCTGGAGGTTCATGGCCGTGCGTTGACCGGCCCGCGCCTCGGCGACTGCGTGTCCGTGGGTCTGCAGCCCACGGATCTTGGCCTGGACTCCACGTGGGTAGACTTCGACTCGATCCTCGGCGGTGAACCGGCCGGTCATCAGCGTGCCCGTGATCACGGTGCCGAAGCCCTTGACCGTGAACACTCGATCGATCGGCAGCCGCGGCAATTGGTCGGCGGCCCGCGCGGGGACTCCGGCCGCGAGCGTGCGCAGGGCCGTCCGTAGTTCCACCAGGCCCTCACCCGTTCGCGAGGAAACGGCCAGGATCGGCGCGCCCTCGAGGAACGTGCCGCGCACGAGAGCGGCCACGTCGTCCTTCACCAGCTCCAGCCAATCGGGCTCGACGAGATCGGTCTTGGTCAGCGCGATCAGACCGGTCTTGATGCGGAGGAGCGAGCAGATCGCCAGATGCTCGCGCGTCTGCGGCATCACGCCTTCGTCGGCCGCGATGACCAGCAGCGCCAGGTCGATGCCGCCCACGCCGGCCAGCATGTTACGGACGAACCGCTCGTGGCCGGGGACGTCGACGATCTCCACCGTGAGCCCCTCGGGCTCCTCCAGGAAGGCGAAGCCCAGGTCGATCGTGATCCCGCGGGCCTTTTCTTCGGGTAACCGATCGGTATCTGTTCCAGTGAGGGCCTTGACCAGCGACGTCTTGCCGTGATCGATGTGACCGGCGGTGCCGACGACGACGTGGCGGGCGGTCATGCGCGGGCCAGCGCCGCGGCCACCGCGGGGATGTCCGCCGGGCGGATCGTCCGGCAGTCGAGGAGGAGCCGGTCCTTGGAGACGCGCCCGATCACCGGCGGATCGGCGCGGCGAAGGGCCTCGTCGAGCGCGCGCGCCGCCGCGGGGGTCGCGCCGAGGGCGAGCGCGGCCGTGGGCAGCTTCACCTCGGGCAGAGCGCCCCCGCCGACCTCGGAATGGTCCTCGACGATCGCGGCGGCCAGGCGCCGCCGCGAGTCCGCGTCCAGCCGCATGAGCAGCCGGCGTGCCCGCCGGCGAATGCTGGCGAGCGGCTCGGTGAGCGATCGGAGCGTGGGCACCGTTTCGAGCGCGGTGCCCGCGTCGTAGGCCGAGAGCGTCGCCTCCAGGGCCGCGATCGTGAACTTGTCGATGCGCAGCGCCCGGTTCCACGGGTTCCTCTTCAGCCGGCCCACGAGCGCGCGCCGGCCGACCACGATGCCGGCCTGAGGGCCGCCCAGGAGCTTGTCGCCGGAGAACGTAACGAGGTCGACGCCGGACGCGACGACCTCGGGGACGGTCGGCTCGTACGGAAACCCCCACTGCCGCAGGTCGAGCAGCGAGCCGGATCCGAGGTCCTCCATCACCGCGACGCCACGCTCGCGGCCCAGCACGGCCAGCTCGCGCGACGGCACGTCGGACGTGAAGCCGACCACACGGTAATTCGAGGTGTGGACTTTGAGGAGCAGCGCCACGTCGGGCCCGATCGCCTCGGTGTAGTCACGGAGATGGGTCCGGTTGGTGGTGCCCACCTCGCGCAGCCGCGCGCCGCCGCGCAGCATAATGTCGGGGATCCGGAACTCTCCGCCGATCTCGATCAGCTCGCCCCGCGAGACCACGACCTCCTTGCCGTGGGCCAGCGTCTCGATGGCGAGCAGGACGGCGGCGGCGTTGTTGTTGACGACGAGCGCGTCCTCGGCACCGGTCAAGCGCCTCAGCAGGGCCTCGACGTGGCTGTAGCGGGAGCCACGCTCCTTGGTGGCGAGGTCCAGCTCGAGGTTGGAGTAGGCGGGGCCGACGGCGGCCATTCGGGCCATCGCGAGATCGCTCAGGGGGGCGCGGCCCAGGTTGGTATGCAGGACGACGCCGGTCGCGTTGACGACGGCGCGAAGCGAAAAGACGCCGGCGCGGGTCAGCGTCTCCACGACCTGCGCGGCCATGTGTTCGGGGGTGTCCCCGTCGCCGCCGGTCCCCGCCAGAGCGCGCCGGCGCGCGCCGTCGACGGCCTCGCGCACCGTCGACGTCAGCCGGGCGCGCGAGATACCCGCCAGCTCGGGCCGATCGGCCAGACGACGAACGAGCTGATCCACCGACGGCAGACGGCGGAGTCCCGTGGACTCGTCAGGCGCCGTCAAGGGCCGCCTCGACCTTCTCGCGCACCCTCGCCACGACCTCCTGGGCTTCGTGACGCCAGGCCTGCGCGCTCCACGGTCCCGTCTGGCGACCCCCCCGCCGAACGGCGTCTTCGGTCAGCGCCGCCCACAGTTCTTCGAGGTCGGTCGGCGAAAGCCCCTGACCGCGGAGCGCGCGCGCCCACTCCTCGGCCAGGCCGTCGATGAGCCGATCGCGCTCCGACGCCAGGCGACGGGCTTTGCGGACGAGGTCGGCCAGTCGGGGCGCCATGCTACTTCTTCGTCGAGTCCTGCACGGCCTCGAACAGGTTGGCCTCGAAGCGTCCGGTGGAGGCGCATGGATAGACGGGGGTGGGCTTGAGGCCACCGGAGGATCCGCGGCGGGCCGCCTGGGTGCGCATCTTGGAGTTGATCAAGAGCCGGGTCCCCGGTCCGTTGTCCTCCACGAAGATCGTGAACGACACGTTGGCCTCGCCTTCGATCCGATCGTCGCCGATGCGGCCGCAGTCTGCGAAGATGCCGATCGGCGTGACGAACTCGTCCGACGCGATGACCCCGGAGTCGCGCGCGATCGCGCGCAGCGGGATGTTGCCCTGGGCGAGCGCGTGGACGAGGGCCGTCCACGCGGCGTCGTACGGCGCCTGGATCTCCGCGCGATACGGCGGCGGGGACAGCGGCGAGACGTACAGCCCCCCGCAGCTGGACAGCAGCAGCGCCGTCACCCCCAGGCGCGCGTTACTTCGGATGGTGGTCGATGCCACGATACGCCTCGATGAATCTGTGGATGCGCGCGGCGTCGAACGCCGGCAGGGTCTCGATCCGTGTCCAGGCGGTCAGCGCGATGGGGGACTTCATGTCGGGATAGGGAGCGAGGATCACCTGCTTGTCGTAGGTCCCCACGAGGTCGCGGAGCTTGGCGACCAGCTCCGGACACTCGCAGTTGTACTGGACGAGCACGCCGCCGTCCTCGAGGTTGTGCACCTGAAGCTCGCGCTGGATGGGACGGGTATGCACGCCCCAGGGGGCGATGTACGGCAGGTGCGGGCCGGATGTGGGCGGATCGGAGTTGTAGGCATCGTGAGGGTCGGCGGTGGTCCGCAGATGCACGTTGCCCTGATCCGGCATCTTGACGCCGGGCAGGTCCGCGGTCGCGCGATAGGCGAAGTACCCGACCGCCGCGGCCGCCACGATGACGACGACGATCCCCACCTCCGCCCAGGAACGGCGCGGGCGGTGTGGGGTCGCCCTTCGACCGAGACGTTTGCTCATCGCTCACTCGTTTGGCGGAAGCGTGTGGGAGTCGAACCCACCTCCAGCTTGTCTAGAGCCGGACACCGGATTTGAAGTCCGGGAGGCCCACCGGGTTCCTAGACGCTTCCGAGTTTCAAACCCAAGCCCGGTGTAGCGTCCGAGTGTATCACTACGGGGCCGCGCCGCCGGCGAGCGGTGGGAAGAGCGTCACCACGTCTCCCTCCGTCAACGGTCGGTCCTCGGTGGCGTCTCGGTCGTTCACGAGGACGATACGGGACAGGTCAGCGGGGATTCCAAGTGCGCGCGTCACATCCGCGACCGTGCCGTGTTCGACGACCTCGAGGACGGTGGCGCCCGCGTCGTGATCGTCCGGTAGATAGCGAGCGAGTGTGGCGAAGAGCCGGACTTCGACCCTCACCTCGCGGCGGGGACCCCCTGACGCGCGGCGGACACGTGGACCTCCGCGATGACCAGGCGTTCGCCCCGCCGGAGCACATGATTGGCGGCGAGGTTGTTCCAGCGCAGAACGTCGCCGACGGCGACGCCGTAGCGCCGGGCGATGCCACGGACCGTGTCGCCGGCTCGGGCCACGTGCACGAGAGTCTTCACCTGGGGGCGACGATCGGGAATCGCCTTGCCGCCGGCCAGCGCCGACTGGATGACCCCGCTCGTCCCCGCTGGAACCCGCAACCGATACGGCGCCCCGGGTGGTGTCACGCCCTTGACCAACACCGGATTCAGCGTCCGCAGCGTGTCGGTCGATACGCCGGCGGCCATGGCGATCGTGGTGAGGCTCGTGCCCGGCGGAACCGAGACGAACTCGACGGCGGTCGTCGAGTGGCCCGAGACGTCGAACCCGTAGCGCGACGGATCCTGGCCGATCACGGTGGCGGCGTGGATCTGGGGCACGAATTCCTTGGTTTCCTGCTTCAGCGAGCTCGACCGCGCCAGGGCCCAGAAATCGGTGCTGCCGACGGCGTGGATCGCTCGCTCTACCGTTCGCTCGCCGGCGTTGTAGGCCGCCTGAGCCAGCGACCAGGAGCCGAATTGGGCGTGGAGGTCTCGGAGGTACGCCGCCGCGGCCAGCGTCGATTTCTCCGGGTCGAAACGCTCGTCGACCCACTGGTCTACTCGCAGGCCGTACCGGCGGGCCGTCCCCGCCATGAATTGCCACAGCCCCTTGGCCCCCGCGCGCGAGACCGCAACCGGATTGAACCCGCTCTCGATCATGGCCACGAACGCCAGATCCTCGGGCAGTCCGCGGTCCCGGAGCGTGTCCCGAATCATCTCGAGGTAGCGGCCCGCACGACCGAACCACTTGTTGACGACCTCGCGACGCTCACGGGTGAAGCGGTCGAGGAAATACTGAACCTGCTGGTTGATCGGCGTGTGATCGCTCGGTGCGGGCGTGGGAGGATTCGGCGACGCGGACCGGGTGAGCAGGCTCGACTCGGCGAACGCCTCCGCCCACGGATCGGCCTCGATGCGTGGGTACCACGAGCGGTCGACCATCGTGAGAGGTTCTTCGGCCGCGGAACCGCCCTCGTCAGCGAATGGTTCCACCGATGAGTCGAGCGACATGACGCCGTCGCGTAGCTGAGGACGAGCGGCTTCTTCGGGCGCCGACAACGGAAGGAACTCGGCAGCGGCCAGACTGAACGTGCCTGATGCCAAAACGAAAAGAAAAGCGGCTATGGGCAACCGGAAACGGGCTCGAATTGGCAGATCGGGCCGAAGCACCCGGAATTTGTACCATGTGCCAAAGGCTTGGTCAACGGAGCTTGACACCGGGGCCGGCAGAGAAATAAAGTGAATTGCCATTCTGCTTTGATTTCTCAATCACTTAGAGGCCTGGATCGCTTGAGGAGGAAAGGAGGCAGAGGGGACCGCCGCCCCATCGTGTCCGGGAAGCGCTGGAATGTTCTTAATCCACTGATCCACATAGGAGGTTTCGAGCGGTGAAGAAACTGATCGCGACGTGCGTGGCCCTCGTGTTCGCCGTGGGCACGGCCGGACTGGCCGTGGCCCAAGAGAAGAAGGCTGAAGAGAAGAAGTCGGAGATGAAGTCCGACACCAAGATGGACAAGACGGAGAAGAAGGCCGAAAAGAAGCCGGCGGCCAAGTCGGCGAGCGGCACCGTCAGGTTGGCGGCGCCCGAAAGTCTCGTCGTCGGCGGCAAGATGAAGGGCAAGGACGAGGAGTGGACGTTCGGTGTCGACTCCAAGACCACGATCAAGAAGGGCGGCAAGGCGATCACGGCCGCCGACGTCAAGCCCGGCGATTCCGTTCAGGTGAAGTACACCGAGGACGCCGGCAAGATGACGGCGCAGTCGGTGATGGTGAAGGCTGCCGCAGCCAAGAAGGCCGAGAAGATGGACAAGGCCGACAAGATGGAGCCCAAGCCGGCCGAGAAGAAGTAGCCCGCACTCCGCTGGGCGCCCGCGCTGAACGGCGGGCGCCCAGCTTCACCCGATGTCCGTACGCTCGTCAGGCGGTCGAGTCCGCCATCGATCGTGCATCCAGAGCCACTGGTCCGGCGTCGTACGGATCGCGGCCTCGATGGCTTCCGTGCACCGGGCGGTGAGCGCCACCACCGCGGCCTCCACGTCTGCCGCGGCCGGCGACGCCAGCGGCGGGCTGACCACGACGCGGTGGATACCCGTATCCTCGCGCCGGATGAACGCCGGCACGATCGGGGCCCCTGTACGAAGCGCCAGGACCGCCATGCTCTTCGAGGTGCTCGCCGGGTGGCCGAAGAAGGGGACGAACACGCCCTCGTGACGGGCGGCGTTCTGATCGAGCAGGATCCCCACCATGCCGCCGCCGGCGAGCGCGCGCAGCACGGGCCGAAGGGCCGCGCGCTTGTCGATCAGGTCCACCTCGCTCCGCTCGCGCATCCGCGTCGCGAGCCGATCGAGCCACCGCGCGTCGAGCGGTCGTAACACGACGCTCAAGCGGTAGCCGGTGAGGCGACACGCCACGGGCAGCAACTCCCAGTTCCCCAGGTGGGCCGTGAGCAACAGCGCGCGCCCGTGCTGGTCCATGGCCGAACGCACGTGCTCGAGTCCGTCGATACGGATGCGGCGCAGAGTGTCCTCGAGAGGCCGCGTGAGCAGGGCGGCGAGCTCGATGACCATGAGTCCGAGGTGTTGAAACGATCGCCGGCAGATCCGTCGGCGCGTGGGCGCCGCGACGTCAGGAAAGGCACGCGCGAGGTTCGTGAGCGCGGCCCGGCGACGCCGGGGCGTCAGCGCGTAGCCGACATCGCCCAACCGCCGCCCTACCCACCGGGCGGCCCCCGGCGGTAGCCGGCCGATCCCGGCGGTCAGCGCGCTCAGCGCCCGGTCGATGGTGCGGACTGCCTCCGTCGCTCGCGAAAGATTTCGACGGCGATCGGGATCACGGACAGCACGATGACGACGATCACGACGATGTGGATGTGGCGGTCGATGTTCGGCACCACGTTGCCCAGCAGATACCCCGCCCACGTCATGCTCAGCACCCAGCCCACGCCGCCCGCGACGTTGTAGAAGAGAAACCGCCGGTAGGGCATCTGCCCCACCCCGGCGACCACGGGCGCGAAGGTCCGAATGATCGGCACGAAGCGCGCGATCACGATCGTCTTGGCCCCGTGGCGCTCGTAGAACTCTCGCGTGCGCACGATGTGGCGCGGGTTGAACAGCCACGATTTCTCGCGCGTGAACAGCCGAGGACCGATCCGCGCCCCGATCGCGTAGCCGACGCTGTCGCCCGCGACCGCCGCGGCAGCGAGCAGCACGTTGAGCCACCAGATGTCGAGCGCGCCGGTGGCCGCGACGAGACCGGCAGTGATCAGGAGGGAGTCGCCGGGCAGGAAGAAGCCGATCAGCAGGCCCGTCTCGGTGAAGACGATGGCCGCCAGTACGACGTATCCGCCCCACCGGACGAGCGCATCGAGGGATTGCGCGCCCGTGAGCAGCCCGAACAGAAAGTCCACGCCGACGCTACGTCCCGCGAGCCGCGGTGCTCACCTGTGCGCGGCGACGGGCGCTTCGACCTGAATGCGCATGGCGTAGAACGACCTCCAGACAAACACCGTGGACAGCACGAAGAAGACCGCGGCGAGGACGCTGCTGAACCAGGGGCCCCGCTCCGCCGTCAAGGTCACGCCGAGCTCGACGGCGAGCAGGCCGAAGAGCGTGGTGAACTTGATGACCGGATTCATGGCGACGGACGAGGTGTCTTTGAAGGGGTCGCCGACGGTGTCGCCGATCACGGTCGCCGCGTGCAACGCGCTGCCCTTTTCCTTCAGCTCGACCTCGACGATCTTCTTGGCGTTGTCCCAGGCGCCCCCGGCGTTGGCCATGAACACCGCCTGGTAGAGTCCGAACAGCGCGATGGAGATCAAATAGCCGATGAAGAAGTAGGGCTCGAGTAACGCAAAGGCCAGCGTGGAGAAGAACACGGTGAGGAAGATGTTGAACATGCCCTTCTGGGCGTACTGCGTGCAGATCTCGACCACTCGCTTGCTGTCGCTCACCGACGCTTTGGTCGAATCCTCCAGCCGGATATTGGCCTTGATGAACTCGACCGCCCGGTAGGCGCCCGTGGTCACCGCCTGCATCGACGCGCCCGTGAACCAGTAAATGACGGCCCCGCCGGTGATCAGGCCGAGCAGGAACGGCGGATGCAAGAGCGAGAGCTTGTCGAGGTTCTGGGTGAGACCCGACGTGAGCACCACGATGATCGAGAAGATCATCGTGGTCGCGCCCACCACCGCGGTACCGATCAGCACGGGCTTGGCGGTCGCCTTGAACGTGTTGCCCGCGCCGTCGTTTTCTTCGAGCAGGTGCTTGGCCGCCTCGAAGTCGACCGTGAAGCCGTACTCCTGGCGGATGCTCGTCGCCACGTTGGGGATCTGCTCGATGACGGACAGCTCGAACACCGACTGGGCGTTGTCGGTCACCGGACCATAGGAGTCGACGGCGATCGTGACCGGTCCCATACCCAGGAAGCCGAACGCCACCAACCCGAAGGCGAAAACGGCCGGCGCCACCATGAGCGCGCCCAGGCCAAACGTGGAGATCCCATATGCGAGGCCCATCAGGATCACGACGACGATCCCGAGCCAGTACGCGCTGAAGTTGCCCGCGGTCAGCCCCGAGAGGATGGCGAGGGACGCCCCTCCTTCGCGGGCCGAGGTGACGACCTCGCGGACATGGCGCGACTCAGTCGAGGTGAAGACCTTGACGAACTCCGGGATGATGGCCCCGGCCAGCGTGCCGCAGGTGATCACCGACGACAGCTTCCACCACAACGTCCCGTCACCGAGATTCGGGATGAGGAGGTAGGACGCCGCGTACGTCATCGCCACCGAGACCAGCGAGGTCAGCCACACTAGGTTGGTCAGGGGGGCCTCGAAGTTCATTCTCGTGGCAGTTGCGTAGCGGGCACGGGCCAGTCCTTCGTTGATGAGATACGAGAATCCGCTGGCCACGATCATCAGGATTCGCATGATGAAGATCCAGATGAGGAGCTGGACCTGCACCCCCGGTTCTTTGACCGCCAGCAGAATGAAGGAAATGAGGGCCACTCCGGTGACCCCGTAGGTCTCGAAGCCATCGGCGCTCGGGCCCACCGAATCGCCGGCGTTGTCGCCCGTGCAGTCGGCGATGACCCCGGGGTTGCGCGCATCGTCCTCTTTGATATTGAAGACGATCTTCATGAGATCGGAGCCGATATCGGCGATCTTGGTGAAGATGCCGCCGGCGATTCTGAGGGCGGCCGCGCCCAGCGACTCGCCGATCGCGAACCCGATGAAGCAGGGCCCGGCATAGTCGCCGGGAATGAACAGCAGGATACAGAGCATCAGGAACAGCTCCACGCTGATGAGGAGCATGCCGATGCTCATTCCGGCCTTCAGCGGAATCGCGTACACGGGGAAGGGCTTGCCCTCAAGGCTCGCGAAGGCGGTGCGGGAGTTCGCGTAGGTGTTGATGCGAATGCCGAACCACGCGACGCCGTAGCTGCCCGCGATCCCGATGAGGCTGAAGGCGAGGATGATCAAGACCTTGACGGCTTCGAACTTCAGCAGAGCGCCGAAGTAGAGGACGATGATGATGCCGATGAAGACCTCGAGGAGCAGGATGAATTTGCCCTGGGTGATCAGATAGGTCTTGCACGTCTCATAGATCAGCTCGGAGATCTCGCGCATGGACTGGTGGACGGGAAGGTTCCGGAGCTGGACAAAGATCACCAAGCCGAACAGGAGTCCCAGCACGCACACCACGAGGCCCCACAGCAGCAAGGTACGCCCGTTGACGCCGGCGAAGCTCGCCTGACCGAGATCAGGCACAATGAGGCTGGCCTCGCCGCCGCCGGCGTGCCCCGAGCCTGAAGTGGCCGCGAACGCCCCTAGCGTGCCACCGCTCACCAAGATCAGAGCCATCGCGACCAACAGGACAAGGGCGGCTCGACGTCCCGCGCCCGCGTGCAAGCGTGACAAAGCGAGGCCCACTTCACTCATACGTCACTGGCTCCTTGCCGAGGATGATCTCGATGACGTTCGTCCGCGTGGACGGGTGACCAGAGAGTGGACGAACACGGCCCACTCTATGCGACGCACGCCGGGACTGTCAACGGAAACGTTCGGGGAAGCGTCGCGAAGCGCGCGTAAAATCGCCGCGTTGACAGGCTTTGTGACGGGTGAGTACGATGCGCACACGATGCCTCCGAGCCCGAGGGAATGATCGTGAGCGACCCCGTCCCCTCGGCTGCGGGTGACACCCCACGGCACGGGCGTTGCCCGACCTGTAGTCGCGCGACGCGTTGGAGCGGCAATGCCCAACGCCCCTTCTGTTCGCTCACCTGCCGCCTGATCGACCTCGGAGTGTGGCTGGACGAGCGCTACGTCGTACCGGGCGAACAGGCGAACGATGTTCGGTAAGCCAACCCGGACGATTCTCTGCCCGTCGTGCGGGCGGCTAACGCGCGCGGACGCCGAGGAGTGTCTGGTCTGCGGGCGTCGGCGTCCGGGCATGTGGGGACTCAGCGACCTCTTTCGGCGTCTCTTCCGTACCGGCAGCCCGACCCAGATCATCACGATCGCGTGCGTCGCGCTGTACGTTCTGAGCCTCATCATCGACCCTGCCGGAGCGCTGAGTCCACGCGGTCCCTTCGAGATCTTCTCTCCCAGCTTCGCCGCGCTTCGAAGGCTCGGCATGACAGGCACCGGCCCGTGGACAAACGGCGAATGGTGGACGCTGGTGGCGTCGATCTATCTGCACGGAGGTGTGCTCCACATCCTGTTCAACGTGCTGTGGATTCGCCAGCTCGGTCCCGCCGTCGAGGAACTGTACGGACCGGCGCGCTTCTTCGTGATCTTCACAATTTCCGGGATCGCGGGCTTCGTGGTTTCGGACGTTATGGGCGTGTCCTTCACGGTGGGCGCTTCGGGATCCATCTTCGGGTTGCTCGGGGCGATGGTGGCATTCGGCCGCCGGCGCGGTGGCACATTCGGCGCCATGGTGCTACGCCAGTACGGTCAATGGGCGGTGTTGCTCTTCATTTTGGGGTTCTTCATGTCCGGGGTGAACAACATCGCGCACGCTGGGGGGTTTCTCGGTGGCCTCGCCGCCGGACTCGTGCTTTCGCTCGCCGAGCGGCGGGCCGAGACGAGCGTGGATCACCTGCTGGCGGCAGCCCTCATCGTCGCGACCATCGTTGCCTTCGGCCTCGCCCTCTCCGCTTCGTTTCTGGGCTAGCTGTGAAGTCTCAACAGATTGTCCGGGGAGACAACTCTGTTGATGGGGGGGTTGTCCGCGGAGCGCGCTGTGGCGCCGATGCCAATTATAGTAGTGCAGCCAGCGTGAGAGCGCCGCCCCCCCCGATGAGCCGAGGAAGCGTAGGCCAGGCGGTAGGCCCACTCCCGGAGCAGCGTCTGAATGAAGCGCTCGGCCTTGCCGTTCGTACGGGGCGTGTAGGAACGCGTGAAGCGCTGGCCGAGGTGACGCGCCCGGCAGACCGCGGCCAGCAAGCGGGAGCGATACGCCGAGCCGTTGTCCGTCAAGATGCGCTCGACGCGGACGCCGCGCCGGTGGAACCAACTCAGCGCGCGCCGCAGAAAGCCCACGACCGTGACGCTGCGTTCGTCGGGCAAGACCTCGGCGTACGCGACCCGGTACACGACCCGGGACCAATCATCAATGCAGACGTGGACGAACTCCCAGCCGATGCCCGGCGTCCGCTGGCGGCGATCCCCACTGATCCGATGCCCGACTTGGCTGAAGCGCCCGAGCTTCCTGATATCCAGATGCACCAGTTGCCCGGGCTGCGGCCATTTCGTAGCGACGCCCCGGGCCGACGGCGTCGGCGGGCCCCAAGCGGGCCAGCCCGAGCGGGCGCAGCGCCCGCGCGGCCGTCGGGCGGCTGATGCCCACACTCTCGGCGATTTGCGCGCCCGTCCTACGCCACTGACGCCGCAAGCGTTCGATCTCGTCCATCAGGCCGGTCGGGATGGCGCGCGGCGAGTGATGCGGGCGGCACGACCGGTCCTCCAGCGGCCAACCCGCCCTCGGCCGCGCGCGCCACCCACTTCTTCACGGTTCGCTCACACACGCCGACGTCGCGGGCGATGCGGGCCGGCCGATCGGCGGCGACGCGTCCCGCGATCCGGGCTCGACTGTGCGGCGTCGTTCGCGCATTCTTATGGACGTTCATCCGGGTCGCCTCCTCTGCGGGCTTGGTCGTTTGGCGACAACCAGCTTTGCAGAGTGCTCCCGGATGGACAATCTCCTGAGACTTCACATCTAGACAAGCGCGCAGCGCCCGGAGAACCTCCGGGCGCTGTGGGTATTACCCCGGCGGCGACCTACTCTCCCACGCCGTTGCCAGCGCAGTACCATCGGCCCAGGAGGGCTTAACTTCCGTGTTCGGGATGGGAACGGGTGTGGCCCCTCCGGTATCGCCGCCGGGAAGTGGCGTCGAACACGGAGATCCTCGAGTGCAGCCACGCGACGTTCATCCTGCATCGGGATGAGTTCATAGTGGTCA
>DATHGT010000041.1:0-2393 GCA_035317605.1 Candidatus Acidiferrum sp. | reverse complement strand
CGACGTCACGGTCTTCGATCCGGCGACCGTCAGCGACGAGGCCACGTTCGGCGATCCGCACCGCTATCCGGCCGGTATCCCGTACGTGATCGTCAACGGCGCCGTGGTGGTCGACGACGGCCGGTTCAACGCCGCCGGCACTGGCCGCGTGCTCACGCCGGCGTGATCCGTCGCCTCGACGCGCGGCGTCGCCTCTCCCCACGGCGGCCGCTGTGGACACGTCGCTGAGTTAACTGCTCTGCCGGCGATGGGCCGCGAGGCCGGGATCGAGACCGCTCCGCGCTCCGAACGCATCACGGTCGCCACCCTGGCCGCGGCGCTCTTCGTCGTCTTCGTACTCACCTCGGGGTCGGTCTTCTGGCCGCGCTTCGACGACGTCAACCAGTACGACGAGGCGAACTACGTCAATAGCGGCCGCCTCCTCGTAGAGAAGGGACGCGTTCCCGTCCTCGCGCAGAACCCGCTCCTCGCCGTGTTCTACGGCGCCCTCTACGCGGTCGTTGGTCCTTCTCCGTCGTGGTTCGTCCTCGCCGTCGCGGTGGGGAGGATTCTTCTCGCGGCCCTGATCTGGTTCGGCGCCGTGTGGCTCTCGGCGACGGTAGGCGGCAGTCTGGCCGCCGGCGCCACTCTCATCTTCCTGCTGATCAGTCCGGCCGTCACCAGTCTGGTGGAGAATTCGAGCGACGCGCTCTTCGCCGGCCTGTCCGCGCTCGCCCTGCGGCAGACCGTCGCGTCCGGCCTGTCCGCGCTCGCGCCCCAGCAGGCCGTCGGGTCCACGGATCGCCCCGCGCTTCGGCATCTCGTGGTGGCCTCCACGTGCGTGGCGCTCGCCGCGCTCAGCCGGAACGACGGGTTCGTGCTCTTTCCGTTGTTTCTCGCCCTCGCCGTCGTGGGGGCGGGCGGGATCCGCGCGCGCTTCCGGGCCGCGGCGTGGCCGTTCCTGGCCATCGTCGTCGGATACCTGCTGGTGCGCGCGCTCGTGATCGGGAACCTCGAGGACGTCGCCAGCCTCAAGTGGCGCTCGTACATGGCCTTCGAGCAAGGCCAGGGCGTCATCTTCGCGGACCGGTTTCCCCCCGGCACCAGTCCCTACGTCGAGGGGCACACGGTCGCTCGCCGGCTGTACGGCACTCCCGACGAGAACAACCTTTCGGTCTTTCGCGCGGTCAGCCGGAACTGGCCCGCCTTCTTCGAGCGGCTGACCGCCGCCCTCCGCCAGGTGCCCGGCCAGGCCCGGCAGGCCTACGGCGAGTCGACGAGCGCCGTGCTCGTCGTCCTGTGGCTGTGGGGCGCCATTGTTATCGCCACCGCCCGGCGTTCGGGGCGGCGAGGTCTGGCGGCGCTTGGCTGGCCGCTCCACCTCGGCGCGTATCTGCTCACCTTCTTCCGGCCGGGCTATTTTCTGCTGCCGTGCGCGGCGATCCTCACCGTCGCCGCGGTCGGATCGAAGCATCTCCTGACCGGCGGATGGGCGGTCCTGACTCGCCGGCTCCCGCTTCCGAGAGCCGCCGCCCGCGCGGCCCTCGCGGTGATCCTGGGGGCGGTCCTCGTCTTCCATCTCGCCGACCACCATCCGGCGAGAATCGACGTGACGTGGGGGAGGTCACCGAGCGAGCGCGCGATCATCTTCATGCAGCGCAACTTGCCACCCGACGCTCGGATCGCCGCCTACGCCCCGGCCCCCGCGTGGGCGGCGAGGGGCGAATACGTCAGCCTGATCCTGACCCTCCGCCATCTCCAGACCCCACGCGATCTGCGCAACTGGCTGCATCGCGAGCGCGTGACCGCGCTCTACGTCGAGGACTCGCTACGAGCCCTCGAGCCCACCGTCTCGGCCCTGATCGAGAGCCTGATCGGCACGTCCCTGACCGTGGTCTTCACCGACGGTCAGATTCGCATCCTCACCACGACCTGAACGACCAACTCGCACCTCGCGGGACGTTTCAGGCGTCGGCAGCGACTGAGCCGGCCGCCGACGCCTGAGTCGGGCGTCGAGAGAACGCTATCGCGCGGCGATGGCGAGCGCGATCTTCTCCGGGGTCATCGGCGCCTCGGTGAGCCGGCAGCCGGTCGCGTCTTCGATGGCGTTCGCGATCGCGGCGGGGGCCGGGATGATCGGGGGCTCGCCGACGCCGCGGGCGCCGAAGGGGCCGGCGGGTGACGGGACCTCCACGATGATCGTCTCTAGGTTCGGCAGGTCCGCCGCGGTGAGCTTTCGGTAGTCGAGGAGGCTCGGGTTGCGGAGCCGGCCTTGGTCGTCGTAGTCGAGGATTTCGGTGAGCGCGATGCCGAGGCTCTGGACGGCGCCGCCTTGCATCTGGCCTTCGCAGGCGAGCGGGTTGATGGCGTGGCCCACGTCCTGGACGATCACGAAGTCGTGGATCTTCACCTCG
>DATHGT010000040.1:0-20572 GCA_035317605.1 Candidatus Acidiferrum sp. | reverse complement strand
GCCACGTTCGGCGGCGCCGGGAACATCCAGTCCTTCACGCTGGGCACCTCGCGCAGCGACGGCAGCTCCCGCCAGCTCTCGCCATGGTCGCCGCTCACGTACAGGTGTGCGGGCTCGGTGCCCGCGTAGAGCCGCACGCCGTCGTCGCCGCGGACGGCGCTCATCGAGTAGACGTTGAGGTGCTCCATGCCGCGGTCCTTGTGGCTCCAGGTGAGGCCGCCGTCGTCGCTGGCGAAGATGCCCTCGCGGTGACAGCCGGCGAACAGCCGGCCGGTCTCGGGATCCTCGACGAGATTGCTGACGTGCTTGCCTCCGAGCTCGCGCCGGGTCTCACGCCAGCCGCCGCCCGCCCGTGCGAGCCAGGCGATGCCGTTCGCGGTGCCGACGATGATCTCACTGGTCGGTGCGTCGGTCGTGAACACGGTGGGCCCGCCGATCGACATCAAGACTCGCATGGCGCAACCTCCATCTCGTTAGTGGTCGCAGTGTATACCGAGCGGTGACGAAGTTGGGGGGTGCGCGACGCACCCCCCAAACCCCCCTGTTTGCGCAGCGATCGAGCTGGGGGCTCGATCGCGTCCGTGGTCGGCACGTAAGACGAGGGGCGTTTCGACACGATCGCGGCGCTCTACCGCTTCCGGGCGTACTTGGTCAGGCTCTTTCCACTGACCGACGCGAGATAGATATCGCCCCCGGAGTCGACCCAGAGGCCGTGGCCGGAGGGCGAGTCGAAGCGCGCCAGCACGTTGCCGTTCTTCTCCAGCACGCTGATCGACGGCCGCTGCTCGCTGACGTAGACGATCTCCTGCTTGTCGAACACGATGTCGGTCGGCTTGTGGATGTCCTTCCACTGCGACAGATACTTTCCGGCCCCTGTGAACACCTGGATACGGCTGTTCTCGCGGTCGCACACGTAGATCTGGCCCCCGCGGTCCACCCACAGGCTGTGCGGCAGGTGGAACTCGCCCGGCTCGGTCTTGCCGGGCTTGCCCCACGAATCAATCAGGGCGCCCTGGCTGGAGAAGCGGTGCACGCGGCTGTTGCGGTAGCCGTCGGAGACGTAGAGCTCGCCCGACGGCGCCACCATCATCTCGGTGGGCTTGTTGAACGGACCGGCCGAGCGCGGGGGCAGCTCGATGTCCTTGGTGGCGCCCGTGTCCGACGCCTTGCCGCGCTCGCCGATCACCATCAGCGGCCGGCCGTCGAGCGTGAACTTGAGCGCCACGTGGTCGTTGCGGTCGGTGACGTAGATCACGTCGTTGACGATGTTGATCCCGTGCGGATCGGCGAACGCGCTCGAGCCCCACGAGCCGACGTACGTGCCGTTCTTGTCGAAGATGACGACGGGCGGGTCCTTGCGCTGAAACGCGTACACGCGGTCCTGCGAATCCGTGGCCACCGCGCTCACCCCGCCGAACGTCCACCCGTCGGGCAGCTTCGCCCAGTTCTCGATCAGCTCGTACGTATAGTTGCCGCTACCGACGATCGTCATGAGAGCCTCCTACTGAAATGCCTTCTTGATTTCGTTCTCGGCCCAGGCGATCGCGTCCTTCGGGCTCGCGGCGTTGGTCACGACCTTGGCGAACATGTTGGGGATGACGTAGGTGTTGGTGATCATCTGCGTACGCTCGTCGGGCGGCGCCGGCCAGCCGTAGAGGTGCGAGTACTGGACGGACGAGCGGATCGCCTTGTATTTCGGATCGAGATCCCACACCGGATGGTTCTCCATGTCGCGCCACATCGGGTGGTTGTAGCTCTCGCCCGACATGATCCACTCGTGGTACTGCGCGGGCTCGAAGAACCACTTCAAGAACTCGCGCGCGGGCTCCTGGTTCTTGCTGAACTTCCAGAGGGCGAGGCTGCGCGGGACGCCGACGGTGTGACGTCCGGCCGGCCCCGCCGGGGAGAGGTGAAAGCCCGTCTGCTCGGCCACCGGCATCTTGGCGTTCTTGGCCACCACGTAATGGCTGATCGGATTGTGGATCCACGAGCCCTTGCCGGAGTTGAGCCACTGGTTGTTGCCCGCGTTGTCCCACGAGAGCACGGCCGGGTCCATGGTGTCGGTGTAGAGCGCCTTGACGTAGTCGATGGCCAGCTCGGTCTCCCGCGAGCGGATCGCGACGGTCTTGCCGTCGGCGGCCACGTCCTTGGCCCCGAAGCACCACATGATCGAGTACAGGCTCGACACCGAGTCGGTCGTCTGGCTGATCGCGATGCCGACGGGATGGCCGAGCTTCTTGAGCTTGCGGCCGGCCCGCAGCAGGTCTTCCCAGGTGTCGGGCGCCTTCTCGCCGACCTTCTCGAAGAGGTCGATGCGATGGCTGCCGGGGAACGAGGTGTACAGGTACGGCACCCCCAGCCACTGCCCCTTCACGAACGCGTGCTCCTTGGCGAACGGATACCACTCGCCGTGCTTCTTCGCGAGGTCGTTGCAGATGTCCGACACGTCGGCGAGACCGGGCTGGAAGAGATACGGGTAGTGCATCTCCAGGCTGACGATGTCGTGGCCGCCCTTCGACATCAGCTCGGCCGAGAGCTTGCCCGACATCTGCACGCTCTGCATGTGGTCGAAGCGCACGCCGACACCGGTGGCCTTGGTGAAGCGCTTGCCGAGGTCGGCGAGCTTGACGTCCGAGGCCGGGGCGTAGTTCACCGCGGTCAGCAGGCTGATCTCGCGCGCCGCCCACGTGGCCGGCGCGCGCCCGGCGGCGAGGATACCCGCGAGCCCCGCGGCGCCGCGGACGAAGGCCCGCCGGCTCGGGCTGTGGGGTTGGCGATCGGTGGAACGCTCGGTCTTGGCCGTCATCGTGATCCTCCCTGTCGTGGTCGGTACTGCGCGGGAACGACTGTATCTCAACCGAGGCGTCCCGGTCGCCAACTCCAGCGCCCGC
The DNA here is from genome assembly GCA_035317605.1 of Candidatus Acidiferrum sp. Classification (GTDB taxonomy): domain Bacteria; phylum Methylomirabilota; class Methylomirabilia; order Rokubacteriales; family CSP1-6; genus DATHGT01. Next base: position 17,681 of record DATHGT010000040.1, on the reverse strand, counting down.
CGCGTCCCGAATCGAACGCGAACACGCTCACCCGGTAGCCGGGCGAGGCCGGCATGGGGACTTCGAACGCCGCGTGCGTGCCCGGCGCGAGGTCGACGCCGAGCCAGATGATCTTCTGGTTGACCACCTGTCCGCCGGCGTCCACCGCGTCGACGAGGAGCCGGATGCGCTTGGCGCCCCAGATGGTGGTGTTCCACACCTTGCCCGTCACCACCGCGCGTCCGTCGCGGACCGACGATTCGGAGTCGATGCGGAAATACTGCGGCCAGTCGACGGTCAGCGGTTGAAGCAGTTGCGCGGCGGTGGCGCCGATCGTCGTCGCGAGCAGCGTGAGCACGACGACCACGGCCTTGAGCGTTTGCATGGCGGGAGCCTCCCGCACAACCTTACTCTAGGAGGGGCGTGGACGGCGTCGCTCCTTTGGTCGGAGGGTCCGTCACGTGTGATACTGCCTCTCGCACCTTGCCCTCGATGATCAGCGACCGCCGTGTCACGCTCGGCGACCTCAGCACCGCGGCCCGGTTCGTGGGCGCCTTGCCGGGCTTTCTGCGATCTCCCCTCGATCCCGCCACCGCGCGCCGCACCGTCGCCGGACGGCTCGAGTGGCGGGAGTCGGACTTCATCGATCACCTCAAGCTCGCCGTCTACGAGGCCCCGGCCAATCCCTACCGCGAGCTCCTGCGCTGGGCGGGCTGTGAGCACGGCGACCTCGCGCGCCTGGCGCGCGCCGACGGCGTGGAGAGCACGTTGCGGACGCTGTGCCGCGCGGGCGTCTATCTCACCGTCGGCGAGTTCAAAGGCCGGCAGCCGGTGGTGCGCGGCGGCTCCACTCTCCACGTCGATCCCGTGAGGCTGCGGAATCCGCGCGCACGCCCGCAGATCCAGGCGCGCAGCGGCGGCAGTCGCAGCGCCGGCACCCCGGTCGTGTTCGACCTCGACTTCGTCCGGGGCTGCGCGGCCGATACCCTGCTCTTCCTGGAGGCCCGCGGCGCCGGCCCGCGCTGGCGCCATGGCGATTGGGAGGTGCCGGGCGGCGCGTCCATCTTCCGCCTGCTGAAGTTCGCCGCGTTCGGACGCGTGGCGCGCTGGTTCACCCAGGTGGACGCGGCCGACCCCGGCCTGCACCCGCGCTACCGCTGGAGCGGGCGGCTGCTGCGCGCCACCGGCGCCCTGTGCGGCGCCCCGTTCCCGCCACCCGAGCACGTGCCCGTCGAAGATCCGCGACCCATCGCCCGCTGGATGCGCGAGGTGCTCGACGGGGGCGAGATCCCGCACATCTATACGTTCGCGAGCTCAGCGGTGCGACTCTGTCAGGGGGCGCTGGCCGACGGCATCGATCTCGCCGGGGCCCAGATCACGCTGATCGGCGAGCCGGTCACCTCCCCGCGCCTTCAGATCGTCCGCCGCGCCGGTGCGATCGGCGTGACTCGTTACGCCACCACCGAGACCGGCCCCATCGCGTACGGCTGCCTGGCCCCCGCGGCCCCCGACGACGTGCACGTCGTACGCGATCTGCAGGCGGTCATCCAGCCCGGCGCGAACGACCTCGGTCTCGACGAGCGATCGCTGCTCATCACCTCGCTCCACCCGGCCGCGCCGTTCGTGCTCGTGAACGTGGCCATGGGCGACGTCGCCACGCTCGCCGAGCGCGCGTGTGGCTGCCCGCTGGCACGCCTGGGCTGGGCCACCCACCTCGAGGGGATTCGCAGCTACGAGAAGTTGACCGCCGGCGGCATGAACTTCCTCGACGTCGACGTGGTGCGGATCCTCGAGGAAGTCCTTCCCACGCGCTTCGGCGGGGCGCCCACCGATTACCAGCTGGTCGAGACCGCCGACGCCGACGGCCGCCCGCGCCTCGGGCTGGTCGTGCATCCGCGTCTGGGACCGCTCGATGCCGACGAGATCGCGCGGACATTCCTGGCCGCCATCGGCGCCGGGACCAGCGCCGAGCGCGTGGGCGGACTCGTCTGGCAGGCCGGCCGTCTCGTCCGCGTCGAGCGCCGCGTCCCCCTCACCACCCAGGCCGGCAAGATCCTCCACCTGCACGCGCAGGCCGGCCCGGCGTAGACGGCCGGGGGGCCGCGCGTAGGCGTATCTGACGCGCAGACGTATCTGATTTGCGGCATTGACGAGGTTCCACGCGCGCGTCAGCATCGCGCCGTGATCGCGAAGGTCCCGCTGTCCCGTCGCCGCTTCACGGTGGAGGAGTACCGGCGCATGGCGCACGCGGGCATCCTCACCGACGCGGACCGCGTGGAGTTGATCGACGGTGAGATCGTCCAGGCCACATCGATCGGCCGTCGTCACGCCGCCTGCGCCGCCCAGATCACGCGCCGCCTCACCCTCGCTCTCGGCGATCGCGCGCTCGTGTGGCCGGGGAACCCCGTTCGCCTGCCGCGCGACACCGAGCCCCAACCGGACGTGACGATCCTCCGTCCTCGCGCCGACCGCTACATCCGTCAGCCGCCGAGCGCCGAGCACGTCCTGTGGCTGGTCGAGGTCGCCGACGTCTCGTACCGCTACGACCGCTACGTGAAGCTCCCCCTTTACGCCCGGGCCACCATCCCCGAAGTCTGGATCATCGATCTCACCCACGAAGTCGTCGAAGTCCACCGCCAGCCCAGCTCGCGCGGATACGGATCGACCCAGACCCTTGACGGCGGAGGATCACTGGCCCCGCTGGCATTCGCCGACGTCGTCATCCCAGTCACCGACGTCCTGCCCCCCGCCTGAGAATCGGAGTACCAAGATCAGCGAACGCAGCAGGAACGGAGGTGGCCGACGGTTTCACCGATGTCGAGAAGCTTTCGGCGGACGACGTCAGGCCGGACGGGCACGGCGCGCCTCGGAGCGCTCTCGCAGATAGTGATGCTGGACTCGGCGCAGGTGGGCGGTATCGAGATACCGCGCGGTGGCGCGGGTCTCGAAGTCCACGCGTTCGTCGTCGTCGCGACAGACGACCACGTGTCTCGGGCGAATCGCCTCGTGAATGAGCAGCGGCGCGGCCCGGTTCAGAACGACGAGATCGACGCGCCGTCCCGCGGCCGCTTCGAGATCGGTCGCGAGCTGATCGAGCTGGGCCGGTTCGGGGACTGGCGAGAACACGACGCCCACGTCGAGATCACTGGATCGTCGATCTTCGCCACGCGCGACCGACTCGAAGAGATAGACGAGCCGAACCTCCGCGTGGCCTTCGAGCACGCGGCGGACCGCGGCGATGCCGTCCGCGGCGCTCACGACGGTCTGATCACCGAGGGTTCGCCACGAGCGCGCTGCCGCGGAGCGGCATGTCGAGGTGGCGGATGCCGGCGGTGCGGAGGGCGTCGACGACCGCGTTGACGACCGCGGGGGTGGAGCCGATCGTCGCGGCTTCGCCGATGCCCTTGGCGCCGAGGGGGTTGCGCGGTGATGGGGTGACGGTGGCGGAGTCGCGGAACATCGGGAGATCCTCGGCGCGCGGGATCGCGTAGTCCATCAGCGAGCCGGTCATGAGCTGACCGTCTTCCGCGTAGACGACTTCTTCCCAGAGAGCCTGGGCGATGCCCTGGGCCAGGCCGCCGTGGACCTGGCCGCGCACGAGGTTCGGCGTGATGCGGACGCCGCAATCGTCGACGGAGACGTAGTCGACCACGCGCACGGCGCCGGTCTCACGGTCGACCTCGACCACGGCCACGTGGGCGCCGAATGGATACACGAGCGCGGGCGGGCGGAAGAACTCTGTCGCCTCCAGGCCGTGCTCGATCTCGGGGGCGAGCGTCTCGCCATGGGCGTGGCCGGCGATCTGGGCAAGACCGAGCGCCTTCGACGGCGCGCCCTTGACCATGTAGCGGCCGTCGGTCAGCACCACGTCCTCGAACGCGGCCTCCAGCATGCTCGCGGCGACGCGGCGGACCTTCTCCTGGACCTTGAGGGTGGCGTTGAGGATCGCGGTGCCGCCGACGACGAGGCTGCGGCTGCCGCCGGTGCCGTTGCCCATCGGGATCGCCGCGGTGTCGCCGTGCTTGACGACGATCTTGTCGTAATCGACCCCGAGGTGATCGGCGATGATCTGGGAGAACGTGGTCTCGTGGCCCTGGCCGTGCGCTGACGTGCCGGTGTACGCGGTGACCGTGCCCGACGAATCGACGCGGACGATCGCGCTCTCGTAGGGGCCGAACCCGCACATCTCCACGTAGCAGGACATGCCGATGCCGAGCAGCCGCGCGTCGCCGCGCTTGATGCGCTCGGCCTGCTCACGGCGCAGCTTCGCGACGTCGGCGATCTTCAGCGCCTCGGTCAGCGCCTTGTCGTACTCGCCCGAATCGTAGTTCTGGCCGGTGGGCGTCGCGTAGGGAAACGCGCTGGGTGGGATGAAGTTCTTCCGGCGCACGGTCTCGGGCGCGAGCTTCAATTCTGCCGCGATGATGTCCATCATCCGCTCGAGGTAGTACGCGGCCTCCGGCCGTCCCGCCCCGCGATAGGCGGCTACGGTAGTGGTGTTGGTCATCACACAGGTGGACTGGAGATCCACGTCGGTGAACTTGTAGACGCCGACGCCCATGAACAGCGTGAGGTCGGGGATGAACGTGAAGACCGGGTAGGCACCGACGTTGGCGTAGACGTGCATGCGCAGCGCGACGACCGTCCCGTCGTCCTCGACCGCGGCCTCGAGGTCGGTCACCTGGGCGCGGCCGTGAGTGGTCGCGACCAGATGCTCGACGCGCGTCTCCACCCACTTGAGCGGGGTGCGCAGCTTGCGCGCGAGCGCGGCGAGCACCACGTCCTCGGCGTAGCAGCCGAACTTGATGCCGAACCCGCCGCCCATGTCGGGGTTGATCACGCGGATCAGGTTGGCGTCCATCCCGAGCACGTTGGCGAGGTCGGCGCGCAGGTTGTGCGGGGCCTGATGGGTCGCGTAGACGATGATGCCGCCGCTCACGCCCTCGGGCGCCGCCACGCAGGCCCGCGGCTCCAGCGAGATCCCGGAGAGTCGCTGGCTGGTCATCCGTTGCTTGATCACGCGCTTGGCCCGCGCGAACGCTCCGTCGGGATCGCCCGACTTCACCGGCGTCTCGTGGTCGATGTTCCGCGGCGCGTCGGCGTGCAGCTGCGGCGCGCCCGGCTCCATGGCCTTGAAGACGTCGGTCACCGCGGGCAGCGGCTCCCAGTCGACGACCACCGCTTCCACGCCGTCGTGGGCGGCGGAATCGGATTCCGCGATCACCGCGGCCACCGCCTCGCCCACGTGACGGACCACGCCGGTCGACAGCGCGAGATGCTGGCGCCCCACCGCGTCGCTCGCCCCCCCGCCCTCGGCGCCGGCCATCGGCGGCGGAATCGGCTTGGCCAGCTTGACGATATCGTCGCCGGTGAACACCATCTTCACGCCGGGAACCTTCAGCGCCGCGCTCGTGTCGATGCGCGTGATCCGCGCGTGGGCGTGGGGGCTGCGCACGAAGGCCACCCACAGCATGCCGGACAGCGCGACGTCGGTGACGAATGTCGAGGTGCCGGTGATCAAGCGCGGATCTTCCTTGCGCTTGACCTCGGAGCCCATGAGCTTGCTCGGCGTGACGGCGGCGGTGGGGGTCATGCGCTCATGCTATCACCGCACGCGCGCGACGATCCGCGCCGCGTCGAGGCCGGCGAGGCCGAGCGCGGCGAGCGTGCGGCCCTCGGCGACGAAGTCACGCCCGGTCATCGCGGAGGCGACCGCCACGAGCCCGGCGATCACCGGGGTCGGCACGCCGGCGGCGCCGCCGAGCGCGGCCATGGCCACCAGGCCGCAGGGCACGTCCTCGACCACGTATTTGTGCTCCATCGACTTCGGCGTCGGCGTCCACTGGTACGGACCGCGCGGATCGTGGGTGAGGCGATGGAACATCTCGCTCAGCGACGGCTCGTCGAAGCCGTACGTGCGGGTGAGCCATTCGTGGATGCCCGGCACCTCGACGCCGTACGCGCGGGCCACGGCCAGCCGCTCGCGGTCGAGCGCCTGGAGCAGCGTGACGATCGACGGCGTGTAGCCCTCGGCGTAGAAGCGATAGGCGTTGCCGGTCGACTCGAGCCGTCCGATGTTGCCGACCATGTTCACCACGTGCAGGGTCGCGTTCATGTTGCTGAGCCCGGTGACGAGAACGTCGGACGCGGCCACCGCCTCGGGAAACGCGGGACCGACCCGCTCCATCACCGCGGCGGTGCGTCCGGCGGGGAGCGCGGCGATCTGCAGGAACTGCTTCTTGATCGTCATGCGCATGCGGCTCGGCTCGGGCCAGCCCAGCGAGTAGGGATAGTTGTCCATCTCGGCGACGTCCACGGCGGCCGTGGAGCCCGCCGCGGCAAGCTCGCGCCGCACCACGAGCGCTCCGCCCGTGCCGCCCTGGATCAGCAGGATCGTCTGACCGTCGCGCAGGAGCTTGGCGAGCGACCGCGCGACCTCGGCGTGATGGTGGCTGCCCGTGCACACGATGATCGCATCCGCCCCGTCCACGGCCTCGCCCAGGTCCGTCGTGACCCGCTCGAGCGGGGCGAAGCCCTGCACGATACCCTCGACGTCGATGCCGCCACGCCCGCGCAGCGAGGTCAGCCGCGCCCCGTCACGGTCGTGCAACCGCATCCGATAGCCGGCGGTCCCGAGGTTCGCGCACACCGCCACACCACCCAGTCCCGCCCCGATCACCGCGCACGTCGATGTCGTCATGGCGCGAACTCTACCGCGAATTCAACGATGGGATACTGGGCCGCGATGCCGCGCCTTCGGCCGCGCCTCTGTCCGCGCCCGCGGATTCTCTTCGTGGGGATCAATCCGAGCCTGCGATCGGCCGAGGTCGGGCATCACTTCGCGGGGCCGGGCAATCCCTTCTGGCGGTTGCTCCACGCGGCCGGGCTCGTGCCGGAGCCGCTGACCTACGCGGACGACGCGCGCGTGATCGAGTGGCGGCTCGCGCTGACCAACATCGTGCCGCGCGCCACCCGCGAGGCCTCCGAGCTGGCCCCCGCCGAGTACGCGCGGGGGCGCGTCGCGCTGGCCCGCCTCATCGCCCGTCTCCAGCCGGGCGTGGTCGCCTTCGTGGGCAGCACGGTCTACCGCGCGTTCTTCGGACCCCGCGCGAGCGGCGGCGCCGGACCCAAGCCCGAGCGCATCGGCCAAGCGCGGGTCTTCGTGGTGCCGAACCCGAGCGGCCGCAACGCCGCGTACCCAGGGTTCGCCGACAAGCTCGTGTGGTTCCGGCGGCTCAGGCGCTTCACCGATGGAGGTTAGCGCGCGCGTCCTCGTCACTCTCGTGGTGCTCGTCCACATGGCGTTCGTGGTCTTCGTGGTCGCGGGCGGTGTGCTCGCGCTGCGCTGGCCGCGCGTGGCGTGGGTCCACTTGCCGGCCGCGCTGTGGGGCGCGATGATCGCGCTCGCCGGCTTCATCTGTCCGCTCACGCCGCTCGAGAACTGGCTGCGCGTTCGCGGCGGCGCCTCGGCCTACGACACCGGGTTCCTCGAGCACTACCTGTTGCCGATCCTCTATCCGGCGGCGCTCACGCGTGACGTGCAGGTCGCGACCGGGATCTTCGTCGTTCTGATGAATGCGCTCGTCTACTGGCGGGTCTTACGGGAGACGCGGTGTTGACGGCGCTTCCGGCGGAAGTCGCTGGCACACGGTTGGCAGCCCTTGGAGCGAGAGCCCCCAAGGAGGTGAAGAATGTTCAAGACTCGCAGTCTCGGTGAGCGAACCCGTAACACCGTTCAGGAAGGCATTGAAATCGGGCGTGAGGCGATGGACCGCGCGGTCGGGCGCGGCCAGAACGCCTGGACCCGTCTCCGCCGTCCGGAGCCGACTTACCACGCGAACGGCTGGTTCTGGTTCGCGGGCGGGCTGGCCGCCGCGGTCGCCATGATCGTGGGATGGCGCCGAGCCGGCGCGCTGTCCTGGAAGGGACGGCGGGTCGAGGACGTGATGGTGCGCAACGTCCAGACCATCGACGCGACCATGAACCTCACCCAGGCCGCCCAGCGCATGCGCGACGCCAACGTCGGCGTGCTGCCCGTGGTCGAGGGCGGCCGGCTTCGGGGCATCGTGACCGATCGCGACCTCGTGATCCGCGGGATGGCCAGCGGCGCCGACCCGTCGTCGATGCGCGTGGGTGACGTCGCGACCCACAGCCTCGTGGCCGCCCGCCCGGACTGGGACATCCAGCGCGCGATGGACACGATGTCGTCGCACCAGATCGGCCGGCTTCCCGTCATCGACGACCACGACCGCGTGATCGGCATGGTCACGCTCAGCTCGCTCGCCCTGCGCTCCCCGCAACAGCACGAGGCCCTCGACACCGCGAAAGAAGTCTCGCGCCGCTCCGCGCGAGCGGTCTAGCTCGCGTCCCTCCGGTGCGAGCCTCGGAGGGGGGCCGGACACCCCCCTCCGAGTCATCTCCGTCGGCGTTCTTCCATTTCTTCAATCGTGCGCGGCCAGTCCTGCTTCAGCAGGCGGGAGAGCGCGCGATCCGCGAGGAGACGGCCCCCGGTCTGACAGCGCGCGCAGTAGTTGATCTCGTTCTCCGCGTGGACGATGCGCTGGACAGGCGCGCCGCAGGCAGGGCACGGCTGCCCGAAGCGGCCGTGGACCGCCATGCCCTCGCGAAACGCGGTGACGTGCTCGGGGAACTTCTCGGCAGCCTCTCGCGACAGGCGATCCCTCCATTCGGTGAGCGTGCGTCGCGTGGCCTCGAAGAGCCTCGCGGTCTCGTCATCCGTGATCTTCTGGGTCAGCCGCACCGGCGAGAGCTGCGCGGCGTGGAGGATCTCGTCGGAGTACGCGTTGCCGATGCCGCTGAACACCCTAGGATCGGTGAGCACGCGCTTGACGGTGTGACTCTCGGCGTGAAGCGCCGCGCTGAACGCCGGGAGATCCGCCTCCAGCACCTCGAGGCCGCCGGGGTCGTGCTCTCGCAGCGCGGCCTCCCCGCGCACCAGGTGCAGCGACGCGCGCCGCTTGGTCCCGGCCTCGGTCAGCACGAGCGTGCCCGTCGAGAAATCGAACGCCGCGAGCCCGATCTTGCCCGGCGTCTTGGCGCCGGCCGCCCGCCAGTGCAGCCGCCCGGCAATCATCAGGTGCAGCAGCACGAACAGCTCGTCCTCGAGCGCGATCACGATGCGCTTGCCGAGCCGCCGCAGTCCTGTCACCGCGCGGCCCGAGACCTCCGCCGGCGACGGATCGACCGAGCGCAGGATGAACGGGTTGGCCAGCCGCACGCGCTCGAGCCGGGCGCCGACGATTCGCGGGCGCAGCGCGGCCAGGTACGCCTCGACGTCCGGCAGCTCAGGCATCGAACCCCCAGAACACGGGCTCGGGCGTGAGCCGAACGCCGAACCGCGCCTGCACCGCCGCCGTCACCCGCCGCGCGAAGGCCATCACGTCCGCGGCGCGAGCGCCGTCGTGGGCGACGAGGGCGAGCGCGTGACGGGTGGACAGGCCGACCGGCCCCTCGCGATGGCCGCGCGCAAAGCCCGCGTGCTCGATCAGCCACGCCGACGAGAGCTTCACGCGCCCGTCGGGCTCCGGCCAGCGCGGCAGCGCGGGGTCGCCGGTCACCCGGGCCACGCGGTCGGCATCAGCCGCGGTCACGAGCGCGTTGGTGAAGAACGAGCCGCAGCTTCTTCGGTTCTCGTCGCCGGAGTCGATGGTCATCGACTTCGAGCGACGGATCGCCAGCACGCTCTCGCGCACGTCGCCGAGCGAAGGCCGCGCGAGCCCGCGCGTCTGGAGATGGCGCGTCACCTCGGCGTAGCGGAGGCGGGGCGCGCCGCCGGGGACGAGGCGGTACGTCACCGACAGGATCACGTGGCGGCCCGGCTCGCGGCTCTTGAAGCGGCTGTCGCGGTAGGCGAAGGCACACGCATCGTTGCCGAGCGTGAGCACGCGGCCGGTCTCGGTGTCGAGCGCGCGCACGGTGGTCACGGTCTCGCTGACGTCCTGACCGTAGGCGCCCACGTTCTGGATCGGGGTGGCCCCGACGAGCCCGGGAATTCCGCTCAGGCATTCGAGGCCGGCCCAGCCGTTGGCCACCGCGAGCGCGACCAGCGCGTCCCAGGGCTCGCCCGCCGCCGCCGTCACCTCGACGGCATCGGCGGTGGCGCGGGTCGTGACTCCGCGCAGGTCCATGCGCACGACCACCGCGTCGACGCCGGCGTCGGCGACCACGACGTTCGACCCGCCGCCGAGCACGCGCAGCGGCAACCCGTGAGACTTCGCCCAGGCGAAGGCGCCCAGCATCGCGTCCTCGTCACGCGCGTGCACGAGCCAGCGCGCGGGCCCGCCCACTCCGAGCGTGCAGTACGGCGCGAGGGCGACGTCAGGCTTCGGGTCGGGCGCGCTCATGCGGGCCATGGTACCGAGGATGTACCATGGACGGTAGCGCGGTCAGCGGAGGCTCACACCATGCGCGTCCTGCTCGTTCACCCCAGCCCCCTGATGTACTCCGAGATCTACCTGAAGCTCGAACCGCTCGGGCTCGAGCGCGTGGCCACGGCCGTGCGCGCCGCCGGTCACGACGTCCGCCTCCTCGATCTGCAGATCTTCGGGCACGACGAGTACTGGCGCGAGCTCGAGCGCTTCGCGCCCGAGGCGGTCGGCTTCTCGCTCAACTACCTCGCCAACGTCCCCGAGGTGATCGACCTCGCGCGCGCGACCAAGCAGCGTCGGCGCGACAGCTTCGTGTTCGCGGGCGGCCACAGCGTCTCGTTCATCGCGCCCGAAGTCCTCGACCACGCCGCCGACGGCCTCGACTGCATCGTGCGCGGCGAGGGCGAGATCATCACCCCGCGGCTCCTGGAGGCGCGCGGCGATCCAAAGCTCTCGACGCTGCCGGGTGTGGTGACGCGACACGGCGCGGGACCCGCGCCCACCCTGCTCGACGACCTCGATCGCTTCCCGCCCGCGCGCGACCTCACGCGGCGGCGTCGCAGGTACTTCATCGGCACCCTCGATCCCTGCGCGTCGGCGGAGTTCACCCGCGGCTGTCCGTGGGACTGCTCGTTCTGCAGCGCGTGGACGTTCTACGGCCGCAGCTACCGCAAGGCCTCGGCCGAGGCGGCGGCGGAGGACGTGGCGCGGATCGCCGAGCCCCACGTGTTCCTGGTCGACGACGTGGCCTTCATCCATCCCGAGCACGGCTTCGCCATCGGGCGGGAGCTGGAGCGGCGCGGCGTCCGCAAGGAGTACTACCTGGAGACCCGCTGCGACGTGCTGCTGCGAAACCGCGAGGTGTTCGAGTACTGGACGCGGCTGGGGCTGCGCTACATGTTCCTGGGCGTCGAGGCCATCGACGAGGAGACCCTCAAGGCTCACCGAAAGAGGGTGACCCCGAACGACAACCTGAAGGCCCTGGAGGTCGCGCGCTCGCTCGACATCAACGTGGCCATCAACATCATCGCCGACCCCGACTGGGACGAGCGCCGCTTCGCGCTGGTCCGCGAGTGGGCGCTGACGGTGCCGGAGATCGTCCACCTCACCGTGAACACGCCCTACCCCGGCACCGAGAGCTGGGTCACCGAATCACGGCGGCTCACCAGCCTCGACTACCGGCTCTACGACGTGCAGCACGCGGTGCTGCCCACCCGGCTCCCCCTGCATCGCTTCTACGAGGAGCTGGTGCGGACGCAGGCCGTGCTGAACCGCAAGCACCTGGGCTGGGAAGGCATTCGCGGCGCCGTCGGCAAGGCCGTCAGCCTGGCCCTGCACGGCCAGACCAACTTCCTCACGAGCCTCTGGAAGTTCAGCCGCGTCTACCACCCGGACCGCCAGCACGCCGACCACGAACGCCCCGTCACCTACGCCATGCGCCCTCCCGCACCTCCGCCGACCACCAAGTTCCGCGCCTCTCAGCTCTACGTCCACACGCCGTAGCTACATGTGACGCTTCAGGAACTCCAGGGTGCGCTCGCGGGCGAGGCGGGCGCTCGGCTCGTGATAGCTGCCGCGGGCATCGCAGTTGAACCCGTGGCCGGCGGGGTAGATGTGCATCGGGACCGTGGGCTGGGCGTCGCGGATCTTGTCCCACTGAGCGCGCGGGATGGTGGCGTCGCTCTCGCCGAAGTGCAGGAGCACGGGACAGCGCGGCGACTCGTCCGCGAACTCGGCGACCGCGCCCCCGTAGTAGCCGACGGCGGCGGCGACGCCGGGAATGCGCGTGGCCGCCAGCCACGCCATCGACCCGCCCATGCAGTAGCCGACCACGCCGACCTTGCCCCCCGTCTTCTTGAGCTGCTCGACGGCGGCGCGCGTGTCCGTCACCATCAGGTCCCAGCCGAGCTTCTGGCGGACGTTGCGGCCCCGCTCGATGTCGTCCTGCCCGTAGCCCGTCTCGTATCCGGGCTCGACCCGGTCGAACAGCGCGGGGGCGAGGGCCACGTAGCCCTCGGCCGCGAACCCGTCGCACACCCGGCGGATGTGGGCGTTGACTCCGAAAATCTCCTGGACGATCACGAGCCCGCCGCGGGGCGTCCCCGCCGGCGTGGCCCGGTAGGCCGAGAGCTTGTGTCCGTCTTCGGCGTGCAACGTCAGCTTCTCACCCATTGATCCAGTCCTCCTCCGTGGGGTGCGGGGCCGCGCGCTAGGCGCGGCGCCGCCAGAGACCGAAGAGACTCAGCACGAGGGCCGCGCCGGCGCCGAAGGCGAACGCGGCCTGGGGACTCAGGAGCACCCGCACGCCCTGCCCCTCGAAGCGCCCGGTGAGGAGCAGGCCGACGGCGCTGTCGCGCACGTTGACGCATCCGCCCGCGACGATGCCGGCCGCCGCCTGATCCAGGTCGACGCGCTCGCGGGCCGCCACGACCTGGACCGCCGATTGATCGAGTGTCGCGCGATCGGCGAGCACGCCCCACGCGCCCCCGGCGGTGAGGCGAAGCGTTCCCGTGGTGGCCACCCCCACGCCGCCTTGAGTGACCTCGACGTCGTGGGCATCGACCCGCACGATCCCGCCCTGGCGCACGCTCACGTCGTGCGCGGTCACCGAGCGCGCGCCGCCCTGACGGATCGTCAGGGAGTGCGTGCTGACATCACCCGCGTCGCCTCGGATCTCGTCGCTCGCGTTCGCGTCCACCATGATTCAACCTCCCGGCGCCGAGCACACCGACAGGAAGACTCAACCACGCCCGGCCCCACTCCGCAAGGGCAAGAGGACGGCGTGCGTGTGATGGGCCGTGCAGGCTTCAGACGAGCGGCCAGGGATAGCGATAGCCCGTGTCGTCGGCCGGAAAGTTTTCGGCCTCCACGAGCATCCGCATGCGCGCGAGCAGCGCCTCGCGCTCCACGCGCGGGAGGAGCCGGGCCAGCGTCGACGGCAGCCCCTTCGCCAGCACCCGCGAGAGATCGTCGACGATCGCCGCGGGGATCGGCTCGCCCGCGAAGTCCCAGATGACCGTGCGCAGCTTGGGGTCGACGTGGAAGCAGAGACCGTTGTCGATGCCGTAGATGGTCCCGTCGGGGGCGAGCAGCAGGTGGCCGCCCTTGCGGTCGGCGTTGTTGGTGACGAGGTCGAAGGCGCAGATGCGGCGGAGCTGCTCGTGGTGGGCCTCGTCCTCGCGCAGCGTGAAGTAGTGCTGGTCGAAGTCGGCCTCGATGAAGCGCTGGAGCGAGCCCTCGCCGAACGGCCCGTCGCGACGGATGGTCCGCGGCACCATTCCCCAGCCCAGCGCCTCCGACAATTCCCACGCCGCGATCTCGCGCTTGAAGAGGCCGGGGGGAAAATCCCACAGCGGACGCTCGCCCTTCAGCGGCTTGTAGACGGCGAGGCCCTTCTGGCCGTCGAGCGTCACTTCAACCAGGAGGGTCACGTTGGAGCTGTCGGGCAGCCGCCCCTTCGGCGTGATCTCGCCGTGGGTGAGGAGGTCGGTCTCAGGCCTTCGAGACGACGTGGCCGTTGCTCCGCGGGCAGGCGTGGCCGCCGGGATCGATCGCGCCGGAGCACATCGGGCAGATCGGCCGGCCCCCGCGCATCACCTCCTTCGCGCGCTCCACGAACGCCACCGCCTGGGCCCGCGTGAGGACGAAGCGCGCCGACGGCCCTTCCTCGCCTTCCTCCTCGACCACCCCCGTGAGCACGACCACCACGCGCCGGATGGCGTCGTCGTAGCCGACACCGATGGTGCCGACGGCCCACGCCTCCTGGACGGGCTCGAGCAAGGCCAGGCTCGTGGGCCGCGGGTCGCCGGCGTCGGGCACGCGCTCCAGCAGGGTCGAGAGATACTCACCCAGCGCGCGGACCTGCTCCTTCTCGCTCTTGAGCGAGACCAGCGTGCGCCCCTCGCGCGCCTGGAGGTAGAACACGCGCTGGCCCGGCGGCCCCACGGCGCCCGCGGTGAAGTGATCGGGCTGCTCGAGATCGAAGGAGGCGCTCATGTCAGGCCGTACGCGGCGAGCTTGCCGTCGACGGAGTTCACAGTGAGCACGCCGGGGACGTCGCGCGGCCAGGCCACCACCGTGATCGACGCGGTGGCGATCACGATGCGCTGGAAGAGGTCGAGCGGCGTGCCCAGCGCGTAGGCCGCGTAGAGCTTGATGGGATCGGCGTGGGAGACGGCCACGATGGTGCCGCCCCGATGGCGCTCCACGAACCGCGCGATGGCCGCCGTCATCCGTGTCTGGACCTCCATGAACGATTCTCCCTCCGGAAACCGAAAGCCGCTGGGATGATTCTGGATGATCGGCCACTCCTTGCGCCGGCGCGCCTGGGCGAGCGAGAGGCCCGTCCACTCACCGACGTCGACCTCGGCCAGATCGCGCTCGATGCGGAGCGCGATGCCGAGGGCCTGCGCGATGGGCACGGCGGTCTCGCGGGCCCGGTCGACGGGCGACGCGTACACCGCGGTGACGTGGCGCAGCTCGGCGATGCGCCGGGCCGCCGCCTCGGCCTGCCGCCGTCCCTCGTCGGAGAGATGCAGGCCCGGCGCGCGGCCGGGAAGCTTGATGCCTGTCGTCGGCGTCACGCCGTGGCGGACCAACAGCACGAACGTCGGGCGCGCTGCGCGGGACACGGCTCCGGACGATACCGCCCCGCCCCGGATCATTGCAAGTGGGATTGAGCTATGATCGGCCCGCCTCGGACCAGACCGTCGGTCACGACGAAGCGGAGGGACACCATGAATCTCGCACGCGCATGCCGCTGGCTCGCCGTCGGAACGCTCACCCTGCTCGTCACCTCGGCGGGACCGGCCCACGCGCAGAAGAAGACGCTGGTGATCGCGCTCAACCAGGACCCCGACATCCTGGATCCCACGCTCTCGCGCTCCTACGTCGGCCGGATCGTCTACTCGCAGATGTGCGAGAAGCTCTACGAGATCGACGAGACCCTGCGCATCGTGCCCCAGCTCGCGGCCGCGCTACCCACGTTCAGTGACGGGGGGAAGACCATGACCATCAAGCTGCGGGCGGGCGTGAAGTTCAACGACGGCACGCCGATGAACGCGGAGGCCGTGCGGTTCTCGCTGGACCGTCACCGGACCATGAAGGGCTCGAACCGGCGCAGCGAGATCGAGGCGATCACCGCGGTGGAAGTCGTCGACCCGCTCACCGTGCGCGCCCGGATGAAGGCGCCGTCGGCGCCGATCGTGGCCGCGCTGGCCGACCGCGCGGGCATGCCGGTGTCGCCGGCGCACGCCAACAAGCTCGGCGACAAGTTCGGGACCGCGCCGATGTGTGTCGGTCCGTGGACGGTGGTCGAACGGATACCCCAGGACCGGATCGTGCTCGAGAAGTCGACCCACTACTTCGACCCGAGCCAGGCCCGCTTCGACCGTCTGATCTTCCGCATCATCCCCGACGACAACGTGCGCCTG
The DNA here is from genome assembly GCA_035317605.1 of Candidatus Acidiferrum sp. Taxonomy (GTDB): domain Bacteria; phylum Methylomirabilota; class Methylomirabilia; order Rokubacteriales; family CSP1-6; genus DATHGT01. The sequence continues at coordinate 1,882 of DATHGT010000040.1, read as the reverse complement.
GCCAATCTCAGGTCGGGCGACATCGACGTCATGCACCTGGTCGGTCCCACCGACGCCGTCGGTCTCCGCAAGGAAGGCCGCTTCGACGTCTCCAGCGTGACCGGGCTCGCCTACACCGGCATCACGATCAACCAGCACAACAAGACCGGCAAGACCAATCCGCCGGGAGATCTCGGCACGCCGCTGGCCAACGACCCGCGCGTCCGCGAGGCCCTCGATCTCTCGATCGACCGCGAGGCGCTGAATCAAGTGGCGTGGGACGGCCAGTACACGCCGGGCTGCACGCCGATCTCGCCGGTCAGCCCCTTCTACGACAAGAGCCGCAAGTGTCCGGCCCGCGATCTGGCCAAGGCCAAGAAACTCCTGGCCGACGCCGGGCTGGCCGGCGGCTACGCGTTCGAGATGACCATCGTCAACGATCCGCAGCAGCGACGGCTCGGTGAGGTGATCCAGGGCATGGCGAAGGAGGCCGGCTTCACCATCACGCTGAAGCCTTCGGAGTTCGCCTCCGCGCTGGACGACAACGACGCCGGGCGGCTGCGGGCGTTTCTCATCGGCTGGAGCGGGCGCGTCGATCCCGACGGCAACATCCACCAGTTCCACACCTGCGGGGGCACGCTGAACACCACCAACTCGTGCGACGAGGCCATCGACGCCCTGCTCAACCGAGCCCGCGAGGTCAGCGACCACGCGCAGCGGGCCGCGCTCTATCGGGACGCGATCGAGAAGTTCGCCTTCGCGCGGCGCAACATCGTCTACCTCTATCACCAGAACTACATCGTGGCGTTCCCGAAGAGCTTCAAGGGCTACAAGGCCGTGCCCGACGGGCTGATCCGCATCAAGGGAACAAGCTGGAACTAGTGGAGCTCGGGGAATTGGCTGCCCGTCTCCCGGCGGGGGTCGGCTGGCCTAGGTCCTCAAAAAGAGGAGCTTCGCTCCTCTTTTCTGCGAAATCGGCGCTCGACCCCCGCCGGGAGACGGTCAGCCAATTCCCCGAGAATCATTAATTTGTTCGAATTTCTGATCCACCGGGCGGCCATCTCGGTGGTCACCTTGTTTGTCATCAGCCTGATCGTCTTCACAGGCGTGCGCATGATTCCCGGCGATCCGGCGCGCGTGATGGGCGGTACCGAATCGGACGAGGCCGGGCTGGCCGAGATCCGCGCCAAGTACGGGCTCGACGATCCCGTCCCCATCCAGTACCTGCGCTGGGTGCGGCTGGCCGCGAGCGGCGACCTCGGCGAGTCGATCCGCACGCGCGAGTCGGTCGTGCGCACGGTCGCGCGCAAGCTGCCGATCACCATCGAGCTGGCTATGCTCTCGCTGCTGGTCGCGGTCGGCATCGCGATCCCCGTCGGCGTGCTCTCGGCCGTCCGCCGCAACTCGTTCTGGGACTTCCTGGCCAACGGCGTCTCGCTGTGCGGGCTGTCGGTGCCGAGCTTCTGGCTGGGAATCATGCTGATCCTGTTCTTCTCGGTGCGCCTGGGCGCGCTCCCGGCGTCCGGCTTCGTGCCGTTCTGGGAAGATCCGCTGGCCAACCTCAAGCGCATGATCATGCCCGCCTTCGTGCTCGGCTGCGCGCTCACCGCCGTGCTCATGCGCCAGACCCGCAACAGCATGATCGAGATCCTCAGCGCCGACTACATCCGCACCGCGCGCGCCAAGGGCCTAGCCGGCCGCGCGGTGGTGTTCCGCCACGCCATCCGCAACGGGCTCATCCCGGTCGTCACGATCCTCGGTCTCCAGATGGGCGCGCTCATGGGCGGCGCCGTGGTCACCGAGCAGATCTTCGTGGTGCCGGGGTTCGGCCGGCTGATCGTCGAGGCCGTGTTCACGCGCGACTATCCGCTCGTGCAGGGCGTGGTGCTGCTCACCGCGTCGT
>DATHGT010000039.1:0-18050 GCA_035317605.1 Candidatus Acidiferrum sp. | reverse complement strand
CGCGTCGTCGGACACGAAGCAGTCTTCGAGGACCATGGAATCGCTGCGGGTGGCGCGCATCCCGAGCGTGTCCCACACGTGCTCCACGCGGCGCCCCGGCGCGTCCGGCGGAACGAGCAGCAGCATGCCGGCGGTCGGCGTCGTCGCCTCGTCCGGATACGCCATCACCATCACGTAGTCAGCCGCCGCGATCATCGACGCGAACATCTTGCGCCCGGTGATGCGATAGCCGCCGCTGACCCGCCGAGCGCGCGTGAGCGGCACCGGCGTCCCGACCAGCCCGGACGTCGTCGGCTCCGAGAAATTCCCGCCGATGAGCGTGGCGTCCTGCACCACCATCTTGGCCAGCCGCCCCTTAGCCGCGAGCGGCACCAGCGGACTCTCCATGACCGGCCCGACCACGGACAGGTGCATGTTGAACGACAGCGCCGTCGATCCGCAGCCCCGTCCCAGCTCCTCGGCGGCCAGCGACCACCCGAGCAAGCCGACGCCGCCCCCGCCGAATTCGGCCGGCACGTTGAGCCCGTAGAACCCGGCGTCGCGAAGCGCCGCGTAGTTCTCGACGGGATCGCTCGCCTCGCGGTCGTGTTGAGCCGCGCGCGTGGCGAAGTCCCGGGCCAGAGACCGCGCGCGTTGTTGGAGCTCGCGCTGCTCGTTGGTGATGCGGAAGTCCATGACGCGTCGGACGTTAGCACGAAGCCACGGGGCCGGCCACGGCGCGACGTCAGCGCTTGAGCAGGAGCACGATGCCGCTGACGACGAGCAGCGCGCCGACCACCCGGACGAAGGCGGCCTGCGTGAAGCCGGTCTGGATGCGGCCGCCGACATAGAGGCCGGCGGCGGCGAAGGGCAGCCCGACGGCCAGCAGTGGCAGCGTCGCCCACCCGAGGAGCCCGGTGACGAGGTACGCGATCAGGCGCACGCCGCCGTCGATGAGGAAGTTGACGGCGAACGTCGCCCGGAAGGTCGTCCGGTCCAGCGCCCGGAGGCCGAAGTACACCACGTAGAACGGCCCCCCCGCGCCGAAGACGGTGCCCACGAGACCGCCGAAGAATCCGCAGACCGTCGCGAAGGCGCGCGAGCCCCGAAGGGGAGGCAGCGGAAGCAGCTGATACACGGCGTAGAGGATGACGAACGCGCCGAGCGCGCGCGCGAGGATCTGCTTCGGCAGCGCGGTCAGGAGATAGAGGCCCACGGCCACGCCGACGAGCATGAACGGCACCAGGACGAGTTGCTCGCGCCAGGCGACGTGCGCGGCGTTCCTGAGACCCTGGCTGGCCGAGCCGACGTAGTCGAGCAGCACCACGAGGGGAACGACGAGCGGCAGCGGGGCGACGAGCGTGAGCAGCGGGACCGCGATCAGTCCCGAGCCGAACCCCGCCAGACCGCGGACGAAGTAGGCGACGAACAGTACCGCCGCGAAGTACAGCGAGGTCGTCAAGCCCGCCCTTCGAGGTGCGGCGTGCCTTCGTCCCGAACCCAGACGCGGATCATGTGGCGTGGATGCTCGGGCTCGTCCCGAAACTCCGTCCGGCAGTGGGCGATCTGGCGGTTGTTGACGAACTGGAACTGACCGCGCTCGAGACGGAACTCGACCCAGTTCTCGGGCCGATCGACGATGTTCCGAAGCGCGGCCAGCGCCTCGACACCCGCGGCGTCCAGCGGCTCGCCGGCCAGCGCGTGGCCCTTCACCACGTAGTCCTCGTAGTACCGCCCCAACAGCCGCCCGCCGTCGGACGTGTACACCGGATGGCGGGACACCCGGGAATCATCGGGCGGGTGCTCGGCCTGACGGTCCCAGGAGAACGCCTCGTACAGGCGGGGCAGCAGATCGGCATGACGGCGGCGCATGTCGTCGTGCGCGGTGAGCAGACTCGTCACACGGCTCAGCCCGCCCTCGTGGCCCGACTCCACGCACAAGAGACCGACGACGGCGGGGGGCTTCCAGAGCCACGGCCCGTCGGTGTGAAACGGCTGGGCGGCGTTCGTGACCGACCGGCGAACCCCGTAACCGAGGGGCTTGCCGGAGTCCTTGACGTCATAGAGGTACGTGCCGCCCCAGGTCTGGGACACCACCCGACCGAGAAGCCGAGCCAGCAGCCACGCGATGGTCCGGTTCGCGTCGAGGCCATGGCGCTCCACGGCAATGCGGTCGAGGATGACGTGGCCCACGCCATCGAGCAGCGTCGACTGGACGCTCGCCATGAGCCGCCGGCACTCGGGGAGCGGGAACGCGTCGGGGTCGAGCGACAGGGCGGGCTCGGTGCGGGACGTCAACGTGCCGATGGCCGCGTCGATCTCCGCCTGGCAGGCGTCAGGCACCGGAAGCCTGACGTCCAGCCATGCGAGCGACGCGCGGGTCCAGGCCCGCGCGTCGGCCATCGGCCCGTCGAGCGTCACGAACCGCCGCTCAGTTGGTCAGGCCGTAGAACTTCGCCGCGTTCTCGCAGGTCATCTTGCGGGTGACGTCGGCGGGCAGGTGCGAGAACTGGTCCTTGATGTACTTCTCCGACTCGGGCCACACGCCGTCGGGGTGCGGATAGTCGGAGCCCCACATCAACGTCTCCACGCCCATGTCGTCGATGAGCTTGGTGCCCACGCGGTCGTACTGGAACGTGGCCTTGCACTGGCGCCGCCAGTACTCGCTCGGCTTGAGCTTGAGCGGCAGGTCCTTGTACTGGTCCTCATACTCGAAGTCCATGCGGTCGAGCACGTAGGGGATCCAGCCGATGCCGCTCTCGCCGAACGCGATGCGCATGTTCGGATAGCGCTCGAACACCGCCTTGCCCATCAGCGAGGTCAGGATGTTGCCGAGCGTCATCTGGAAGAGACAGAGCGAGCTGTACGCGAGCGCGCGCTGGGTGAGCCCGGTGTACTGCTCGCGGAGCTTCGGCGAGACCGAGGGGAACGTGTGGAAGTGGAGGGGAATGTTCACCTCGTTGATGGCCTGCCAGAGCGGCTCCCACATGGGATGCCACATCGGCTCCATGTCCCACGAGCACGACAGCTCGATGCCCTTGAAGCCCATCTTGGCCACGCGGTGCACTTCGGCCACCGCGGCGTCGATGTCGCCGTACGGCAGGTTGGCGAGACCGATGTGGCGGTCGGGATAGTGGCTGCAGAAGTCCGCGAGCCACGTGTTGTAGATGCGCACCATCTCGTTGGAGGCCTCACGGTCGCCGAGCTTGGCCGCCGCGGCGAGGATGCCGTAGATGACCTCGGCGTCGACGCCGTCACGGTCCATGTCCTTCACGCGCAGGTGCGGATCGCCCGGCCGCCGCAGGCCCTTCTTGCCGTCGTCGTAGAGGCCGGCCTCGGCCATCTTGTCGACGCGCAGCTGCTTACCGGGAACGTACACCGTGCCCGAGGCACCGACGCCGCAGGCGATTCCGAACGTCACGCCGTTGTTGGCGACCCATTTCCGGCCGTCCGGCCCCTCGGCCACGTACGGCATCTTGTCCTTCATCTCGCGCGGCGCTTCCGAGGTGAAGAGATCCGGGGGCAGCCAAATGAGGTCGAGGTGACAGTCCGCTGAGATCCGGTTGTAGCGCATGCAGGATCCTCCTCTTTGTGGAGTGCGGTGCTACGCGTCCATTTTCGTGGATTGCCAGGCGGTCATCCGCCACAGCCCACCGGTCTTCGCGTAGACCGCGAGATAGCGCACCGTGAAGCGCTGCTCCTTGCCGTCGCGCTCGACGTGCATCGCCGACACGCCGGTGACGATCCCCACGTCGCCGTGCACGCGCGCCGTGCGGTCGCGCGGCGCGATGCCGCGGTAGTGCGGCTTGCCGGCGCGCAGGTTGGCGACGTGCTCGGCCTTCGACTCCAGCCGCGCGGTCGAGTGGACATACGTCAGGTCATCCGCGAGCGCCATGTCGAGCGCGTTCCAGTCTTCCTTGCGCATGGCCTCGAAGCGGTTTTCGTCGGCGCGAAGAACGTCGGCCTCGGCCCCAGTCGTCATGACACCCTCCTACGATACGATCGAAATCGCGCTGATCGTACCACGCGCCAAGGCCTCCCCGTCCCAGCTTGTTGCCAGGGCGGAAGTTTGATGACAGACTCCCCGGCCATAACTTATCGGGGTGCATGGAGGGAACGATGGCGAAGCCGTATCCGTACAACGATTCCGCGCAAGCGCTCTACCGTCCAGCGGATGGCCCGCCGTTCTTCGAGAACTGGGACCGAGCCGCCGATACGTCGAACGACGAGCTGCTCTGCGCGGAGATGGCGCGACTGGCCTACGCCGCCCAGGGACCGGCGACCTCGGCTCTGAGCTCGATCGGCTTCGCCCTGAAGAAGTGGATCGGCGGTCCCCACGGGACCGACGGATTCATCGCGACCAGCCCCGACAACCGCGTCATGGTACTCGCCTTCCGCGGCACCGAGACGAAGCCCGAGGACGTGCTGGCCGACGGGTTCGCCGTGTCCGGCCCCTGGGTCAAGACTGGGCAGGTTCATCAGGGTTTCGCGCGCGCCTATGGCGGGGTCCGTGACGAGGTCAATGCCGTGCTCGCCGGGCATCAGGGTACGCTGCTGATCACCGGCCACAGCCTGGGTGCCGCTCTCGCGACACTCGCCGCCGCCGATCAAGCCGACCGAGAGCCAGAGCCGCCAACGCTCATCACCTTCGGCTCGCCCCTCGTGGGCGACACCGACTTTGCCGGTTCGCTCCAGGGTCTCGTCGACGGAGGCAACATCAAGCGGTTCGTCGATTGCTGCGACCTCGTGACCCGTGTCCCGCCCGAAGAGTTCAGTCAGTCGAAGATCGCCGAGCTGCTGGTGGACCTCGTCCCGGAGCGGATCAAGGGCACGGTCCCGGCGATCGCGACCGGCCTGTCCGTCGCGCTTCACGTCCTTCGCATACAGCCTCATTACGTCCACGTCGTCGAGGAGCAATATCGCGATCGGCGCGGACTGACGTTGGCGGCCGGGACCACGAGAGCGCAGGATCAAAAGACCGCCCGCGCCGCCTACGGAGGCTCGTTGGTTCCTGACATGGGGACGGTGGTTGGTCAGGCTCAGGCCGCGTTCACCGCGGCCATCGGGGCAAAAGGGGTGCAGGACGCCATCCGCGTCTTCGCCCGCGAGCAGTTTCAAGGCGGCCGCGTGCCGATTCGAGACCTCGCCGATCACGCGCCGATCAACTACGTCTCGCTGTTCAGCGGCCGTCTGCCATGACCGGGGGCAGCGCGACCCCTCGGCTCTAGCCGCGCGCGTTCGTTCACCGCGCGCGATTGACTTCGGGCATCCGCCGCGGTACAGGACGGGTTCGTGAGCCCAGGGGCGTCGATCCTCGTCGGTGTGGATGTGGGTGGCACGTTCACGGACCTCGTGCTGGTCGACGAGGCCACGGGCGCGGTGCGCGTGGCCAAGGTGCCGACGACGATGGCGAACCAGGCCGGCGGCGTGCTGGCCGCACTTGCCGACGCCGCGGCAGCGCCCGGCGATCTGAAGATCGTCGTCCACGGGACGACCACGGCCACCAACGCGCTGCTGGAGCGCAAGGGCGCGCGGGTCGGGCTCGTCACCACGCACGGCTTCCGTGATGTGCTGGAGCTCGGGCGGCGCACGCGGCCCACGCCCTATGGGCTCAAAGGGACGTTCGAGGCGCTGATCCCGCGCGAGCTACGGCTCGAGGTCACCGAGCGCATGGACGCCGAGGGGCAGGTCGTGACCCCGCTCGACGAGGACGAGGTGCGGCGGGCGGCCGCGTGGCTGCGCGAACGCGGCGTCGAAGCGCTGGTCATCCACTTCATCCACTCCTACGTCAACGACGCGCATGAACGGCGGGCGCGCGAGATCGTCGCCGCGGAGTGGCCGAACGCCTACGTCACCGCGGGCGCCGAGCTGTTGCCCGAGTATCGCGAGTTCGAGCGCGGGACGACCGCGGCCATCAACGGATTCGTCCAGCCCGTGATCGACCGCTATCTCCGGAGGCTGGCCGGCGAGCTGGCGCGGCAGGGCTACCGTCACGAGCTGCTGGTGATGCAGGGCAACGGCGGCACCATGTCGGTCGACGTGGCCGCGCGCCACGCCGTGAACACGCTGATGTCGGGACCGGCGGCCGGAGTGAAGGCCGCGGCGTTCACCGCGCTGGCCGCCGGCCATGCCAACGTGATCTCGTGCGACATGGGCGGGACGAGCTTCGACGTCGGGGTGATCGTGGGCGGCGTGCCCACGGTGACCGCCGACAAGGAGATGGGGTACGGCCTGCCGGTGCGTGTGCCGATGATCGACATCCACACGATCGGCGCGGGCGGTGGCTCGATCGCCCGCGTGTCGAGCGCGGGAATCCTCCAGGTCGGGCCGGAGAGCGCGGGTGCCGAGCCCGGCCCCATCGCCTACGGTCGCGGCGGCGAGGAGCCCACCATCACCGACGCCAACCTGTTGCTCGGCCGGTTGAACCCCCACGCGCTGCTCGGGGTACCCGGCGGCGCGCGCCTCGACCACGTGCGCGAGATCGTCGACAAGAAGATCGGGGCTCACCTCAGCCTCGATCCCATCGCCGCCGCCGCGGCCATCGTGCGTGTGGCCAACGACAAGATGGCCGGGGCCATTCGCCTGGTATCGCTCCAGCGCGGGCGCGACCCGCGCGACTTCGTTCTGTTCGCGTTCGGCGGCGCCGGACCGCTGCACGCGGTGGCGCTGGCCCGCGAGCTTTCGATCCCCAAGGTCCTGGTGCCCGCGCGGCCGGGCATCACCTCGGCCATCGGCTGTCTCGTGGCCGACGTCCGCCACGACTTCGTGCGTACGATCAACCAGGGCCTCCTGCGCATGGACGTGGGCGATGGGCGCGCGATCCTCGGGGCGCAGATCGACGAGGGCCGCCGACTGCTCGCCACCGAGGGTGTCGAGGTCGAGACCGTCACCGTCCAGCACGAGGCCGACATGCAGTTCGCCGGTCAGACCCACGTGCTCACCATCCCGATCGCGCGCATCGACTTCACGCGGGAAGAGCTGGCCGAGACGTTCGAGCGCGCCTACCATGACCGCTTCGGCGTGGAGCTGCGCGAGATGCGCGCGCTGGTCATGAGCCTGCGCACCGCGGTGATCGGCCGCCGCCGCCCGATCGCCCTCACCGGCCTCGCCGAGACGGCGAGCACGGCCGGGCCGATCGCCAGACGCCCAGTCTGGTTCGAAACGAATGACTCGTCGCCAAACCAGAGGGGGGGTATGGGGGGAGCCGAAGGGGCCCCCCATTCCAAATCCGCAGGGGCCCCCCATTCCAACAATCGCTGGCACGACACCCCGGTCTACCGCCGCGAACACCTGCCGGTCGGCTTGGTGCTCACGGGCCCCGCCATCGTCGAGCAGCTCGACACCACGACCGTGATCGAGCCCGGCGACCATGCGATCGTGGACGCGCTCGGCAACCTCGAGATCACCGTGGGAGGCGCGTGATGGACGCGATCGATCCGGTCACGCTGGTGGTCGTGCAGAACGGGCTCCAGCAGGTGGCCAGCGAGATGGATCTCACCTTCGAGCGGGCGGCGTTCTCGCCGGTCATCTCCGAGGGCTTCGATCGCTCCGACGGGATCTACGACCGTGACACCGGCGACGTGATCGCTCAGGGCGAGCTGGGGCTGCCGATCTTCGTGGGGGTCATGCAGTTCACCACGCGTGCGGTGATCGAGCAGAAGCGCGAAGTCGATCCCGGCGATATCTTCCTCGTCAACGACCCGTACTGCGGCGGCACCCATCTGATGGACGTGAAGATGGTGAAGCCGTTCTTCTATCGCGGCCGGCACTGGGCGTGGCTCGCGAACACCGGGCACTGGCCGGACACCGGCGGCTCGGTGCCCGGCGGCTTCTCCACGCGCGCGACGGAAGTCCAGCAGGAAGGGCTGCGCCTGCCGCCGGTGAAGCTCTTTCGCGCCGGGGTGATGGACGACGACATCCTCCAGATCGTGCTCGCCAACATCCGCGTGCCCGAGGAACGGATCGGAGACATCAAGGCGCAGGTGGCGGCGCTGACCGTGGGCGAGCGCCGGCTCGGAGCACTGCTCGATCGCTACGGGGCCGACACGGTGACCGCATGTATCAAGGAGCTACGCCGCCGCTCGGAGCAGATGATGCGCGCGCACATCGCCAAGATCCCGGACGGCGTCTACCGGGGCGAGGCGTTCGTGGATTCCGACGGCGTCGAGCCCGACGCGCTGGCCATCCGCCTCACGATCAAGAAGGAAGGGACCGACCTGCATTTCGACTTCTCGGAGTCGAGCCCTCCGTGCCGCGGCCCCCTCAACAGCGTGATCGCGACGACGCGGGCCGCGGTCTACCTCGCCATCAAGCACATCTTCCCCGACGTGCCGATCAACGCCGGGTGCTTCGAGCCCCTCAAGATCGCCGACCCGCACGGCACGTTCCTCTATGCGCGCTACCCGCGTCCGGTGTCGGGCTGCGCGGCGGAGGTCAGCTCGCGCATCGCCGAGAGCGTGTTCACCACGCTGGCCCGCGCCATCCCCGACGATCTCTTCGCCGCGCCCGCCGGCACCAGCGGCAACCTCACGCTCGGCGGCTACGACCCGCTCAAGGAGCGGCACTACATCATGTACGTGTTCTCCGGCGGCGGATACGGCGGCTCAGCCGAATGCGACGGCCTCACCAACGGCTGCTCCACGATCGGCATCTCCAAGACCCAGCCCGCCGAGGTTCTCGAGCAGCACTACCCGATCCTGTTCGAGCGATACGCGCTGCGCGAGGGCTCGGGCGGCGCCGGCAAGACGCGCGGGGGCTTCGGCGTCGACTACAAGATCCGCATCCGCCGGGGCGAGGCACTGCTCTCGTTCCTGATGGACCACGGCCGCTTCGGCCCGCCCGGCCTCTTCGGCGGCGGGGATGGCGCGGTCAACGAAGTCGTCGTGGAACGACAGGGCAAAACCTATCGATCGCCGCACTGGTCGAAGGACGAGGACATCCGGATGGTGGCCGGCGACGCCGTGCACGTGCGCACGCCCGGAGGTGGCGGCTACGGCGATCCCTTCACGCGCGACCCCGAGCGGGTCCGGCGCGATGTCGTGCGGGGTTATATCACCGTCGACGACGCGGAGCGGGACTACGGCGTGATGGTCACGGGGGACCCGCCGACCGTCGACCTCTCGGCCACCGGGCGCCGGCGGACGGCGGCTCGGTCAACCAGGAGGACATGATGCGCCACTCTCGATGGCCACGCCTGCTCGTCGCCGCGTGCGTCGCCGGCATCGTCGCCGGATGCGCCGGTCCGTGGCCCCATCGTCCGCTGGAAGGCCGCAACGACCTCGACTGCACTCTGGCCGAGACGCGCGCCGACGAACGCTGCCTCAAGCGAACGCCGGAAATCTCGACGAGCCCGGCCTACCGGCTCCACTTCGTGGAGCTTGACGATCAGGGATGGCTCTACCCCGTTCCGGGGCAAGCGGGTTACACCGACGACATGGGCTCCGCGCACGCGCAGATCGACCGGGTCATCGACGATCTCTCGGGCCGCCTGGCGAAGGGCGAGCGCGTCATGCTCTTCGTGTTCGTTCATGGCTGGAAACACGGCGCCGGTCATGACGATCGCGACGTGCAGCGCTTTCGCGAAATCCTTTCGGACGTGGCCTCGATGGTCCAGTTCGGCGGTGAGCCCGGCCAGCCCGCGCGCACCGTCATGGGCATCTACATCAGTTGGCGTGGAGGCGGGACGTTCGCGGCGAGGAACCCGCTGGTCTACACGACGTTCTGGACTCGAAAGAACGCCGCGCTCCACGTGTCCGGCGGCGCGGCGCGCGAGCTGTTCGCGCGGTTGACGGCGCTGCGCGTGCGATGGAACGCGCCGGCGGTGGACGCCCGCCCCGAAGACCGGGAGGCCGCCCTGCGCCATCCGCAGCTGCGGACGGTCGTGCTAGGTCACAGCTTCGGCGGTTGGATCGCCTTCTCGTCGCTATCGATCTCGATCCTGGAGCAGCTCGCTCACGCGGTCGACGCGGATCGGCCGAGGACCGACCGAGGCAGGGACTGGCGGTCGGCGCGAGTGCGGGCGACCGCCGATATGGTGGTGCTCTTGAACCCGGCCTTCGAGGCCACACGCTACCAGCCGCTGCACAGCATGGCCCAGCGCGCTGGGCGGTCGCGGTTCGAGGCGCCGGTGCTCGTGATCGTCACCTCGACCTCCGACGGGGCGACCCGGACGGCGTTCCCGCTGGGCCGGCGCCTCAATACCCTGTTCCAGCGCTCGTTCGTCAGCGCGGACGAAGAGGAGGCCTCCGTCAAGACCCCCGGCTTCGTACCCGCGTACCGGACGCACCGGATCGCGCTGTTCCCGCAGGCGACGGCGTGCGAGGGGTGGCGTCCGCCGCCGCAGCCCGAGCCGTTGACGGACGTGGCCACGCCGCGGAGCGAGACCCGCGCCGAGCGGCTGGCCAGGACGGAGCACAACGTCAAGCTCGAGGTCGCCCGTCACCGCGCGTGGCTGCGGGAGCTCGAAACGACCGCGGGAACCCAGGCACCGAACTGGTCGTGGGAGTACTGCGGAAAGGCGAAGCTCGAGTTGATGGCGGGCCGCGCCCCACACGTCCCGGTGTGGAACATCACGACGGACGCGAGCCTGATTCGCTCGCACAGCGACATCATGCAGGAGCCCCTGCACGCGTTCCTGCGCCAGCTCTACATGACCCTGAGTTACTGAGCCCGGCCCGCGGCCTTCGTCGCCTCGTACTCGGCGCGTAGCGTCCCGCTCAGCGGGTAGGCCTCGGCGAGCGGGTGCCCGGCTTCGACTTTGCGACGTGAGAACGCGTCGCGGCGCTCGGTCTCGGCGCCCTCGTCGGCCACCTGCGCGGCGACGCTCTGCGGGATCGCGATCACGCCCTCGGGATCGCCGACCAGCACGTCGCCGGGCATGATCAGCACGCCGGCGCAGGCGATGGGGACGTTCAGGTCGGCCATCACGTGCAGCTCGCCGAACGTGACCGGGGTCACGCCGCGCGAGTAGACGGGCAAGCCGATGGTTTGCAGGGCGGCCAGGTCGCCGACGGCGCCGTCGGTGATCAGCGCGGCCGCGCCGCGGTACTTGAGACGGCTGGCCAGGATGTCGCCGGTCACGCGGGCGCCGACGTCACCGCGGGCGTCGATGACGAGCACGTCTGCCGCCTCGATGGTCTCGAAGGCCTGGCGATGCAACGATCCCCCACCCGCCTGTATCTTCGCCACGTCGGCCCTGGTCGGCAGGGTCCGCCCGGTGAAGGCACGCCCGGCGAAGCTCTGCTCCGACGTCCGCGGGGCCACGCCCGACAGGAACAGGCCGGGATATCCGAGGCGTCGCAAGATCATGGTGATGGTCGGGATGCTGATGCCCTTCAGCGTCCTGAGGACGGAATCGGGCACCTTGGTCGGCTCGAGGCCGAGATGGCCGTGACAGGTGCAAGCGTTCATCGCGTCGTCTCCTCAGGGATTTCCCGCGGGCGCGTCGGTCATCGTCGAGACGTGGGCGGCCACGACCTTCCAGCCGACGTCGGGAAAGCGCACCCAGGTCTGGCTCTGCCGGCCGATCGCCTCGCGACCGCGCACCTTGAACTCGAGGTTCACGGTGGCGAGGTCGCGGCCGAGGGTGAGGATCTCCAAGCGGAGACGCTTCTCCTTGATCCCGGGCCCGGGCGGCCGGGCAACGCGGTGGGCGTGGATCGCGTCGAAGCCATAGCCGTTCTCGTGGAAGGCGTAGCGAATCGTGTGCGGACTGTTCCAGAAGGTGGCGTCGAGGACGTCGACGTTCTTGTCGACGAGCGCCTGCTCGTAGCGCTCGAACAGACCGCGGACCTCGGCCACCACCTCGGGGATGTTGGGCGTGAGATCGCTCATCGCCACGCTCGGTTGTCGACGGTATTGTCGTAGGTGGCGCCGGGCACCGTCATGTTCCACTTCACGGTCCAAGCGTAGGTGTCGTCGAAGCGCTCGCGCGTGTAGGGCTGGGGGGCGGCGTGCAGCAGGCGCCAGGTGGCCAGCTCGTGGGGCTCGAGCAGGCCGCCGGTCTCGCTGACCAGATAGTGGACGAACGGAGTCGGATCGTGTTCCAGCAGTTCCACGGCCCGCGCCTGAGCGCGGAACATCCGGGCCAGCGTGGGCCCGTCGAGGTCGTCGCCCGCGGCCTCGCTGCGCGTGGAGTGCGACTCGATCAGGATGCGCATCCCCCACTTCTGGGCCACGCTGATCCACGGCTCGACCAGGCTGGCCGCGGCGACCCGGCCGTCGCGCACGGCCTCGATGCGCTTGAGCATCGAGCCCACGTTGACGCGCTTGACGTGCTCGGGCGTGCAGAAGCCCTCCATCATCTTGAGCGTGGTGAACTCCGAGCCGTTGTTCGGCGTCACCGCGATGGGCTGGTCCTTGAGCATCTCGGGCTCGTAGACGTTCGATCCGCGGGCCACCACGAGGGCGAACTTCGACATCGAGGCGCCGAGGGCCACGATCTTGCGCCCGCGCAGCCCCTGGGCGCTGGCCTCGACCGCGCGCTTCATGATCCCCCACTCGCACATCCGATAGCAGTCGATGCCGCCGTCGTTGTAGACCGAATCGAGCGGCCGATCGAAGACGGAATCGAACTTGACCACGTGCGAGCTGGTGGCCTGCGACATCCCCGGCGTGGTCACGAAGTCCAGATCGAGTCCCTCATCCCTGAAGAATCCCCGATCGCGCGCGACGAGGACGGGCAGATCGTGGATCGCGTTCATGATCGCGATCTGGGGCTTGGTCCTGGTCTCGGGAGCCATGGCGCCTCCTCTGAACGGCGGATGTGTCCGACGCATGATACTCCCCGCACCCACTTCATCGTGGGCGCTCCTTCGAGACATCCTGACCGATGTCGCCGACCACGCGGACTCGGACCCGGAGTGAGTGGCCGGGCAAGTAGGCGAGGGGCAGGTCCTCGACGTCGACGGTCTCCAGCGTCGCGCGGTCGGCGCCGGCGGTGACCGCCCGCTCCTCGGCGATGCGCCGGGCCTCGGCGATGGCCACCTCCCGCCCCAGGTTCTGGAAGATCTGATCCACCTCACCGCTGACCTGGGCGATGGCGGCGCCGACCGCGTTGGCCACCGCCTGGTGACGGACGTGTATGACTTCGGACACTCCGGGGAGATGCTCCGGCACCAGGAAGCAGCCGCCGCCCACCGCGATCAGCGGCTCCTCGCGCGCGTCGGTCTTCATGCGGTCCACGCCTTCC
This sequence comes from Candidatus Acidiferrum sp., assembly GCA_035317605.1. Classification (GTDB taxonomy): domain Bacteria; phylum Methylomirabilota; class Methylomirabilia; order Rokubacteriales; family CSP1-6; genus DATHGT01. The sequence goes on along the minus strand of DATHGT010000039.1, from coordinate 4,882 downwards.
TCGATCGTCGCGTGCATCCGCGCCAGCGCGCGCTTGACGAGATCGGCTGGTAGATCGGCCACGCGACGGCGGTCGCCGAGGTCGATCAGGCCGGCGGCGACGGCCACGTCGGTGGCGGTCAGGGTGCGGCCGCCGAACACGCGGCCCTCGTCCACCAGCCGGTAGCCGACGCTCTGCGGTCCCACGCCCTGCCCGTCGTCGGCCACCAGCGAGCCGCCGCCGAGGCCGAGCGACAGCACGTCCGGCATGCGGAACAGCGTGCGCACGCCGCCGACTTCCACCACGCTGTTGGCCTCTCGCGGGAAGCCGTGGCGCAGGCTGCCGACGTCGGTGGTGGTGCCGCCGACGTCGATGACGATCGCGTCGCTCAGGCCCGAGAGGAACGCCGCGCCCCGCATGCTGTTGGTGGGACCGGAGGCGAAGCTGTAGACGGGATACGCCTCGGCCGTCGCCGCCAGCGCCACCGTGCCGTCGTTTTGCGTGAGGTAGAGCGGGGCGGCGAGGCCGCTTCGCCTCAATGCTTCGCTGAACGCGCGCGCGGTCCGCCGCGCCAGGGGGATCAGCGCGGCGTTGAGCAGCGCCGCGTTCTCGCGCTCGAGCAGGCCGATGCGGCCGAGCTGGTGCGAGAGCGTCACCGCGACGCCGGGACACTCTTCCTGCAGAATGGCCGCCGCTCGCGTCTCGCACTCGGCGTTGAGCGGAGAGAACACCGACGCGATCGCCACCGACGTGATGCCGGCCGACCGGATCCGCCGGCACGCCTCACGCATGCCCTTGTCATCGAACGGCACGATCGGTCGCCCGTCGTACTCGTGACCGCCTTCGAGCATGACGACCTCGCCGCGGACGAGGGCCGCGAGATCCTCGGGCCAGTCGACGAACGGCGGAAGCGAGGCGCTCGCCGGCAGACCGATGCGGATCGCCGCCACGCGGGTGAGGTCGCGCCGCTGGACCACGGCGTTGGTGAAATGCGTGGTCCCGATCATCACCGCGTCGATCGTCAGCATGGGGGGCCTAGCCGCGGGCCCCCCAAGCCCCCCCACGCTCGGAAGCGCCCCGGGAAACCCGGGGCGCTCCTCGATCAACGCGCGTAGCGCGGACGTGATTCCGCCCGTCACGTCGGCGGTGGTCGGCGTCTTCACGGCGTGGACGACGGTGTCGCCATCGAGCTGGACCGCGTCGGTGTTGGTGCCCCCGACGTCGATGCCGATTCGCTTCACGCGAACACCGACTGGAACTCCAGATCGTAGCCGAACGCCCGCGGCCCGACGTGCTCGAGACCCTTGGGCGTGAGCAGCACCGGCGGGGCCGGCAACGCCACCACGCTGACGCGCTGGCCGTAGCGCAACGTCTCGGTGCCGATCGCGTCGCCGGACACGGTGTCCATGACGCAGATCAGGTCGGGAGTCATCACGCGCGGCGCGCCGTCCAGCCAGCCCACCGCGAACTCGTTCTGAAACGCCAGCTCGAACGCGCGGCCGCGATGCTCGCCGAGACCGTCGATGCGGGCCGTTCCCCGCAGAAAGCCCTCGGTGGCGCGTCGGGCCACATCGGCGATCTTGCCGGCGAACAGGAGCTGGCCGCCCTCGGCCTCGACGATCGCCTCGATCGGATCACGATGAGCGCGTCGCGCGGACTGGACGGTCTGCCCCAGGCGAATCGCCTTGCTCGTGGATCCGAGGATCGCGCACTCCTTGACTTCCTTGCCGGTGCGCGGGGCCTTGCAGGTGGCGGCGATCGAGCCGACGGCCACACAGGCCGTGCGCGACAGGCGCTCCATCCATTTCCACGACGCCGCCCGCGCCACCACGACCGCGTTGTCGCGCACGTCGACGAGCACGAGCGGATACATCTGCAGATCGTGGATGGCGAACGACGTCATCTGCGCCTCGGGGAAGGCCCGCCCCATGCAGTCGGCGTCGACCACCGGACGGCCGAGGAGGGCGGCGGCCATGAAGGGCTGAATCGCGTTGCCGCCGCCGATCTCGAGCGACATGATCGCGCGGAAGCCGCGGCCGAGATACTCCTCCATCATGGTGACCGCGCTCGCGATCGTCTTCGGATCGGTGAGTCGCTCCTGGCCGACCAGCGGCGCCCCCATGTTGGAGACGACCGCGACCAGGTCGTCGTCGGCCAGATCCATCGGATCCATGAGCGACACGACAGCGCCCTGCCGATACAGCTCGCGCATGTTGAGGAGCGCCAGGTACGGACTGCCGCCGCCGCCGGTGCCGAGGATCCAGGCCCCGATGGCCAGCGATTCGATCTCCTCGACGGACACGGGCCGAAGCGTGGTCATCGCGCGCGTATGTTATCCTCCCGCCGTCACCGCGCAACCATCGCGCCCCGCTGACTTCGGAGGTCGCTCATGAAGACCGTGCTCACCCTCACGCTCCTGATCGCGCTGGCGGCGGCGCCGGCGTCGGCGTTCGAGCGCGTCGGCGACAAGAAGATCCTCGTCTTCGCCGGACGCCAGGAAGTGCCCACGATCGACCCCAGCGTGAAGTACGACTGGTCGATCCGGATGATGCAGCAGGCGCTCTACGACGCGCTGGTGAAGTACGTCGGCAACCCGCCCGAGATCGTCCCCTGGCTGGCCGAGCGCTGGGAGGTCTCGCCCGACGCGAAGACGTGGACGTTCCACCTCGCGAAGAACGCGCGCTTCCACAACGGCGACCTCGTGACGGCCGAGGCCGTCCGCTGGTCGTTCGCGCGCACGCTCAAGCTCAACCAGGGGCCGGCCTGGATGCTCTCGGACTTCCTGAAGGAAGACGGGATCAAGGTCGTGAACGAGCACACGATCCAGTTCACGCTCGGCCAGCCCTACGCGCCGTTCCTGTCGTTCCTGCCGTGGTGGTACGTGATGAACGGAAAGCAGGTGATGTCCAACGAGCAGGGCGGTGACCTCGGCCAGAAGTGGCTGACCGACAACGCGGCCGGCAGCGGGCCCTTCAAGATCAAGCGATGGCAGCAGGGCGTGCTCTACGAGATCGAGGCCGTCGAGAGTTACTGGAAGGGCTGGCCGTCGAAGGATCACGTGGGCGGGGTCATCCTCAAGCTCGTGCGCGAGTCGGCGGCTCAGCGGGCGGCGCTGCTGCGCGGCGAGGCTGACGTCGTCGAGGGGCTCTCGGCCGACGACTACGATCAGGTCGCCAAGATCGCGGGCATCGTGGTGCCGAACTTCCCGGGCATGACGACGTTCGGGCTCAAGATGAACACGCAGAAGGCGCCCACCAACGACGCCAACCTTCGCAAGGCAGTCGCGCACGCCTTCGACTACGACGCGCTGATCAAGATCTACAACGGCAACGCGGTGCTCCAGACCAGTCCGTTCCCCAACGCCACGCGCGGCCACGTCGCGGTGCCGGGCATTCCGCGCCAGGATCTCGCCAAGGCCAAGGAGTTCCTGGCCAAGAGCGCGCATCCCAACGGCGGCATCGAGCTGGAATACGTGTACGTCCAGGGGCTCGAGGAGGAGCGCAAGATGGGGCTCGTCCTCATCGACAACCTCGGCAAGCTGAACCTCAAGGTGAAGATGGTGCCGCTCACCTGGCCCAACATGGTGGCGCGCGGCGCGAAGGTGGAGACGTCGCCCGACATGCTGGCCGTCTTCGCCACGCCGGTGTCGACCGATCCCGACGCGGTCGCGTACCAGTACCACAAGAACTCCTGGGGCAAGTACTACGGCTCGTCCTTCTACCAGAACGCCGACGTCTGGGGCCTGATCGAGCGCGCGCGCACGCTGGCCAAGTGGGAGGAGCGGGCGCCGCTCTACGCCGACATCCAGAAGCGGATCGCCGCCGACGTCCCTGAGGTGTTCGGGATGCTGGCCAACCGTCGCTGGGGAATGCGCGACTACGTGAAGGGCTTCGCCTTCAGCCCCGTCCGCTTCACGGGCGAGGTCGACCTCTACCCGCTGGCCATCGTCGCCAAGTGAGGGCCGACGCCCGCTGACGCAGTACCTCGTCAAACGCCTGGCCTTCCTGGGCCTGATGCTGTTCGGGCTCCTCTGCCTGACGTTTGCGATCTCGCACGTGATGCCCGGCGATCCCGCGCGGCTGGCCGCCGGTCCCGACGCCAACGAATCGATGGTGCGGACCCTGCGCGCGAAGTACGGCCTCGACCGTCCGCTCGGCGTGCAGTTCGCGCGCTATCTCGGCGGTGTCGCCCGGGGTGACCTCGGGCAGTCGCTGCGCAGCCGCAACGCCGTGCTCGACGACCTGGTCCGCTACTTCCCCAACACGTTCGAGCTGGTCACCTCAGCGCTCCTGCTGGCCGTCGCGATCGGCGTCCCGCTCGGCATGCTCTCGGCCGTCTACCAGAACACGTGGATCGATCACGTGACCCGCGTGGTGTCGGTCTCGGGGGTGGCCCTACCCGCGTTCTGGCTCGGCCTGATGCTTCAGCTGCTGATCGCGCTCCAGCTCGGGTGGCTGCCGCTGGGGGGACGGCTCGGTCTCACCGCCGCCCCGCCGGCCCCCATCACTCACCTGTTGTTCGTCGACGCGCTGCTGCGGGGAGAATGGCGAACCTTCGCCGACGCGGCCGCCCACGCGGTGCTGCCGGTCGTCACGCTGTGCTTCCCGGCCCTGGCCTCGATCCTGCGCGTGAACCGGGCCGAGATGCTGGAGACGCTCCGGCAGGACTATATCGTGACCGCGCGCGCCCAAGGCTTCTCGGGCTTTCGCGTGGTGACGCGCTACGCGCTGCGAAACGCGATGATCCCCACCCTCGCCATGGTCGGCCTTCGCTACGGCTGGATGCTCGGCGGCACCATCCTGGTGGAAACGGTCTTCGACTGGCCCGGCATCGGCCTCTACGCTGTCAATTCAGCGGTGTCTTCCGACTTCCAGCCGATCATGGGAGTGACGCTCCTGATCGG
>DATHGT010000038.1:0-8100 GCA_035317605.1 Candidatus Acidiferrum sp. | reverse complement strand
TCGAGACCGATGGATTCGGCGGCGACGGCGGCGATGATCTGCTGGGCGAGCACGTCGAGCGGCGCCTCGGGCATGGCGATGCGATCGAGGTAGCGGGTGCGGATCGAGCGCACGACCGCCGCGGCCTCGATCAGCTCCTCGCCCTTGGTCACCACGATCCGGCCCTTGGACACGCGCGAGAGCAAATGGCCGGCGCGGCCGACGCGCTGGAGCGCGGCCGCGATGTTGCGCGGCGACTGCACCTGGACCACGAGGTCGATCGACCCCACGTCGATGCCCAGCTCCAGCGACGAGGTGGCCACCAGCGCCTTCAGCTCGCCGTCCTTCAGCCGGTTCTCTGCCTCGAGACGTGCCCTACGCGAGAGCGATCCATGGTGGGCGGCCACGAGCCCGCCCGGGATGCGGTCGTTGAGATCGCGGGCCAGGCGCTCGGCGGACCGGCGGCTCTGAGCGAACACCAGCGTCGTGCGATGAGCGTCCACCAGCTCGGCGATCTGCTGCTGGGCGGCGTCGTAGATCGTGTCGCTGGTCGCGGTGAGGAAATCGTCGACCGGCGTGACGACCTCGATATCCAGGTCGCGGGTGAAGCCGGCGTCGATGGCCAGCGGATCGTGCGCGGTGCTCCCCGTGAGGAACGCGAGCGCGTCCTCGACCGGACTGACCGTCGCCGAGCAGCCGATGCGCTGGGGCCGCGTCCCGCCCTCGCGCGACTCGACCAGCGACTGCAAGCGCTCGAGCGAGAGCGCCAGGTGCGCGCCACGCTTGCTGCCCATCAGCGCGTGGACCTCGTCGACGATCACGAAGCGCGCCCAGGCCAGCGCGGGCCGGAACCCCTCGCTGGTGAGCAGGATGTAGAGCGATTCGGGTGTAGTGATCAGCACGTGCGGGGGGCGGCGGGTCATCGCCTGGCGCGCGGCGGCGAGGGTGTCGCCGGTGCGCACGGCCACCCGCACCTCGGGCAGCGCGTAGCCATCGGCGGTCGCGGCGGCGCGGATGCCGGCCAGCGGCGCGCGCAGGTTCTTCTCGATGTCGTTGTTCAGCGCCCGCAGCGGCGAGACGTAGACGACGTAGACGCGATCGTCGAGCCGCCGCTCCAGGGCCAGACGGTGCAGGTGATCGAGCGCCCACAGAAATGCGGCCAGCGTCTTGCCGGATCCGGTGGGCGCGACGATCAGCGTGTCGCGCCCCGAGGCGATCGATTCCCACCCCTCACGCTGCGGAAGGGTCGCCTCGGCGAACGTCTCGGCAAACCAGCGGCTGACGAAGGGGAGGAACTCCGGCACGCATCCATTCTAACCACACCGTTCGGAGCCGGATCTCCGCCTTTCGGGAGCGGGAGCCGACCGTCGGGACGATTGTGCGTGTCGGGGCTCGGGCTCGCGGTCATCCTCCACGCAGGAGGAACGACCATGAGACCAACAGTACTCACGCTGAGCTTGCTGGTGACCGCCGCCGCCGTCCTCGCGCTCCTGGATGCCGTCACGCCCTGGCAGGCCGCGGGGCAGGCGCCCGCGCAGGAACGCTTCGACTACGTCGTCCGCGACGATTTCTTCGCGGGGCTGCGCGGCGACTCCGCGCGGCTCGCCCGCGCCATGAAAGTCTGCGAGGACCTGCTGGCCAAGAACCCGCGACACGCCGAGGCCCTGGTGTGGCACGGCGCGGCCCTGCTGATCCAGGCGGGCCAGGCGTTCCAGCGCGGGGAGGCGGAGACGGCGCGTGCGCTGTCCAACCGCGGGGTCGGCGAGATGGAAGCCGCGGTGGCGATGGCGCCCGCGGATCCGGGCGTGCTCGTTCCGCGTGGCGCCGTGCTCAGCGCGGCGGCTCGGAACGTGCGCGATGCCGAGCGCGCGACGGCGTTCCTGCGCACCGCGGTCGGTGACTACGAGAAGGCGGTGACGCTTCAGACGCCGTCCTTCCCGCAAATGTCCGAGCACGCCCGCGGGGAGCTGCTGGGCGGGCTCGCCGAGGGCTGGCAGCGCCTCGGCGACGAGGACAAGTCGCGCGGCTATCTCACCCGCATGGTGGCGGAGCTGCCGGGCCGCCGTACGCCGACGCCGCCAGGCAGTGGCTGGCGCAGAAGCCGATGAAGAGCGGCCCCGCGCTGACGTGCGTCGGCTGCCACGAGTGAGCGCGGCCATGAGCCTGATGAGTCGAGGCGGGGTGTGGCGGATCGCGTTCGTCTCGGTCGTGGTCGTGGGTGGCTTCATCGCGCGGGCCCTCGTCGGCATGGCGACGCCGGGCTCCGACAGTCCTCGCGTGTACGACGACGCCGGCGTGGTCGGCGCGGACTATTCCGGTTTGCCGGCGCCGCGCATGCTGTCCGCGCGCGACGGGACACCGCTGGCCGCTCGCGTGTACGCGGCGTCGCGCGACGTGGTGGTCGTCGCGATCCACGGCTCCTCGGGGCGCGGCCGTTACTTTCACCCGCTCGCGACCTATCTGAGCGAGCGCGGGGTCGCCACCGTGTATGCGCTCGATCTCCGGGGCCACGGCGAGTCCGGCGGCCGGCGCGGAGACGTCGACTACATCGGTCAGCTCGACGACGACCTGGCCGACGTATTGAGTGTGATTCGCCGGGAGCGTCCCGCTGCGCGGATCGTGCTGCTCGGCCATTCCGCGGGCGGCGCGCTCGTGCTCCGGTACGCGGGGAGGGCGGCCGGTCCCAGCGTCGACGGCTACGTCCTGCTCGCGCCGTATCTCGGCCCCGACGCGCCGACCACCAAAGTCAATGCCGGGGGCTGGGCGCGCCCCGACGTGCCGAAGATCAGGGAGCTCGCCGACAAGGCGGCGCGCGGCGACACGTCGGGCCAGGACGCGATCGTGCTCCGCTTCAGCCAGCCGGCGGAGTCGGCCGACCCGCTTCAGGTGCTCGCCTACAGCTTTCGCATGATGGCCTCGCTCTCGCCCGGCCGGGATCTGGCGCGCGATCTCGGAGCGCTCCGCCAGCCGCTGCTCGTGCTCGCCGGCGCCCGCGACGAATCCTTCTTCGCGGAGCGCTACGAGCCGACGATCGCACCTCACCTGGTGGCGGGCCGAGCCGCGGGTCCCCCAAGTCCACCGACACTCGTCGCGGCTGGGGACACCGCGGGCGCAGCCCAAAATACGCGGGCCACGTTCACGGTGCTGCCGAACATCGGCCATCTCGGGGTGGTCGTCCACCGGCGGACGGCCGAGGAGGTCGCCGGATGGCTCGGGCGGCTGCCGTAGTATCGTGGCGGCGATGACGGAGTGCGCGGCGGCTGAATCGTCCGGGGTCGGCAACCCGGGGCGGTGGCTCCGGCTCGCGGTGGTCAACACGCTGGCCGCGATCACGGTCGCCGTCATGTTCACGGCGGCCAGCGGCCGGCCGTTCGTCCCTGAGCTGATCTCCTCGCTGATCTTCTCGCACACGATCGGTGGGCTGGCCGGACTCATCGTGCCCGTCGTGGGTCGCCGACTGAACTGGGACCGAGGGCGCGGGGCCTGGCTCGTGCTGACGGCCACGCTGCTGACCATCGCCGCGGTGGGCTGCGTGCTCTCGGCCTTCATCGTCGTCGGCGTCGGCCTGGTCCCGGCCTCCGCGCTGGGCCGGGTCATCACGACCAGTCTCAGCATCTGCGGCTTCATCACGCTGGGCTTCGGCGGCGGCATGACTGTGTACGAGGTGACGCGCGCTCGCCTACAAGCGACCGAGGCCGAGCTTCGGGCGAAGGAGGTCGAGCGCGAGCGCGCCGAGAAGCTACTCGCCGAGACGCGGCTGGCTTCACTCGAGTCGCGGCTACACCCGCATTTCTTGTTCAACACCCTCAACGCGATCTCGGCGCTGATCCCCGACGATCCCGAGCGGGCGGAGAAGCTCGTCGAGCAGCTCGCCGCCTTGCTCCGCTTCTCGCTCGACGCCGGCGCCCAGCACATGGTGCCGCTGCGCACCGAGATCGAGATCGTGCGCGCGTATCTCGGCATCGAGGAGGCGCGGCTCGGCGACCGCTTGCACTGCCTGATCGAGACGCCGCCGGAGCTGGAATCGTGCGCGGTGCCGCCGCTCGCGCTCCACACGCTGGTCCAGAACAGCGTCAAGCACGTCGCCGCGGCTCGCCGCGAGGCCACCGAGATCCGTGTACGCGCCGAGGCGCGCGACGGTCGTCTCTGGCTCGGCGTGTGGGACGACGGGGCCGCGTTCGCATTGGAGACCGTCCCGCTCGGCCACGGACTCGACGGTCTGCGTGCGCGCCTGGCCGTGCTCTACGGCGAGCACGGGCGTCTCGACGTCGAAGCCGCGGACGGAGGGAAAGTGGTCTCGCTCTCGTTTCCGCTCCGGCGCGAGGGCTGACCGCTGGACGGGCGTCTACGCGCGTTCCTCGTCGACGACGAGCCGCTCGCGCGGACCCGCCTGGCGCGGCTGCTCGGCGCCACCGGTCGCGTCGAGATCGTCGGTCAGGCCGGCGATGCCGCGGAGGCGCTGGCCACGCTCGCGCGCGTGACCGCCGACGTGGTGTTCCTCGACATCCACATGCCCGGCATGTCCGGCCTGGAAATGGCGCGGCGTCTGCCGGCGGGGCCCTGCGTGGTGTTCACGACCGCCTACGACCAGCACGCGCTCGAGGCGTTCGAGGCGAGCGCGATCGATTACCTGCTCAAGCCCGTGGAGCGCCCGCGCCTCGTGCGCGCGCTCGATCGCGTCGAGCGCCTGCGCGCCGAGCCTTCGCGCGGCGACCTGGCCGCGGTGCTCGAGCGCCTGGCCGCTACGCTCGGCGCGCCGCCGTCCGCGTATCTCAAGCGCATCCCGTTCCGCACCCGCGACGGCGTCCAGTTCCTCGACGTGACCGCCATCACCCACTTCACCACGCGCGACCGGCTCACCCACGCGGTGACGGCCACGAGCGTCCACGTCGTCGACCACGGTCTCGCCGATCTCGAGTCAAAGCTCGATCCCGCGAAGTTCCTCCGCATCCACCGCGGCACCCTGCTCAACCTCGATCACCTCGACGAAATCCAGCCCTGGCCCGGTGGCCGTCTCCTCGCCCGCGTCAAAGACCCCAAGCGCACCGAGCTCGAAGTCGCCCGCGACCGCGTCCAGGCTTTGAAGGAACGCCTCGGCCTCTGACCCAGGTTTCGAGGCGCTGGAGCTACGCGCAAGCACCCACCGGAATGCTAACGGCGACTCCGCCTCGGCGATGCGGAACTTGATCTTCAGCGTATCTTGCTCCCCTCGAAATTAAATTAGGTCCACCCAGACGACCGTGATGAGATCACGGTCGAGGAGGTGGCCATGGCGGACGAGAGCCCGGAGTCGCCGCAGCGGTGGACGGCGAAGCGGCGGGCGGCACCAGTGGTAAGTATTCTCAAGGGCGAAACGTCGGTGCCGGCGGCGGCCCGGAAACATGGGACCCGGAAGGCGATGAGCGTGCCGACGTTGCCGAGGATCGCCCGCTGGAGCCGCTCGTCGAGCTGGTCGAGGTACTGGTGGGCCATGACGATAGCGTGGGGACGGTTGAGTAGAGCGTTTCAGAAAAGCGCCTATCTCCGATGCAGCCCAGGTGCCGATGATTCAGAGATCTGCGGCCTTTCTACGGTAGTTGCGGGTCGCCAGTGCGCGGGGAAGCTGAGCTCGGCGCTGACGACGCTACTGGCCGGTGAGAACGTCGTTGCGCAGTGCGAGCCCATTCCCGTAGTCGGGTGACGTCGAAGCTATAAACAATAGTACACGGCCTTCGAACGCCACCGCTCCAGCGATCGTATCCTTGCGGCCGCCACCCGATACGTCCATCGTGAACATGCATCCCCCGTCGGTCGCGAGCGTCCGATAGGTGCCGTCAACAGAACGTCCGGCAAAGAGGCAGGTTGGGCAGATGTCGTGACCGGGAACGAAGCCCATAATGACCTTGCCGTCAGCTGCCAACGATAGCAAGCCAAAGCCTCCGGTGGAGGTAAACGTGAAGTTTCCCGCGACCGAACAACCCGCCAGCACCGGCGAGGCGACACCCAACAGGAGAATCAACACCAAGGTGCCGATGACCACGCCAAGACGTGATGCGCACCCGACCATCATTGTCATGTGTCAGCTCCTATCCCTGCCGGCCAGGCCGCCATCGCGCGTGGGAGTCACCGCTTGACGAACTTGACCGGCTGGTCCTGCTGGCCGGACGCGTTCCATACGAGACTCCGGTACCCGGCGGAGGATTGGAGTATAAACCACTCCGCGGTGCCAGGCCGATAGACGGCAATGTCGGTCCGCCCATCGCCATCGTAGTCGGCTGGGACCGGGACATCCCCGCATCCAGGACAACCGAAGTTCGTCTGCGTCAGGCCACCGTCCGAGGATCGTAGAATGAACCACTCTCCCGTGCTCGGACGGTAGACGGCGATGTCAGCTCGATGGTCACCGTCGAAATCGGCCGGCACGGGAAGATCCCCACACGACACGCAGCCCCAGTAGGGCTGGGTCACACCGCCATCTGAGGACCGAAGGATAAACCACTGGCCCGTACTCTGGCGATAGACAGCGATGTCGGCCTTTCCGTCGCCGTCGTATTTGGCAGGTACTGGAATGTCTCCACACGACCCACAGCCCCAGTTGACCTGAGTAAGCCCCCCATCCGATGACCGAAGGATAAACCACTGTCCGGTCGTTGAGCGGTAGACGGCGATGTCGGCCCGACCGTCTCCGTCGTAGTCAGCCGGCACCGGAATATCCCCGCATGATACGCAGCCCCACCAGACATCGATCGTTCCTCCATCCGAAGATCGTTGGATGAACCACTCCCCGTTCCGGTACACCGCGACATCACTGAAGCCATCGCCGTCATAATCGGCAGCCACCGGCTTGTCGGCACATGATCCACAACCCCAGTTGACTTGCGTCAGTCCCCCGTCGAAGGAGCGCCGGATGAGCCACTGCGCATTTCCCGGACGAAACACGACGATGTCGGCGGACAGTGCGGTGGGAGGAGGATAGAGACTATCCGCATTCCCTTTATCGTAGCCGTTGACGTTCTGCTCGCAATTCTCCCCATCGAAGACGGGATTCGTCATCGTGTTGCGGTCCGACTGTTGACTGCACCGCGGTGGCGGTGGTTGAGCCGAGTCCGTACAAATAGCTCCCGTCATATGTCCGAACCCCAGCATGTGACCAAACTCGTGTGCGAGGACGCTCCAGACATCCCAGTGATTCGGTTGCGGCTGAGGATCGATCGAAAATGTGTAGTGGAGATTGAATGTTATTGACTTCGTCCCACATTCAGGACAGGCGAAGCCTCTGTTCAAAAAAAAAAAGGCTCTTCGTGAAGTCGTGTGGGTGATTTCACGCACCTGTGGGTCTGATGCCACGGTCAGATCTCCGGCAGCATGCACGTGAGGATCTTGAGGCGGAGGTACTCTTCGTCGCGGAGGCCGTACGCGCGACGCTGGAGGACCCGGATCTTGTTGTTCAGGCCCTCGACGAAGCCGAGCGCGACCTTGTTCTCGGGGTGGCAGTAGGCCGCGAGGCCGTCCCAGTGCCGGTCGACCATCGCCGCAAACTTCTCGTAGGGACGCAGGCGTTGCCACCGCAGGGCCACGCGCCAGGTCTCGAAGAAGCGACGCGCCCAGGCCTCGCGCCGGTAGTCCCAAAGTTGCCCGAACGACTCCTTGAGCAGGTAGGCGACGTGGAGTCGCTTGTTCGCGCGGAGCAGCGTCGTGAGCGCCTGACGGCCACTGAGCGTCAGGTTCTCGCGGTGGGCCAGCAGGGTGTACTTCTGGCCCTTGATGAAGCGACGCTGGCGGCCCGACAGCCGGGCGTACTCGCTCTTGCGGACCTGATCGAGCGCGTCGCCCAGGTGGCGCAGGACGTGGAACTTGTCGAACAGGATGCTGGCCTGGGGGGCGTGGTGCGTGGTCGCCAGGCGAAACGGCTTCCACATGTCCATGACGACGAGGCGAATCCGCGCGGTTTTGCGAGGGCCGAGCCACGTGTAGAACTGGTCCAGGCTCGCCTCCGAGCGATCGGTGCCGCCAAACCAGATCGGGCGGCGACGGACCAAGTCGCTGACGATGATGCGATAAGTCTGGCCCTTTTTGATCGAGACCTCGTCGAGACCGAGCACCCGTGGCCCGGGTGCCCCCGCCCGGCGCAGTTGCTCGCGC
>DATHGT010000037.1:0-4619 GCA_035317605.1 Candidatus Acidiferrum sp. | reverse complement strand
GGGGTATGCGGCATGCGCGTCGGGGGGGTATGCGGCATGCGCGTCGGGGGGGTATGGGGGGAGCCGTAGGGGTCCCCCATCCTAAGAATCCCCCATGTCAGATGAGCGCGGATTCCAGCACGACGCCGCGGTCGATCACGCGGGCGGCTTCGCGCAGGAGGCGGGCCGTCGTGGCCGGAACCTCGCGGCTGTCGGCGAGCTGATGGAGGATGTCGATGAGCCGTCGCATCGCGCGGATCAGATCGCCCTCGTGGCCGCCGAAGGCCTCCTGCACGATCGCCGTCCAGTCGTCTTCCCCGGACGCCCAGCGAAAGACGGACGGCATGAAGCCGCCGTGGACGGCGGCGGACATGCCGAGCTGGCGCGCGCGCTGGGCCTCGCGCACGCGGTCGGCGATCAGCTCGAGCTGCTCGAGCTTGCGCTTGAGCTTGGGCCGCTTGCGCAGGAACATCCGCGCGATCACGGGCTCGCCGGAGCGCGATTCCTCGAGCAGGGCCGAGCAGACCGCGGCGGCCTCGGCCAGCGTGACGTCGGTCAGCACGCCCTGCGTCAACGTCTCGGCCACCAGCAGCTCGTTGTCGTGACGGAGGCCGGCGATCAAGCGCCCCTTCGGCGTCAGTGATCGCTCGTGGACGGCGTCGAATTGCTCGAGCACGTCCAGCACTCTCAGGAATTCCTGCCAGTAGGCCCCGCGATAGAGATCGAGGGCCGTCCTGCGTTGCGTCAGGCGCTCGGCCAGGCGCTCGACCTCGCGCCAGGCGTGATCGCACCGCGGCGTCGAGCTCCAGGGGCAGCGATGGCACTCGATGGAGCCGAGCGCGGCCTCCGGGCGCTGCGCACGCTCGAGGTCGGTCAGCTCGCGGACGTCGAGCGCGCTGAGCTGCTCGGCGAGGTGGCGCAACGCTCGTTGATCGCGGCCGCGATCGCGGGGGACGTGAAGCGACGGCGTGGACCAGAAGACCTGCTTGATCACACCCGCCTTGAGCCGCACCTGAGCTCCGTGGGGCAGGAGCGCGTCCACCAGCACCCGATGGCCGCGGATCGCGTGAATGCCGAGGATCACGGCGAGCTCGGGGCCGCCACGGCGGCGCACGAGGACCAACCGTCCGGGCTCGGCCTCGATCACCCCACGCTCGCCGCGACGGCCGCCGCGCCCGCCGGCCCGCCGCCGCACCTCGACTTCCTCGCGCAGCCGGCGGTAGCGGCCGATCCGCTCGAAGTCTCCGCACGGGGCCGCGAACGTCCGCGCCTCGGCGAGTGCCTGCTCCAGCCGCTCGACGTCTCCCTCGGTGGCGCGGATGCGCTTGAGGTTCTGGTACTGGCCGAACGAGGCTTCGACCCGCCGCCGGAGCACGGCCGGGTCGGCTCCGCTCGCCAGCAGCAGCGCGACCGAACCGTAGCCGAGCTTGAACTGGCTCTCGATGGGCTCGGGACGACCGTCGACCACGCGCAGGACGTCCTCGAGGCCGTCGCGCGCGTCGAGGGCGATCACGCACTGGCCCTCGGCGTCGATCCCGCGCCGGCCGGCGCGGCCGGCCATCTGAGTCAGCTCGTTGTGAGTGAGCGCGCGGAACCCGCGCTCCGTGCGCTTGGTGAGCCCCTGGAGCACCACGCTGCGCGCGGGCATGTGGATACCGAGCGACATGGTCTCGGTGGCGAAGACGACCTTGCAGAGCCCTCGCTCGAAGAGCCGCTCGATCAGCCGCTTGAGGCTCGGCAACACGCCCGCGTGGTGAATGCCGACGCCCAGGCGCAGGGCGCGGAAGACGCTCTGGTTCAGCGGGGACTCCCCGAGACTCGGGCTGTCGGCCAGGGCCTCCGAGATCACCACGTCGACCTCGCGCTGCTGGTCGCGGGCGAGCAGCGTGCGGCCCTCGGTCAGCACGTCGTCCATCGCGCGCTCACAGCCCATCCGGCTGAAGATGAAGTAGATGGCCGGCAGCCAGCCGCGCGCCTCCAGCGTCTCGATCAGCGTGTTGGGGTCGACGACCCGCCGCGTGTACCAGCGTCCGCGATCGTTCGGCCCGCGCGGCTCGTCGCCCACCACTCGGACTTGCCGGCTGCGGACCTTATCCAGGTCGTGGATGTCGCCGGCCAGATCGGCGATCGCGTACGACAGCGGCACTGGACGATCCGGGTGGTAGATCGGGACGATCGGCCGGTGGACGAGCGAGATCCAGTCCGCGATCTCGTCGACGTTGGCCACCGTCGCCGACAGCGCCACCAGCTGGACGTCGAAGGGGGCGTTGACGATGATCTCCTCCCACACCGTCCCGCGTCCCTCGTCGCCCATGTAGTGGCACTCGTCGAGCACGACCCAGCCGAGATCGTCGAGGCCCCCGGTGTAGAACATGTTCCGGAGGATCTCGGTCGTCATCACCAGCACGCGCCCGCGGGGGTTGACCTTGACGTCGCCGGTGAGGATGCCGACGGTCTCGGCGCCGTAATGCCTGGTGAAGTCGGCGAACTTCTGGTTGGAGAGCGCCTTCAGCGGTGTCGTGTACGCGATGCGCTTGCCCGAGGCCAGCGCCAGGTGGATCGCGAACTCCGCGATAAGGGTCTTGCCTGCGCCCGTCGGCGCCGACACAATGACCCCGTGACCGCTCTCGATCGCCCGGCACGCCGCGACCTGGAAGTCGTCGAGCTCAAAGGGGTAGCGGGAGCGAAAATCCTCGAAAAGCCCCATATTTCCTCACACTATCACGAGAGGCTCCTCGAGCCCTCGCCGAGGACACGCCCGTGATCGTCTTCCACGTCTCCATCACCACGCATCCCGACTACCTGGCCCGGCGCGAGCCCCACCGGCGCGCTCACATCGAGCGGCTGACCGGGCTGCGTGAGCTGGGCGCGGTGATCGGCGGCGGCCCCGCGCCGGACGGGTCGAGCGTCGACCTCGTGTATCGCCTGCAGCAGCCGTCTCAGCTCACGCCGGCGATCGAGGAAGACCCGTACTGGGTCGGCGGCGCCTGGACCGCCTATCGCGAGCGGAGCTTCACCGAGTTCGTGGAGCCCTGGCAGCTTCCGCCGATCGTGCTCGACGGCTCACGCCGGGTCACGATCGTCGAGGGCCGCATGACCGACCCGGACATGGCGCAGTTCGTGATGATCGAGATGCGCGGCGCCGGCCGCCTCCTCTTCGGCGGCGCCTTCCCCGACGCCGCGACTTTCGGGGTCATGAAAAGCGAGGAAGCGGAGGAGGCGAAGGGCTGGTTCGCGGAGACCGGGTTCTGGGAGCCTGAGAGCCTCACCGCGCGGGGTCTCTTATACGTCTTGTGACCTACGGCGGAAACGGGGAATTGTCGTATGCTATCCGCCATGACCAACACGCCTGAGCCCTTCGAGCCGCTCCTGGCCAGCCGCGCCCGCATCGGGTGGGGCATGTCCGTGGCTACTCCCCGGCCGTCCATGCAGGCGCTCTACGAGTTCGGCGCGGGCTATCCCGACCCCGGCTCGTTCCCCTACGACGGCATGGCCGAGGCCACGGCCCGGATGCTGAAGGACGACGGCGCGGCGGCGATGACCTACGGCGAGCCGCAGGGCTACCGCGGGCTGCGCGAGCTCATCTGCCACAAGTACGAGCGGTTCGAGGCGTTCAAGACCGACCCCGAGAACATCATCGTGGCCAACGGCTCGGGCCACGCGCTGGCCCTGGCCTTCGGCGCCTTCATCGATCCGGGCGATCCCGTGATCGCCGAGGCACCCACCTTCTCGGGCTCGCTCAACACCCTGCGGCGCCACGGTCCGGAAATCCTCGACGTGCCCGTCGACGCCGAGGGCATCGTCACCGACGCCGTGCGCGAGCGGCTCCAGGCCCTGCGCGGCCAGGGGCGCCGCTGCAAGCTGATCTACACGATCGTGAACTTCCAGAACCCGTCCGGGCCGAGTCAGTCGCTTCGCCGGCGCCACGAGCTGATCGCGCTGGCCCACGAATACGAAACGCTCATCGTCGAGGACGACGCGTACGGCGAGCTGCGCTTCGAGGGTGAGACGTTGCCGCCGCTCTTCGCCCTCGACCACGGCGGGCGCGTGATCCGCGCCGGCACGCTCTCGAAGATCCTCGGGGCCGGCGTCCGCCTCGGCTGGCTCTGCGCTCCGCGCGCGATGATCCCCGCGCTGCAGGGTTTCCTCTTCGGCGGCGGGGTCAACCCGTTCATGTCACGTGTGGCCACCTACTTCCTCCGCGACAACCTGGAGCCGCACGTCCGCCTCCTGATCGACGCCTACCGCGCCAAACGCGACGCGATGCTTCGCGGTCTCTCCGAGGGGTTGGCGGGCACCGACGTGGTGCTCAACCATCCCGAGGGAGGCTTCTTCCTGTGGGTGAAACTGCCGAGCGGGACTGACCAGCGCCGGCTATCCGATCTCGCGGTTCAGTCTCGCGTGCAGTACACGCCGGGGCCGGTGTTCTACGCCAACGGAGGCGGCGGCGAATTCATTCGCCTCGCCTTCAGCTACGAGCCGCCCGAGAAGAATTACGAGGGGGCGCGTTTACTGGCCAAGGCGATCCTGGGCGCTCGTTCGCGCTGACGGCCCTCACCGTCTCGTGTCCGTCCACCCACGGGAGAGTATCAGCGAGGTGACGCGCTCCAGCGCGTCGCGGGCTTCAAAGCAGAACGGTT
>DATHGT010000036.1:0-44199 GCA_035317605.1 Candidatus Acidiferrum sp. | reverse complement strand
GCTGGGTTTTTCGAGCCGGAGGCGTCCATCAACCATTTGATGACGGCGCGCGGTCCCGTTACCATGCTGGTGGCCAACGACGGTTGAGGGGAGGATGCGATGGCGAGCAACGGGATCCGGGATCGGGTGGCGATCGTGGGGATGGGGTGCACGCCGTTCGGCGAGCGGTGGGACAAGGGCGCCAACGACCTCTTGATCGACGCCGCCAAGGACGCGGTCGCCTCCGCGGGGATCACCATCCGCGACGTCGACGCGTTCTGGCTCGGCACGCTCTTCTCCGGCAACAGCGGGCTCACCCTCAGCCGTCCGCTCAAGCTCGATTACAAGCCGGTGACGCGCGTCGAGAACTTCTGCGCGACCGGCTCGGAGGCGTTCCGCAACGCCTGCTACGCGGTGGCGTGCGGCGCCTACGACGTCGCCATGGCCATCGGGGTCGAGAAGTTGAAGGACTCCGGCGTCTCCGGGCTTCCGGGCTCGCGCGGGGTCGGCGACGGCACCGCGGTGCCGCTGACCGCGCCCGCCACGTTCAGCCTGCTCGCGCCGTCGTACGCCAAGAAGTTCGGGGTCTCCGACGAGCAGCTGAAGGAAGTCATGACCCGCATCGCCTGGAAGAACCACAAGAACGGCGCGCTCAACCCGCGCGCCCAGTTCCGCAAGGAAGTGCCGAAGGAGACCATCGCGTGCTCGCCGCTGGTCGCCGGCGCGCTCGGGATCTTCGACTGCTCCGGCGTGTCCGACGGCAGCGCGGCGGCGATCATCGTGCGCGCCGAGGACGCTCACCGGTACACCGACCGTCCGCTGTGGGTGAAGGCGCTGTCGTTCGTCGCCGGCCCCGGCGCGGGGCCGATGGATCCCGACTACGACTACACGACGTTCCCCGAGGTCGTCGCGTCCGCCGCCGACGCCTACGCTCAGGCCGGCATCAAGGACCCGCGCCAGGAGCTGGCGATGGCCGAGGTCCACGACTGCTTCACCCCGACCGAGCTGGTGCTGATGGAAGACCTCGGCTTCGCGGCCCGCGGCACCGGTTGGAAGGAAGTGCTGTCCGGCGCGTTCGATCTCGACGGCGAGCTGGCCGTGAACCCCGACGGCGGCCTGAAGTCCTTCGGCCACCCCATCGGCGCCTCCGGCCTGCGCATGCTCTTCGAGTGCTGGCTCCAGCTCCGCGGCGAGGCCGGCAAGCGTCAGATCGCGTCGGTCTCCCGCGGCCGCAACCTCGCGCTCACCCACAACCTCGGCGGCGCCCCCGGCGAGTGCGTGAGCTTCGTCAGCGTGGTGGGATCAGAGCGCAGCTGATCAACTTAGCACGAGCGGTCCCATTGACCGCGCGACGGCCGCCTTCTGGACGCGCGTGACCGCAGCTTACAGCGACACCATGCCCATCCAGAACATGAGCTTGTCGCCGACCTCGACGTCGTACTTGCGCACGAACGTGAGTTTGCCGTCGTCGCCGATGCTCAGCACGGACAGGCCGGCGGGCAGCGTCCGTATCGCGTCGCCGTCTCTGACATTCACCGGCAGATTGTGCTGGGCGACTAGCAGGCGGCCGCTGGGGTCGATGTGAAACGTGCGCGGATGGATCGCGCGAGTTTCGACGTTCTGAATGAGCGTGGGCTCGCCGGTGGACTGGTTGATCGAATACACGGCGATGCCGTTTTCGCCGCCCTTGAACACCTTCTTGCCGCCGACGTCGATCGTGTCCTGGGCGCGATTCGCCCCGTACAGGAAGCGGCCGTTGGGATGCACGTGCACCGTGCCCGCCGCCTGACGCGACCGGATGTTGTTCGGCTCGGCCAGAGTCTCCGCGCGGAACGCGATCTCCGGATGGATCCGACCGCCGTCCATCTTGTAGGTGTACATCTTGTTCTGTGTCTCGATCGACACGTACATCCAGGGTTTGGTCGGATGGAAATCCAGATGCCGCGGCCCGAACTCTCGGCCGCCGTTGGGGGCGATGGACACGGCGTTGGTCAGCACGCCGTTCTTGTAGTCGAAGACCTTCAGCGCGCCCGGATCTTCCGCCTTGGTGGGTGTTACTTCGTTGCCGCGGGTCACCAGGACGGCCTGCCGGTTGTCGGGGGTCACGCGCACCTGGTGCGCGAAGATCCCGGCGGCGATGGCGCCCGGCTGTTTCACCTCTTCGCCCGGCGTGAAGTCCTTGTTGATGCGATAGACACGCAGCGCGCTCGGATTGTTGAACGCGACCAGGATGTTCTCCGAGGGAATGTCCGTGGTCATGTGGATCGGGCGCGTGGGCAGCCGGATCGGCTCGCCGTGCCGCGTGAGCGCGCCGCTCGCCGGGTCGATACGAAACGCGGTGACGTGATGCTCGGTCCCGGCCGGCCCGTACCCCGAAGCGCTGCTACTGGTCGCGACGTACAGGTAGCGTCGCGACGCGTGCGGCCATGCGTACTGCACGCCCGCGGGCAGCGTGACCGTGGCCTGCTTGATCAGCGCTTGGCCCGCCACGTCCACATCGTAGTGAGTGAGGTCGGCCCCCACGTTGGCGTAGAGCGCAACCTTGCGAGACGCCTGTTGTGCGGCGGCAAGTTGGGGTACGGCAAAACTACCGGCCACGAGCGACAAGAACGTTCTGCGTCCGAGCATCGTTCTCCCCCTCAAGGTCACGCGCCTTTCGGAAAATCGTAGAGAATCGACGGATTCTCTACGAGGACCCGATGGCGCGCTTTCTCGTCGGGCACCCAGTCGGAGAGCAGGTCGAAGAGCACGGCGTCATCCGGCAACTCTTTGCGCTGCTCGCTGGGGTGCGGCCAGTCGCTGCCCCACACGCATCGCTCGGGCGCCGCCTTCGCGTACGCGCGGGCGACCGCGCTGGAGTCCGCATAGGTCGGCGGCCCCACCTTGGTGTCCGCGTAAGCGCCGGACAGCTTGACCCACGTCCGGCCCTTGTCCATGAGCGCCCGGACCCTGGCGTAGAGCGGATGGTTGACCCCGTCGGGCTGCGGAATGTGCGCGAGGTGATCGAAGACGATCGGCGAGGCCGCGCGCTCGAGGATCGGCATGATCTCCATGATCTTGGCGGCCGGCGCGTTGATCTGGATGTGCCAGCCGAGGTCATTGACCCGCTTCGACAGCGGCTCGATCATCTCGGCAGTCGTGGCGCCCACCTGCGCCAGATTGAAGCGGATGCCCCGCACGCCGAGCGCGTGCATGCGCTTGAGCTCCTCGGTCGACACGCTGTCGTTGACCACCGCGACCATGCGGGCCGTCGGCCCGAACGCCGCCAGCGCATCGAGATGGCACCGGTTGTCGGTGCCGTACGTCGAAGGCTGCACGAGCACGTTGCGTGTCGTCCCGATGCGCTTCTGGAACGCGCGATAGTCCTCCACCAGCGCGTCGCCCGGGCGCAGCGTGGCCTTGGGATCGACCGGGTACTTCGCGTCGTAGATGTGGTGGTGGCAGTCGGTCGCGTTGGCCGGCGCCTTCAACTTCGGCGCCGCGGTACCCGCCGACCACTTGACCGCCTGGGCGGCCGCGGAACGCGCCTGGGCCGCGACCAGCACCGCTGAGGAAACGACCGTCAGCACCTCGCGCCGGCTCCAGAACCGAGTGCTCATCGCGTCCTCCTCGCGGCCACCGCCGCCTGATCGGTGGCGCGAGACTATCACGGCTCGGGCGGTACCTTCCGCCTGGCCGCTGACTCGGAAGACGAGGTGCCGCGACTTCGGGGGTCAGCCGGCGCGCTGGGCGAGCTCGCTCAGCGCGCGCGGCTGATCGATCTCGGGGCGCGTGAGGTCGACGGCCACGCGGAGCGCGCGGAGGCCGTGGACGCCCTGGAGCTCTTCCAGCTCGACGTCCTCGATGCCGGGCTTGAGATAGCCGAGTGACTGCAGGTAGTCCAGGTACCGCCGGTACTCCTGCGCTTCTGACGGCTGTGAGTAGACGATCGCGATCTTTCCGGGTTGCGTCAAGCGCTCGGTGGTGTTGTTGATCAGCGCCTTGTCGATGCGCTTCTTGACGATCGCGTAGCGGATGTCGTAGGCGCCGTCGACGTCGAAGCGCTTCTCGTCGAAGCGGAAGCGGATCGAGAGCGGCGTGTGCTGGAGCAGGATCAGGTGCGTGGTCTCCAGCGGCAGCGGCAACGTGTCGCGCAGCTGGTGGGCGCGCCGGGCCGCGCCGCAGGTGACCATGAGCTGCCAGATCCGGAGATTCTTGAGATAGATCGGGTCCCAGGCGCCGTCTTCCTTCAACGACGCGCCGACGTAGATCTGGTAGTCGACGCCGTCGGTCTGCTGCTTCTCGAAGTAGTGCGGGTACATCTCCTGGGCCGCGCCCTCTTCGAGGTCGATGTAGGCGGACAGCGCGTCGCTGAGCTGGGCCACGCTCTCCTCGAAGCGACGGCGCTCGACGTAGACCACGCCGATCCGCGAATCGAGCGCCGCGCGGTAGGCCTCGACCCGGTCGCGCACCGTCGGCCCGAACGTCTCGAGGTGACCGAAGAGCGCCTCGACTTCCTTGCGCAGGAACGCGATCACCCCGACCTCGTCGCCGGTGTTGAGCCCACCCTCGATCGCCGTCCGGTACTGGCCGATGCGATAGATCAGCTCGTGCAGGGCGGGGAGTGCCTTGGCCGCGTGGGCCGCCTGGACCACGTCGTGCGCGATCTGCAGCTGCGATCGAAGGTCCGCCTGGATCGCCTCGGCGCGGAGCGTCGAGGAGCTGCGGATGTCCGACAGCGCGTAGAGCGGATACACGTCGGAGAAGACGATCGGCTCCATGTCGAGGTGGACGTCGAGCCCGCCCGCGCGCCGCCGATCCATCGTGCGCAGCGCGGCCTGGCGGAAGCGCCAGTCCACCGAGGGGTGGATGGCGGTGGCCTTGGCCTTGATGAAGGCCTGGATGCGGTTGTCCAGCTCCTCCACGCTGCGCTGCACGGCCATCGCGAACAGCGGCAACACTTCCCCGAGAAGCGGCAGATGCCCGCTGTCGACGTCCCCTACGTTCGGCGACTTCAAGCCGAGCGTGCCGATGACCGTGTCCTGGTAGATCAACGGCGCGACCACGATGTTCCGGATGCCCGCCTGGAGCGATTCGTCTTCGATCGGCATGCGGTCGGGCTTGACGGCCAGGTCGTCGATGAACACCGGCACGCGCTCGCGCACGGCGCGCTCGTAGATGGTGCCCGCGAACTCGGACGTCTTGCGGTGCGCGGAGTCGGCGAAGATGCAGTTGAGCTTCTTGTCCGCGCCGTAGTTGATGAAGAGCACCTCGTCGCCGGCGAGGGCGGCCAGCCCGAGGTTCACCTCGGGCCGGCGCAGCAGCGTGCGCACCTTCGTTTGCAGCTTCTGGAACTTCGCGGTGGACACGATCGACTCGCGATCGATGAGGTCGCGCTTGATCGAGGACAGCACTTCCTGCTCGGTCACGTCGGCCGCGCGGAAGAGCGCGAAGCCCCGGAACAGGAACTTGTCGGGCGGCAGGGTGGCGAGCAGCTGCTCCTGGTCGAGCAGGGTGGCCCGCATGCCGCGGAGCGCGTCGTCGGACAGGGCCGGCGGCTCACCGACCGGGACGACGTCGATGAACCGGTAGTCGAACGCCGCCTTGAAGTGGCGGTCGAGGCCAGTGTCGGGATCGGGCACCGTGATGATGATTGGCAGCTCCGCCTCCACGTCGAGCTTGTAGATGCGCTGGAGGATGAGCTTGTACGCGGTGAAGATCCGGGCCGCGTCGATCACGTTCCCGTCGAGGTTGACGCGCCCCTTGAGATAGCCCTCGTCGTCCAGCAGGAAGCGGCGCGCCGGATCGGTGGCGTAGAAGCTGCGGAGCTGGAAGGGCACGAGGGCCGCCGCGTACTCGAGCTCGAAGGCCGCCGGGGCGAACACCACCGCCATCAGGAGGTCGAGCAGGTCGCGGTGGGTGCCGAGGACCCCGCAGTCGGAGAGGGTGCCGCAATCGGAGATCGCCCCGGTCAGCTCCGGGTACCTCTCGATCTCGCCCTTGATGTGTCCCAGCAGCGCACGGGTCGGCCCCTGGTCCCCGGCGAACCTTTCGGTCCAGAACCGCACCAGGGGGGCGAGGCTCAGCTCCCAGCGAAGCGGGAAGGCCACGCGGCTGGTGTCGATGATCCGGGTGACCTCTGGCGCACCGGCTGCCTTCTGCATGATCCGACCTCCACGTCGCAGTCTAACAGGTCTTATGATGCCGAACCCGGCGGCCGGGATGCCACGAATCCCCTCGCCTTGACTCGCTCGCGGCGCGGCTGCTAGTCTCGCGCGAACCCTCGGAAGGAGCCGCCAATGCATCGAATTCTGTGCGCGACTCTGGTCGTCGCCAGCATGCTTTTAGGCACGGCGTCGGCCCAGGAACAGTATCCGAACCGCGCGATCACGATGGTGGTCGCGTTTCCGCCCGGCGGCGTCGCCGACAACACGGCGCGGCCGGTGGCGGCGGCCCTGGAGCGCCTCCTGAAGCATCCCGTGGTGGTGGCCAACAAGCCCGGCGCGGCCGGCGGGGTCGGCAACCATTTCGTGGCGTCCAGCAAGCCCGACGGCCACACGCTGCTGATGGCGCTGGTCAGCGTGTCGGTGCTGCCCGAGGTCGACAAGCTCTTCGGCCGCCCGCCCACGTACACCCGCGACCAGCTCACCGGCATCGCCCGCATCAACGCCGATCCGTCCATGTTGGTCGTCCGCACCGACATGCCCTGGAAGACGGCCAAGGACCTCGTGGAGGACGCCAAGAAGCGTCCCAACGAGATCGTGTTCAGCTCGTCGGGACTCTACGGCGCCGCCCACGTGCCGATCGAGATGTTCATGCACGCGACGGGGATCAAGATGCGTCACCTGCCGACCACCGGCGGCGGCCCCATGATGAACGCGATCCTCGGCGGCCATTCGCAAATCACCATGACGCCGGCCAGCCTCGCGGTCGCCCAGGTCAAGGCCGGCAAGCTCCGCTTCCTCGCCCACACGGGAACGGCGCCGGTCGCCGCGTATCCCGAGGTGCCGTCGTTCAAGTCGCTCGGCTACGACGTGGAGTACACGGCGTGGGCCGGACTGCTGGCGCCCAAGAACACGCCGCCCCACGTCATCAAGATCCTGCGCGACGCGGCCCGCCAGGCCGTGAAGGAACCCGAGGTCGTGAACTCCCACGCCAAGCTGGAGACGCCGATCGCGTACATGGACGCCGACGAGTTCAACGCGTGGTGGGCCAAGGACGCGGCGCGGCTGGCCGAAGTCGTCCGCACCATCGGGAAGGTGGAAAGTGCCCAGTAGCCGATGGTGACGACCGACCGCGCCGCGGGCAGCGCCCTCGTCGTGATCGGATTGATCGCGGTGTGGGAGAGCCGGCGCTTCCCGCTGGGCTCGCTCCATCGGCCCGGGCCCGCCTACATGCCCACGCTGCTCGCGCTGCTGCTGATCGTCTTCGGCGTCGCGGTGGTGCTGCTGGGCTCGCGCAGCCAGCGTCTGAGCGAGGTCGGCTGGCACGAGTGGCGCCACGCCGTGGGCATCTTCGCCGCGTGCGCGTTCGCGGCGTGGGGACTCGACCGTCTCGGCTACCGGCTCACCATGGGTGCCGTCCTCGTGTTCCTGCTCTTCGTGCTCGAGCGCAAGGGCGTGATCCTGACCGCGGCCCTCACGCTCGCCATCGCCGGGGGCTCGTTCCTGCTCTTCGACACGCTGCTCCGGGTGCCGCTGCCCCGCGGACCGTTCGGGCTCTGACGTGCTCGAGACCATTCAGAGTCTGGCCCTCGGCTTTTCCGTCGCGCTCTCACCGGGCGTGCTCTGGTACGGGTTCATCGGCTGCGTGGTGGGCACCCTGGTGGGCGTGCTGCCCGGCGTGGGGCCGCTCGCCGGCATCAGCCTGCTCCTGCCCGTCACCTACGGGTTGGACGCGACCCGCGCCGTCGTGATGCTGGCCGGCATCTACTACGGCGCCATGTACGGCGGATCGACCACGTCGATCCTCATGCGCATCCCCGGCGAGGCCGCCTCGGTGATGACCTGCATCGACGGCTACGCGATGGCCCGCAAGGGGCGCGCGGGCGCGGCGCTGGCCATCGCGGCGGTCGGCTCCTACGTGGCGGGCACGGTCAGCGTGATCGCGTTGATGTTCCTGGCCCCACCGCTGGCCTCGTTCGCGCTGCGCTTCGGTCCCGCCGAATATTTCTCGCTGCTGCTGCTCGGCCTGCTCGTGCTCGCCTACATGAACTCGGGCTCGATGCTGAAGGGGCTCGCGATGGCGGCGCTCGGGCTCCTGCTCGGGATGATCGGCATCGACCAGATGAGCGGGTACTTCCGCTTCGCCTACGGCATCGCCGAGCTGGGCGACGGGATCGGCGTGGTCCCCGTTGCCGTCGGACTCTTCGGACTCGCCGAGATCTTGTTGACCGCGGGGATGAAGAATCCGCCGGAAGTCATCAAGCCGCGCATGCGCGAGCTGCTGCCGTCGCGCCAGGAGTGGCGCGAGGCGAACGCGCCGATCTGGCGCGGCACCGTGCTCGGGTTCCTGATCGGCATCATCCCGGGCTCGGCGCACGTGATCTCCACGTTCGTCTCGTACGCGGTCGAGCGGAAGATCTCCAAGCATCCGGAGGAGTTCGGCAAGGGCGCGGTGGCGGGGGTGGCCGGGCCGGAGTCGGCCAACAACGCGGCCACCTCCGGCGCGTTCGTGCCGATGCTCGCCCTCGGCGTGCCTGGTTCGCCCGTGGCGGCGTTGCTGCTGGCGGCCATGATGGTCCACGGGGTCACGCCGGGGCCGCTCCTGATCAACAGTGACCCGCGTCTCTTCTGGGGCTTCATCGCCTCGATGTACGTGGGCAACGTCATCTTGTTGATCCTGAACCTCCCGCTGGTGGGCCTGTTCGTGAACCTGCTGCGGGTGCCGTACCCCGTGCTGTACCCGTCGATCCTCGTGTGCTGCATCCTCGGCGTGTACGCGGTCAACGGTAGCGTGATCGACGTGTGGATCATGCTGGTCACCGGCGTGCTCGGCTACGTCCTGCGCAAGCTCGACTTCGAGACCGCGCCGATCGTGCTCGGCCTCGTCCTGGCCCCGATGATGGAGCTGTCGCTGCGCCAGGCCCTGTCGCTCTCCGGCGGCCGCTACGAGATCTTCGTGACCCGCCCGATCTCCGCCACGCTGCTCGGCGTCGGGGCCGTCCTCGTGCTGCTCGCCCTCCGTCCCCTGATCACGCGCACGCTCGACTGGCGCTCGCGCTTGCCGGCGGAAGAGGCGTAACCGTGGCCGAACACGCGGACACCGTTCGCCGGCGCGAGGATCCGCGGCTCATCACCGGCGCGGGCGAGTTCGTGGACGATCTCCGCGTGCCCGGGTGTTTGCACGCGGCGTTCTCGCGCTCGCCACACGCGCACGCGCGGATCCGCGCGATCGACGTCGGCGCCGCGCGGCACGCGCCCGGTGTCGTCGGGGTGTTCGTCGCCGCCGACCTCGGAAGTGCCGGTGGCCCGATTCCGGTCTACGCGCCTCATCCTGCCCTGCCGCGCCACTGCGCCGCTCGCCCCTTGGCCGCGGACCGTGTCCGCTACGTCGGCGAGCCGGTGGCGATGGTCGTCGCTGACGATCCGTATCGCGCGCGCGACGCCGTCGAGCTGATCGCGGTCGACTACGAGCCGTTGCCGGCACTGGTCGATGTGGAATCTGCGCTGGCCGCGGGCGCGTCGCTGCTCCACGACGATCTCGGCACCAACGTGGCGGCCGAGTGGGGCCAACGGGTGGGTGATCCCGACGCGGCGTTCAGAACCGCGGCCGTCGTCGTGAGCACGCGCTTTCGCCTGTCGCGGGGCGGCGCCCATCCGATGGAGCCGCGCGCACTGGTCGTCGAGTGGGCGGGGGAGCGGCTCACCGTGCGCGCCGCCGTCCAGATGGTGCACCGTCACCGCGACGTGATCGCCGGCCAGCTCGGCCTTCCCACCGACCGCGTCCGCGTGATCGCGCCGCCCGACGTCGGCGGCGGCTTCGGCACCAAGGGGATGTACTACCCGGAGTACATCGCGGTGGCGGCCGTCGTCCGCCGGTTGGGCCGACCGCTGAAGTGGGTCGAGGACCGGCGCGAGCACACGCTGGTCGCGACGGTGGAGCGCGAGCAGATCCACGATGTGCAGATCGCGGCCACGCGCGACGGCACGATCGTCGCGCTGCGCGATGCCTTCCTGCACGACATGGGCGCCTACACGGTCTCCGGATTGAACCTTCCGCAGAACACCATGATCCATTCGCTGGGGCCGTACACGATCGCCCATCTCGATCTCGCCATGCGCGGGGTGCTGACCAACACCACGCCCGTCGGCGCCTATCGTGGCGCCGGCCGTCCGCAGGGCACCGCGGTGATCGAGCGCGCGGTCGATGCCCTCGCGCACGAGCTGAAGATGGATCCGATCGAGCTGAGGCGACGCAACCTGATCGCCGCCGACCGTCATCCCTATCAGACCGGTCTCTCGACCGCGGGGCGCGGGCCGGTCGTCTACGACAGCGGAGACTATCCGCGCTGCATGCAGCTCGCCCTCGACACGCTCGATCTGCCCGCCGCGCGTCGCGAGCAGGCGCGGCTCCGTGCCGAGGGACGCTACCTCGGCATCGGGCTGGCCAATTATGTGGAAGCGACGGCCACGGTGCCGCACGAGGGCGTCACCGTGCGCGTGGCGGCGGACGGCGCCGTGACCGTCATCACCGGCGCCGCGCCCCAGGGACAGGGGCACGTCACCATGTTCTCGCGACTCGTCGGCGGGCTGCTCGGCGTCGATCCGGAGGCGATCGACGTGCGCACCGGCGACACCGATCTGATCGCGCAAGGCGGCGGTACCTATGGCAGTCGCACCGCGGCCATCGGCGGAAGCGCGGCGCTGCTCGCCTCGCGCGTGGTGCGCGAAAAGGCCATGCGCGTCGCCGCGCACCTGCTCGAGGCCTCGGCCGCGGACGTGGTCTGCGACGGCGGCGCGTTCTCGGTGAAGGGCCTGCCGACGCGCAGTCTCGGCTGGGCCGACGTGGCCGCGGCGGCTCACGCCGGCCGCGTGCCCGGCGAGAGTCCCGGCCTCGAAGACATGCAGGTGTTCACGGTGTCCCAGTCGGCGTTCGCCAACGGCACCCACGCCGTGGTCGTCGAGGTCGACCCCGAGACCGGCGCGCTCAGCGTGCTGCGCTGGATCGTGGCTCACGACTGCGGCCACGTGCTGGAGCCGGGGATCGTCGACGGCCAGATCCACGGCGCGGTGGTGCAGGGGATCCCCGACGCGCTGAACGAGCAGCTCGCGTACGACGCGTCAGGCCAGCGACTCACCGCCACGCTGATGGACTACACGCTGGCCACCGCTGCTGACGCGCCGCGGACGTTCGAGATCCGCCATCTCGAATCGCCGACCCCGCTCAACCCGCTCGGCGCCAAGGGCGCGGGGGAAGGCGGCATCATGCCCGTGCACCCGCTCCTCGCCCAGGCCATCGAGGACGCGCTCGCGCCCTTCGGCGCCCGCGTCACCCGCGTGCCCGTCACCCGCGCCGAGATCTCCGCGATGGTCCGCGGGGCGCCGCTTGACGAGCCCGTCCCAGCGCATTAAGGTCAGCCCGTCGATTGATTCGAGGAGGTGCGCCATGGCGGGCCACAAAATCATCTCGGCCGACTCCCACATCATCGAGCCACCCGACCTGTACACGAACCGGATCGAATCGCGCTTCAAGGACCGCGCGCCGCGGATGGAGCGCATCGAGACGCCCGCCGGCCGCAAGTACGACGCGTGGTTCATCGACGGCCAGCAGGCCGGGACCCTCGGCGCCGTCATGCAGGCCGGCCAGCGGTTCGAGGATCCTTCGGCCATCGACTTCCTCGGCGTGTGGGAGGACGTCCGCCTCGGTGGTTACGATCCGGCGGCCATGGTCAAAGAGAACGAGATGGACGGGGTGTGGGGCGCGTGCCTGCAGCCGAGCCAGGGCCTCTTCTGGTACCGCATCCCCGACAGCGCGATGCTCTCGGCCATCTGCCGCGTCTACAACGATTGGATCGCCGAGTTCTGCAAGCCGTTCCCCGATCGGCTCAAGGGCATCGCCATGCTCAACGTGGACGACGTCGACGACGCCTGCGCGGAGCTGGAGCGCTGCGCCAAGCTCGGGCTGGTCGGCGCGTTCATTCCGGTGGCGCCGCTGGCCGACCGGCCGTACCGTCATCCGATCTACGAGCGCTTGTGGTGGACGGCGGCCGACCTCGGCCAGCCGCTGCTCCTGCACATCGGCACCCCGCGCGGGGGCGTCCCCGGCTGTGAGTTCACCATGAACCTCGGCGAGCTCACCGGGGCCGGCCGCTCCACCACCGACCACTGGGTGCGCTACTCGCTATCGGCGATGCTCTTCGCGGGCGTCTTCGATCGGCATCCCAAGCTCCAGGTCGGCTCCGTCGAGCACGAAGCAGCGTGGATCCCTCACTGGCTGAAGCAGATGGACTTCACCTATCGTGAGCGGCCGGTGTTCACCAAGGGGTGGAAGTCGAAGGACGGGCTCCTGCCCAGCGACTACTGGCGCCGCAACATGTTCGTGGAGTTCATGGA
Organism: Candidatus Acidiferrum sp.; assembly: GCA_035317605.1. Lineage (GTDB taxonomy): Bacteria > Methylomirabilota > Methylomirabilia > Rokubacteriales > CSP1-6 > DATHGT01. The sequence goes on along the minus strand of DATHGT010000036.1, from coordinate 31,687 downwards.
GGACGACCTCGGCGTGCAGCTGCGCGACCTGATCGGCGTCGACAACATGCTGTGGGGCAGCGACTTCCCCCACGCCGAGTCGACGTGGCCGAAGTCGCAGTCGTTCCTCGATCGCATGTTCACCGGCGTTCCCGAGACCGACCTCCGCAAGATCACCGCGGACAACGCCGCGCGCATGTTCGGCTTCAAATTGAATTAGGGTGCGCGAAGGGTTCGTGCCCGTCGCCAGCGTCTCCGAGCTGGCGCCGGGCACGATGAAGTGGGTGGCCGTCGATCGCCGGCGCGTGCTCCTCGCCAACGTCGACGGCACGTTCTACGCGATCCGGGACGCCTGCGGTCACCGCCAGGCGGTCTTGTCGCGGGGAACGCTGAGGGGCCACGTGGTCGAATGTCCGCTCCACTTCGCCGAGTTCGACGTCCGCTCCGGCAAGCTCGTCAGCGGGCCGATCTCCGAGGACGTGCCGACCTACGAGGTGCTGGTCGACGGCGACGTCGTCTACGTCAAGCGCTAGCTTCGCGGACTCCGTCGCGTCGGCGGATGCCGTAGACCAGCGTCTCGTGGCCGAACAACTCGACGCGTCCCTCGAGTGTCTCGCCGATTTTTTCGGCGACGTGGATCGAGGCGGCGTTGGCGGGATAGATCAGGCTGATCACGTGATCGCGCCCCATGTCGGTGAACGCGTGATCGAGCACCCGGCGCGCGCCCTCGGTCGCGTAGCCGCGCCCCCAGTACGCCTTGCCGAGCACCCATCCCAGCTCGAACCCCGGCCAGCCCTCGGGATTGAAGAGGCCGATGCGCCCGACCAGCTCGCCGGTCGACCGCTCTTCGACGGCCCAGAAGCCGTAGCCCCTGAGATGCCAGTGACCGACGATCATCGCCATCTGCCGCCACGCCAGCGAGCGGGTGAGGGGCTGGCCGTCGCCGAGATAGCGCATCACGTCCGGATCCGAGCCGACCTTCGCGTGGTAGGACTCGAAGTCGTCCTCGTGGAACATGCGGAGGATCAGCCGCGCGGTCTCGAGCCTCGGCGCGGCGTCCGTCACGCGAGCACCCCCGCCGCGATGAGATCGAAGAGCAGGACACGAATGTCCTCGGCCACGAGTCAGGAGCCCACGTACCGATCGATGTGATAGGGCGTGTGGGCCAGACCGGGACAGAACCGTCCGACCACCGCCGCCAGCCGCTCGTACAGCGCCTTGCCCGGCGCGTTGACGCGGGCGAGTCGAGCCCGCGCGGCCTCGACGTCGCGCGCGAGCGCCGCCATGTCGACGGTGGTCACCCGTCGCCCCTCGACGATCATGCGGCCGCCGATCATCACGCCCTCCACCGCGCCGCCGTCCTCGGTGTGGACGAGCTGGTTCGTGGGATCGTTGCAGGGCAGCCAGTTCGGATGCCCGAGGTCGAGGAACACGATATCCGCCTTGTAACCGGGGGCGAGGCGACCGATCTTGCCCGTGAGGCCGAGCGTGCGGGCGCCCCCTTCCATCGCGGACATCACGACTTCCTCCGTCGTCACCCAACGTTCCAGATCGGGCGTCCGCGCCTTGGAGACGAGCGAGGCCAGGCGCATGGCCTCGTACACGTTGAGGTTGTCCGAGCAGTTGGCGCCGTCGGTGCCGACGCCCACGTTGACCCCGCGCTCCAGCATGCCCCGCATGTCGGCGAGACCGTTGCCGAGCCGCATGTTGCTGCCGGGGTTGTGGGCGACGGACGCGCCGTGATCACCGAGCCGCTTCATCTCGTCGCCGTCGAGCCAGACTCCGTGGGCCACCGTGAAGCGGGGACCGAGCACGTTGAGGTCGTCGAGGTGCGCGGTGAGCGTCTTGCCGTAACGCTGAAGCCCCACGACGGCCTGCACTTTCGATTCGGCGACGTGGGTGTGCAGGCCCGCGTCGTGGTCCCTGGCGAGATCGACGCACGCGCGGATGAATCCGTCCGAGCAGTGATGCGGGATCGTGGGCGCCACGGCCAGGCTCACGTGCTCGCGATCGAGCGTCCAGCCGCGGAAGGCCTCGCGCATGTTGGCCACGCTCGCCTTCCCGGGCGCGGGACGGAGCTTCGCCACGTCCTTGCGCAGGCCGGGCGTGAGCACGTCCATCAGCCCGGGGATCGCCTCGTAGAACGTGCGGTCGGCCACCATCGGCGCGACCACCGCGCGCATGCCGACGTCCGCATACGCCCGCCCGACCGCGTTGAGTCCTTCGGGCGTCGGCGCCGGCCACTCGAACGCGAGATCGTACGCCGCGGTGCACCCCTTGAGCACCATCTCGACGGCCCCGAGCTTGGCGCTCAGATACTTGTCCTCCAGCGATCGCCCGCCGTTGATCCACGTCCCCGCGGTGAGCAACAGCTCGAGCGTCCACCGGTCGCCCATCCCCTTGGCGAGGTTGCCGTGCCCGTGCATGTGCGCGTTGATCAACCCCGGGTGAAGCAGCTTGCCGCGCGCGTCGATCACGCGTGCGCCGGCCGGCGCTTTCAATCCGGGCGCGCCGACCTCACGAATCGTGTCGCCGACGATGAGGAGATCGCGGGGTTCGGCGCGATGCGCGTGGACGTCGAGCAGCCGTCCGCCACGGATCACCGCGGCCCGAGCTGTTCCCGTGACGGGTCTAGATTTGGCCTTCATCGCTCACCTCGCTGGCGTGGTGCCAGAAGAACAACATCGTATGCACCGAGCCCTTTCGGATAGCGGCGCACGAGCTAGACCAGGGCGTCGACGATGACACCATATTCCGAACCGCGGAGCGACGCGGGGCAAAGGACGATGCCCGCATGCGGCATCTGCGATCGGACCCGAGCCTCGCCCAACACGCGGAAGTGGCGCACATTCCTGGTGACGATGGCACGCCTCGCCGAAGCTGCGTAGTCGAGCTGGGTCGAATCGGAATGTCCCGTCATGCCAACGTCGAAGCCGGTCGGCTATCATCGGCGCGAGATCCTCGTCCAGGTACAGCGTCACCGAGCTGCGGGGATCGCGCTCGCGTTCTCGGCGATGAGCTCGTCGATCTCCTCGGGCCAGGCTTCATAGTAGCGGAGCGCTGCCGTGACCTGAGCGTCGCTGAGCCGTGGAAGGCTCCGCCGCAATCGCTTGACGTCGCGCTTCTCGGCAAGATAGTCACGGATCACTTCCCAAACCGCCAGTCCCGTCCCGGCGACCTTGGCGTCCCGCCCGGCCGGCTCGTCCATGAAGTAGACCCCGGGGCACATGCGCATTCGAAGCGCCTCCTCGATTAGATCCTGCGCGACTTCCGAGAATCCGCGTCGATTGCGTTTGGCCATACGTTCGACCTCTTCTTTGACCCAAGGGCGAAACCGGATCGAGCGTGGGACAGTCTCCTGGGCACGTCGAACCATGACGACACGGTAGCATGAGGCGGTCACTCCTGGGCCTGTGATGGCGGGTCGACTTCGCTGACCCGTAGAGCACTTCTAGGTGAGCCGGGTCCGGTGGATCTGTTCGTTCGAGAGGTACCAGGCGACGAAGCCGACGACCGAGGCACCGACGACATCCACGACCATCATCAAGACGAAGTTGATCCGGCTACACGCCGCGCGACGCGCGCCAGGTGCGGATCTGGTCGGCGTGCTCGCGGTAGTGGTGGGCGCTGTTGTCGTCGACGATGCGATGCGTGGTCTTGCCCGGCTGCCAGCGCTCGGCAGGGACGCGATCGGCGGCCTGCATGAAGTCCTCGTGGGAGCGGTCCAGCTCGAGCAGGAGATCGGAGACCTCGCTGCCGTGCGCGGTGGCGGCGAAGCGCGCGTTCCAGGCGTCGACGTCGTCGTAGCTGACCCCCTCGGGGATGGGGCGCTCGCCACGGGCGAGACGATCGAGCGCGGGCACCATCTCGCGGTGCCAGCCGCTGATGTGGGCCACGATCTCCTTGACGCTCCACGTGCCCAGCCACACCTCGGCCGTCTGCTCGTCGTTGAGACCGTGCAGCGCTTCGTGAAACGCCTTGTACTCGCGGGCGGCGGCCAGCAGCAGCTCTTCTTTGGCGGCGGATGCCTCGGTCATGGTGAACCTCCACCGTCGTAGGGACGCAAGCGCTTGTAGAACAGCAGCTCGCGATAGCCCTGCGGCAGGTTGTCGATCTGCCCTGACGGGACGAACCCCAGCGCGGTGTGCATTTGAATCGAGATCCCGTTGGTCTCCTCGCTTGAAGAGAAGAGCCGCGGGCTCGGCGACATCTCCTCGGCCTTCGCGAACAGTGAGCGCGCGATGCCACGGCGACGAACGTCCTTGCGCACCGACACCAGCGAGACGAACGTGCACTGGAACCAGTCGGTGCGGTAGGCGAGCATCCCCACCACCTCGCCCTCGCGCTCGGCCACCAGCAGATGATGCCGCTCGACGTGCGACCGGACGAACGGCCCCGCGCGTTCCGGCCCCAGCGCGTCGACCGCCAGCTCCATCACCGCGCGCAACTCCCCGCGCCGCGGGTTCCGGATCTCCATGCCTGCCAGTCTACGCCGGAGGTACGCGTCAGTACGTGCCCGGGCGAATCACCTTGTAGAGGTCCTTCAGCTTCTGGGCCGAGAAATCCTTCGACTTGCAGACGTCGATGATCTTGCGCTCGTCGGCCTCGACCTTGGCCACCGCGTCCGGGATGCGATCGGCGATCTCGGGCGGGATCGTCACCACCCCGTGCTGGTCGGCGTGGACCAGATCGCCCGGCTTCACCCACAGCCCGCCGAGCTTCACGGGCAAGCCGAAATCCACCATGTGGACGTAGGCGTGCGACACCGAGATGTGCGCGGCCGCGAACTGAAAGCCCAGCGCCCGCACCTCGTCGAGGTCGCGCACGGAGCCGTCGGTGACCACGCCGGCGCAGCCCAGCGCCTTGTGGATGTTGGCCTGCACCTCGCCCCACTGGGCGCCCTGACCGCGCGGCTCGTCGAGGTCGTGCACGACGATCACGCGCGGGGCGGGAATGGACAGCACGTAATCCCACCAGCCGTAGGTGGTGGCCCGGTGCCCTTCCAGCGGCTCCGGCTCGGCGCGGATCACCGCGGTGACCGCGTAGCCGACCAGCGGCCCCATCTCCGGGAACAGCGCGCGGATCTCCGAGGACATCTGCCCCTGGTTCCGCGGGCGCACCTTGAACGTCTCGATCGCATTGGCCACGCTCGGACTGGTGATTTTCTTGAGGGCCTCGATCACGTTCGCCTCCGTTGTCGGGTCAGGTGGTGTTCTTGCGACGCTCGAGGAGGAGACGCCGCAGCGCCTGCACGTTCTCCTCGACCTGGGTGAGGTTCGGGTTCACGGCCAGCGCGCGCTCGAAGTAGGTGAGCGCGCGCCCGGGATCGCCGAGCTTGAGATAGATCATCCCGTAGCCGCTGAGCGCGCCGAAGTGATGCGGGTTGCGCCTCATCACCTCGTCGCAGTCGGCCAGCGACTTCTGGTACTCGCCGAGCATGTAGAGCACGGTCGCCCGCTTGTTCCAGCCCTCGGCGAAGTCGGGCTTCCGCTCGATGATCCGGGTGAACGTCTTCACGGCCGTCTCGCCGAGCCCCTCGCTCATTTCCTGTACCCCGTTGGCGAACAGGGCATCGATCTCTCTGTCGCCGGAGCGGCTCCACACGTTCCACAGGCTGCGCTCGGCGATCGCGCGCACCAGCGGGTCGGCGTCGCGGAGCGCCCTGGCCAGCCGCGGGACGTCCGGCATGGTGCCGTGCTCGGCCAGCTCGGCGGCGGCCAGCCGCCGGGTTTCCGCGTCGCGGGCCTCGAGAGCGGTCAGCGCCTCGGACCGGCCGTGCGGCCCCGCCGCCGAGGCGGCCAGGGGGACCACGAGCACGAGCAGGAGCGCGGCGAGCCCTCTCATGGCGTGAACACTTCGGTCACGTCGGTGGGCGCGATCTGGGGCTCGCGTCCGCCGCCGGGAACGTAGATGCGCCCGTCGATGACCGCCGCCCCCATGCCGTGGCGCGCGGTGGGCATCGGGGCCTTGGCCACCCACGTGTTGATCGACCGGTCGTACATCTCGGCCGCGTTCCAGATCCGCAGCGGCGCCTCGCCGCCGAAGACGAAGATGTTGCCCCCGAGGGTGACCGCGGCCAGGCCGCCGCGGGCGCTGGGCAGGGGAGTCCCCGTACGCCAGCTATCGGTGGCCGGATCGTAGATCTCCACGTTCGCGTACTGGGTGCCCAGGAACGACTCGCGCCCGCCCAGGGCCCACACGCGTCCGTCCAGGCCCACCGCGGCCAGGTGATCGCGCGCGGTCGGCATGGCGTTGCCCGCCGACCACTTGTCCGCGACGACGTCGTAGAACTCGTTGGCGTTGCTCGGCCGGTCGGCGGCGCCGCCGAGGGCGTAGATCCGGCGTCCGAGGACCGCCACCGCGAGGCCGCCGCGCGGGCTCGGCATCTTGGCGCGCTCGCGCCAGCTGTTCTGGCCGGGCTCGTACTCGAACACGGTGGCGAGCGGGGTCAAGCGCACCCGCCCGGTGTAGCCGCCGATCACGAAGAGCCGGCCGTCGACGGCCGCGGCCGCCGCGTGATGCAGGGCCATGGGCAAGGGCGCCACGGTCTGCCATCGGTTCGCGGCGGGTTCGTAGACCTCCACCGTGTCGACCGCCTCGGTGGTGGACCCGAAGCCGCCGATCACGTACAGCAGTCCACCGATCGCCGCCACCGCCGTCTCCTGGCGCGCCCACGTCATGGTCGTGCGCGATTCCCACCGTCCGGGCGAGTCGGGGTCGAGGGGGGCGCGCGATCGGGTCTGGGCGCCCAGGCATCCGGCGGCGACCGTCGCGACGAGAGCGGCGAGGGCGAGCGCGCGTCTCATCGCGGGTCCTCCAGCGCGAGCAGCGCGGCCTCGTCGAGGATCGCCACGCCCAGGCGGCGGGCGTCGTCCGCCTTGCTGCCGGGCGCCTCGCCGACGACCACGTAGTCGGTCTTCTTCGAGACCGAGCCGGTCACGCGCCCGCCCCGGCGCTCGATGAATTCGCGGGCCGCCTCCCGCGTGAGCGTGGGCAGCGCGCCGGTCAGCACGAACGATTTCCCGGCGAGCGGGCGGGGCTGATCTTCCTGGTGGCCGACCTCTCGCATGGCCACCCCGTCCTGGGCCAGCCGCGCGATCACCGCGCGGTTGGTCTCGTCGGCGAAGAACGTCGTCAACGACCTGGCGATGTGGGGGCCGACGCCGTGGACTTCGGACAGCGTCTCCGCGGATACGCGCATGAGGGTCTCCATGGTCCCGAATCGGGTGGCCAGCACGGTCGCCACGCGCTCGCCCACGAGCCGGACGCCCAGCGCGTGCAGGAGCCGCGAGAGCCCTCGGGTCTTCGAGGCCGCGATGGCGGCGACCAGGTTCTCGGCGGACTTCTCGGCGAAGCGCTCCAGCTCGGCCACTTCCTCCGCGGTGAGCGTGTAGAGGTCGGCGAAATTCAGCACGCGCTTGCGATCGACGAGCTGCTCGAGCGTGCTCTCGCCGAGGTGCTCGATGTCCATGGCCCGGCGCGATCCGAAGTGCCGGAGCCGCTCCTTGAGCTGGGCCGGGCACGCGCTGTTCATGCACCGCCAGTACGCCTCGCCCTCCGGCCGATAGGCGAGCCCGCCGCACGCCGGGCATTGGTCGGGGAAATTGAACGGTGTGCTTTCTTCCGGCCGCTTGCTCGCGATGACCTGGATCACGTAGGGGATCACGTCGCCCGCGCGCTCGATCAACACGGTGTCGCCCACGCGCACGTCCTTGCGGCGGACCTCGTCCTCGTTGTGCAGGCTCACGTTGCTGATCGTCACGCCGGCCAGCTCCACCGGCTCGAGCTTGGCCACCGGCGTCAGCGCGCCGGTCTTGCCGACGTTGACCTCGATGGCCTGCACGACCGTGGTCGCCTGGCGCGCGGCGAACTTGAACGCCACCGCCCAGCGCGGGTGGTGCGTCGTGCTGCCGAGGCGGCGCTGCTGCTCGAGGGAGTCGACCTTCACCACCGCGCCGTCGGCATCGTACCCGAGCCCGTCGCGCTCGGTCTCGAGCCGCGCGCAGTAGGCGATCACGTCCTCGATGGTGGCGCACGGCTCGGCGCGCGGGTTGGTCTTGAACCCGGCTTCGCGTAGGGCCTCCAGCGTCTCGCTGTAGGTCGCGAAGGTCAGTCCCTCGGCGCGGCTCACGTGATAGAGGAAGATGTCGAGCGGCCGGCGCGCGGTCGCGGCCGGGTCCTTCTGCCGCACGGCGCCCGCCGCGGCGTTGCGCGGGTTGGCGAACGTGCCCTCGCCGCTCTCCTCCAGCGTGCGATTGAGGCTCGCGAAGTCCGCGCGCGGCATGAACACCTCGCCGCGGACTTCGAGATCCGGCGAGGTCGCCAGCCGCCCTCGCAGGATCACCGGCACGCTGCGGATCGTCTTCAAGTTCTGGGTGATGTCTTCGCCCATCCGGCCGTCGCCGCGGGTGGCCCCGCGCACGAGACGGCCGCACTCGTAGAGCAGCGCCACGCCGAGGCCGTCGATCTTGGGCTCGGCCACGTAGCCGAAGCGCGCGCCGGGCAGCGCGCGAGAAATGCGGGCCTCGAACTCGCGCAGGTCCTCGGGCGTGGTCGCGTTGTCGAGGGAGAGCATCGCGACCCGGTGCTCGACGGTCTTGAAGGCGTCGACGGCGGCGCCGCCGATGCGCTGGGTGGGGCTGTCCGGCGTGATCAGCTCGGGGAGCTCCGTCTCCAGCGCCCGCAGCTCGGCCATGAGTCGGTCGTATTCGGCGTCGGAGACTTCGGGGCGCGCCTCGACGTAATAGAGGTAGTCGTGACGGTGGATCTGCTCCCGCAGCTCGCTGATCCGCTGCCCCGCGTCGGCCCGATCCATGGCGACGAGTCTAACGCAGGCCGGCTCCTCGCCGCCTAGCATCTGACCCGTTTTGATCGGCCTGCGCGGGCTTATACTGCGATTCGATGGCACGAACATCGGCCCCGAAGGCTTCTGAGCATTCGAGCGAGGAGACCGCGTCGATCCAGGACTACCTGGCGGCGATCTACGACCTCGCGGGTAGCGGCAAGCCCGTCATCGGCGCGCGCGTGGCCAAGCACATGAGCATCTCGGCGCCGGCCGTGACCGAGGCGATCCACCGGATGTCGCGCGGCGGCTACGTGAAGATCGGCTCCGACAAGAGCCTCACGCTCACCACCAAGGGCACCGAGATCGCCGAGGTGATGGCGCGGCGGCATCGCCTGCTCGAGCGCTGGCTGACCGACACGCTCGGCCTGAACTGGACCGATGCCCACGAGGAAGCGCATCGCCTGGAGCACGCGCTCTCCCCGCGCGTCGAGGAGCGGCTGGCCGAGCTGCTCGGCATGCCCAGCACGTGTCCCCACGGCAATCCCATTCCCGGCATGCCGACGCCGCCGCGCGTGCGCCCGTTCCCGCTCGCCAACGCGCCCGAAGGCACCACGGTCGTGGTCGAGCGCATCCTCGAAGAAGCCGAGGCCGACAAGAAGCTCCTCGAACACCTCTGGCGCAACGACGTCCGCCCCGGCCGCCGCCTCACGATCCTCGAAGTCGCCCCCTGGGCCGGCACCATCACCGCGTCGGGCGACGGCCAGACCATCGCGCTCGGCCTCCCCGCCGCCGCGAAGATCTGGGTCTACACGCCGGATCAGTAGCTACTTCTTGGCCGGTGCCGGCGCGGCTTTGGCGTCGGCGATCATCTTGGTGACGCGGTCGCGGTCTTCGCCCGGTGGAGTGAGGGCGAGGAATTTTTCCCAGGACTTGATGGCGCCGGCGGTGTCCTGCTTGGATTCGTAGAGGACCTGGCCGCGGTAGAGCAGGGCGGGCTCGTAGTTCGGGTCGAGGCCGAGGACCTTGTCGAAGGTTTCGAGCGCGGTGTCGGCGTGGCCGCCGATGGCCACGATCAGCGCGAGATGGGTCATCGCGTCGACGTTCTTCGGATCGCGCTTGAGAATCGCCTGGTACGCCGCGATCGCCTCGCCGTAGCGTCCCTCGAACAGACTCGAGCGCGCGGCCTGGAGCATTCCCTGGAGCATCTCGGGCGTGACCGCTCGCGGCGCGCCGCCCGTTGAAGGCGGCGCGCCACCGGCTGACGGCGGGGCGCCGCCCACCGACGGCGGCGGCCCGGCCTCGATCGGCGCGAGCGGGCGTGATCCCGGCATCGGTCCCGGGTCCGGCGGCTCGGGAGCCGTGTAGCGCACGATGCCGGCGCCGATCCCGATGCCGAAGACCAGCAGCGCGGCCGCCGCCGCGCCGATCGCGAGCGGGTGGCGCCATCCGCGGCCACGCCTCGCGGCGGCGGGCGGCGGCTCGGCTGGTGCCGGACCCAGGCGATCCAGCTCGACCAGCACCGCCGCGGTCTCGCCTTCGTAGCGCGCGCGGAGATCCGCGTAGTCGTCGTCGGAGATGTGTCCGGCTTCGTGCTCGAAGGCCAGCTCGCGCAGACTGCGCACGGCCTGACGCTTCTGCTCGAGCAGCTCGCCGCGGGGACCGGGGGGCAGGCGCAGGATCGTGGTCCCGCGGCGACTCCAGAGCGGCCACACCGCGAACGCCAGCGCGGGGATGCCGAGGACCAGGACCACCACCAGCACCCCGATCACGCTTCGATCTCCCGGCGGATGCGCTCGCTCATGTCGGCGTCGAGCGGCGTCTGGGGTGACGGGCGGCGACGCCGCGTCCACCGGCGGAGGACCAGCGCGACGATGCCGAGTCCCACGACGACGGCGACGAACGGGAAGATCCAGACGATCAGCGAAAACCCCCGCCGGGGCGGCGCGAGCAGGATCCAGTCGCCGTACTTGTCGACGAAGTAGCGCACGACCTGGTCCGGGCGTTCACCCGCGGCCAGTCGCTCCTTGATCACCCCGCGCATCTGTAACGCCATCTCGGACGGCGAGTCGGCCACCGAGAGGTTCTGGCAGACCACGCACCGCAACTGTCCAGCGATTTCGTACACCACCTGTTCCTCGACGTGGCGAGCCGGATGCTGTGCGAGCGCGGCCACCGGCAGGGCGACGACGAGGGCGAGCGCCGCGACAGCGAGCGCCGCGACAGCGAGCGCGCGATGCAATCGGTTGCAGGTCATTGGCCTCAGCGTCACGCGGTCTAGCCTACACCGAATCGATTCTGCCCCGGGACGGCGGCCGCGCTTCGGCGCGAGTTACAGGCACACGGATTGCTCCGTACCTGTGGCGGTCAGCGAGCAGGATCAGCAGCGGCGTCCGCCGCGGCTCCGCCCCAGCCCGCGCATGACCGTGAGCGCGCTGCTCGACGACGGGGATCGGCATTGGACGAAGGTCCAATGGTGCATCGCATGGAGCGCAATTCCAGTCAACCGAGCCGCCGCCAGTGCGTCTCGGCGTGCGTTCCAACCATGGTAGAGGGAGTCACCCATGACATCGATTACAGGGATCACCGAAAAATTCAAGGCTTATGAGGACCGCCTGAGCCGATGATCGCGCGCGCGGAGGCAGATCCGCTCGAAGCGCTTCGCCACGAGCAGCCGGAGTTCCGATCATGGCTGCGGCTCCTGGAAGCGACGCGGTCGGAGATCGACGATCCCGGCTACGCGGACGCCGTCCCTGAATCGCCGCCGGCCCGGAGCGCGATACCGGACGCTCGTTCGGGCGATGCGCCGCTCGTCGACGGCGCGACCTTCCCGATGTCTGGACGGGCGCTCGACCGCCGGATTCGCTCGCTGTTGACCATCGCCGCCGAGGCCGGCGCCTCGGGATCGCTGGCCAAGGCCGCGCGCGTTCGGCTGCTCGATGCGCCGGCCATCCTCGAGGCCGCGCTCGCCGCGGATCGGGCGCGGCTCGACGCGCTCGCCGAGGGGATCGGCGCCGACCGCGACGCGTTCGCGCCCGTCGCCGCGGTCGCGGCCATGCCGCTGCTCCAGGCGTGCGCGCGGCGCTGGTCCTCGTTGGTGAGCGCGACCTGGGACCACGGCTACTGTCCGATCTGCGGCGCCTGGCCCGCGCTCGCCGAAGCGCGCGGGCTCGAGCGCGCGCGCTGCCTGCGCTGCACGCGCTGCGGCGGCGACTGGCGGACGGAGTGGCTCCGCTGTCCGTACTGCGGCAACCGCCATCACCTCACGCTCGGCCCGCTGGTCTCCGAGGCCACCGCGGAGACGCGCAAGGCCGAGACGTGCGGGGCGTGCCGCCGCTACGTGAAGACGGTGACCACGCTGACCCCGACGCCGGCGCGCGACGTCTCGATCCAGGACCTGGCCACCGTCGATCTGGACGTCGGCGCGCTGGCTCACGGATATCACGCGGCGCAGGGCCTGGGTCACGCGGTGAGCGTGCGCGTGACGGAGCGGGCGCGGCCGAGGCTGGCGTGGAGGCCGTGAGCCACGCCTCGGGTGCGGCCGTGGATGCTCCGCGGCCCGCCGATCTTTCCCGCCTTCCGAGCGTGGCTGGTGTCAGGCGCCCGTTCCGACGACGCGACGCGCCCGGATCGCTGACGCTCAGGACGCGCGAAGCCGGCGAGCTTCGGGCGGCGCGTCCGCGGGCCGCTCGGGGTGTTCCGCAGGCGCTCGCCGTCTGAAGAGCGCCAAGCCACGCCCGGCCGTGCTCCTGACCCGGTGAAGCAGGCGTCGCGCCCAGGGGAACTCGGTCGCGAGAATCGCGAGGCCCGCCGGAATCACCACCACCGCCGGACCGGGAAGCACCACCATGACCACGCCGACGGCGAGGACGGTCCCGCCCACGAACGCCACGGCGATGCGGCGAAGATGTCTCACCATTCGATCGTACACTCCCCGGCGACGAAGCCGCATTTCTGAGGATGTATGCTCAAGCGCCGCCCCATCCAGGCCGATCGCGCCTGAGCCATCGCTTCATCGCTTCGCATCGGCGTCGCGGAGCTCGCCGAGCGTGACGTCGGCGGTGCGCGGCTCTCCGTTGCGAATGAAGGCCAGCGTGACGCCGGTGCCGGGCGGCGTGCCGGCGACGCGGCGGGTGAGATCTCGGGGGCCGTTGACCGGCTCGCCCTTGAAGGCCGTGATCACGTCGCCGGGAGCTAGCTTGGCGCGGGCGGCCGGCGATCCCGACGCGACCTCGACCACCACCGCACCGCGCGGCGCGGGAAGCTTGGCTTCCCGCGCGGTCTCCGGCGTGACCGGCGCGACCCCGACTCCGAGGTAGCCACGCACGACACGGCCGCCCTCCTTGAGCTGGGGCAAGACCTGACGGGCCAGGCTCACGGGAATCGCGAAGCTGATGCCGGCCCAGCCGCCGGTCTGCGAGAAAATCGCGGAGTTGATGCCGACGAGCGCGCCGCGCGTGTCGACGAGCGGACCGCCCGAGTTGCCGGGATTGATCGACGCGTCGGTCTGGATGAAGTCGTCGTAGGGCCCGCCGCCGATGAACCGCTCCTTGGCGCTCACGATCCCGGTGGTCACGGTCTGCTCGAGCCCGAACGGATTGCCGATCGCCATCACCGGCTCGCCGACTTCGAGACGGTCGGAGTCGCCGAAGGGCAGCGTGGGCAGCTCGCCGCCGTCGATCTTCAGCAGCGCGAGGTCGGTCTTGGCGTCGCCCCCCACCATCTTGGCCACGTGCTCGTGCTGGTCGGCGGTGCGCACCATGATCTGCGCGGCCTCCCGCACCACGTGGAAGTTGGTGACCACGTAGCCGTCGGCGGAGACGATGAACCCGGAGCCGAGCGCGGTGCGCGGCCGCCGCGCCTGGCCTTCGAACAGGCGGCTGAACAGATCGTCGCCGAGCGGGCTCTTCACCTTCTCGGTGGTGCTGATGTTGACGACCGCCGGCCTCACCGCCCGCGCGATCTCGACCCAGATGCGCAGACCGTCGGGCAACGTTTCGGTGACGGGCTTGTCCCGCCAGAACGGTTTGGCTTCGGCGCCGCTGGGCGAATGGACTTCCACCCGGATCACGCCACTGGCCACCAGTCCCACCACGACGAGCACGGTCACGGAGAGCAGGATTCCCAGGCGTCGCATGCTCGTTCAGGGAAGCAGGGACCATGCCACGCTCTTTCCGGCGGCACCGCGGTTGCACAGAATGTTCGGCGAATGGAGGTTGTCGTGAAGACATGGTTGACGATCGCGGTGCTGTTCTTGGTGGCCGGATGTGCGACCGCGCCCAGCGGCGCGTCGCGGACGGTGTCGGCGACGGACCTTCGGCCCTTCGCGGGCCAGTGGACGGGCACGATCATGAGCCGGGACATGGCCAGCGCGCTCGGCCGCGTCGAAGCGCCGGCGCGTCTCACCCTCGGCGACGACGGGCGCTTTACGCTCACGAGCTCCGGGGGCACCGTCGTCACCGGCGTCGCTCGGCAAACGGCCAAGGGCATCGTCGGGGAGGGACGCGTGACGGCCGGCGATCCCATGACGGTCGGCCGCGAGGTGTCGTTCGTGCTGAAGCCGCGCGGGACCGCGCTCTTCGGGAGCGGTCAGGCCTTCTTCCTCGGCCTCCGCATCGACGACGAGATACTCCTGAAGCGACAGTCGGCGTAGCGCCCGCTTCTCGCTCCTCGTCTCGAAGTGAACCACCGTACAATGGGGGCCGCCCGCGTTCGCCGGGCGAACCCGATGTGCGGGAGGTGCGGTGTGAGGCGACGAGGCGTGGTGATCGGGCTGGTGGCGGTGCTGTCCGCGTTCGCGACCGGGGCGCTCGCCCAGTCACCGGACGACCTTGGTCCCTTCGCGGGAACGTGGACGGGGACCATGACCGCCTCCAGCAGTGCGTCCGAGTCCGGTCCCAGCTCCGCGCCTGCGCGCTTCGTGCTCGCCGCCGACGGCAAGTGGACGTTGACCTGCGAGGGGGTCGCGGTCGGGGTCGCGCGGCGGATCGGCCAGCGCGTGGTCCTCGAAGGGAAAGTGACGGAAGGCGACACCATGTCCGTGGGGCGCACGGTGTCGCTCATCCTGAGACTCCAGGGCAGCGACGTCCTCTTCGGTTACGGCGACAGCTTCCTTGCCGGCGCCCGCACCGGCGGCGGCATCTCGCTCCGGAAGTCCGGCGGATAAACCCGCTCGGACTAAGAGGGCTCGGCGACCAGGGCTTCGACCTTGGAGCGGAAGTCGGCGTCGGTGACGGCGCCGACGTGCTTGGCGCGGATGCGACCCTGCCGGTCGATGAAGAAGGTCTCGGGAACGCCGTAGACGCCGTAGTCGATCGAGACCTGCCCGTTGACGTCGCGCGCGTTCGGAAACGTCAGCCTGAACTCACGCATGAACTTCTGCGCGGCGTCCACCGTGTCCTGGATGTCGACGCCGACCACCATCACCCCGCGGTCCCGCCAGGCGCGCCAGCCCCGCTCGAGTACCGGCGCTTCGTCGTAGCACGCGGGGTTGCACCACGACGCCCAAAAGTTCAGCACCACGACCTTGCCGCGCAAACTTTCCAGGCTGACGGGTTGGCCATCGAACGTGGTGAGCGCGAACGCGGCGGCCGGGCGGCCGACGAGCGGCGAGGGGACGTCGCGCGGGTTCAGCCGGAAGCCGTAGGCGAGGAGCAGCAGCAGCGGGATCGCGGAGAGCGGGATCAGCCAGGGCCAGACACGCTTCACGCGGGTCTCGGGCGGCGCTCCGGCAGGATCGCCAGGACCGTGCCGAGGGTGAGGATGAGCCCGCCGATCCAGATCCAGCTCACCAGGCGGTTGACCTGGATCTTGACCGTGGCCTGCGTGCCGTCCCGCGTGAAGTCGCCCAGCACGAGATAGAGGTCCTCGCGAAATCCCAGCTCGTAGTCGACGCCGGCGATCGGTGACGACTCCTGGGGATAGAACTTCTTGGCCGGCTGCATCACGGTCGGGCGCGCGCGCCCGTTGCTCACCGTGAACCTTCCGATCACGCGGAAGTGGTTCGACTCCTGGCTCGGCGACAGCCCGTCGAAGCGCACCCGGTAGCCGGCGAGCTGGGCCACTTCACCTTGACGCAGCGTGGTCTCGGTTTGCACCGACCACGCCTGCGAGCCCGTGACTCCGAGGGTGATCACGAGAATGCCGAGGTGGACGACGAAGCCGCCGTACCGCCGGTTGTGACGCACGAGCAGACCGGCCATGGCGGGGAGCGCGGACTGGCCCGAGCGGAGCCGCGCCCGGGTGGCGCGGGCGAAGTCCAGCGCGATCGTGGCGGCCACGAAGACGGTGAGGGTCAGCGCGAGCACGGCCAGCGCCGAGCGGATCCCCATGGCCCAGAAGAGCGCGGCCCCGACCACGCCGATCGTCACTGGCCACACGAAGTTCCTGCGCAGATTCTCCCACGACGCGCGGCGCCAGGCGATGAGCGGTCCCACCCCCATGAGGAAGATCAGGGACAGGAACAGCGGCACGTTGACCTGGTTGAAGAACGGCGCGCCCACGCTCACCTTGGTGCCGCGCACGGCCTCGGACAGGAGCGGGAACACCGTCCCGAAGAACACCGTGAAGCCGGCGGCGACCAGCAGCACGTTGTTGAGCAGGAACGCGGACTCGCGCGAGACCACGGAATCCAGCTCGCCGGTGCTGCGCAGGGCCTCCCACCGCCAGGCCAGGAGCCCGAGCGCGCCCAGCACCACCAGGGCCAGGAAGGCCAGGAAGAAGACGCCGATCGTACCCTGGGTGAACGCGTGGACGGAGGCGATGATCCCCGAGCGGGTGAGGAACGTCCCGAACAGCGTGAGGCTGAAGGTGAGGATCACCAGCGTCAGGTTCCAGAGCTTGAGCATCCGGCGCCGCTCCTGGATCATCACCGAGTGGAGCAGCGCGGTGCCGGTGAGCCACGGCATGAACGCGGCGTTCTCCACCGGATCCCACGCCCAGTAGCCGCCCCAGCCGAGCACGTGATAGCTCCACCACCCGCCGATGAGGAGGCCGAGCGAGAGGAAGTACCACGCCACGATCGTCCAGCGGCGGGTCAGCACGATCCAGGCCTCGCCCACGCGCCCGGTGGCCAGCGCGGCGATGGCGAACGCGAACGGCACCGTGAAGCCGGTGAAGCCCAGATACAGGGCCACCGGGTGGGTGATCATCCCGGTGTCCTCGAGCAGCGGGTTGAGGCCGCGGCCGTCGGCGGGGATCGGGGTCAGGCGCGAGAACGGCGGCGCCGCGATCGTCATCACGAGCAGGAAGAAGGTGAGCACCCCGAGCATGGTCGCGAGCACCCATGGGTAGAACTCGCGGGCGCGCTCGCGCTGGGTCACGATGACCACCAGCGTGTAGAGCGCGAGCATCGAGCCCCACAGGATGATCGAGCCCTCCAGGGCGCCCCACACCGCGGTGATCCGGTAGTAGAACGGCGTGCCGAGGTTGGTGTTGGTCGCCACGTAGCGCACCGAGAAGTCGAAGCGCAGGAACGCGTAGGTCAGCAGCACCAGCGCGCCGATCACGAGCACGAACACGCCGACCGCCGCGTGCTGCGCCGACTGGAGCAAGCTCGCGCGGCCGGTCCGTCCCGCCACGGCGGCCGCAAGCCCTCCATAGAGGGCCAAGCCCAGCGCCACAAGCAGCGCGCCCTGGCCCAGCTCGGGGATCACGAGCCGGTCTTCTTCCCGAGCGACTTCATCAGCTCCTTGTAGCCGGCCTCCCCGTCGTGGGGCGCCTTGTACTCCTCGGAGTGCTTGGCGAGGATGAGCGTGGCGTTGAAATAGCCGTCGGAATTCCAGCGGCCCTCGACCACGGCCCCGCGACCTTCACCGAAGAGATCGGGCGCCGTGCCCTTGTGGCGGACGGGCACCGTGGCCTTGCCGTCGGTCAGCGTGAACGTGAGATCGAGCGTGCGCGGCTCCCACTTGACCGATCCCCGCGTGACGAGGCCGCCCAGCCGGTACGACTTGCCGGCGACGGGCGCGGCCTGGATCTCCGACGGCGTCACGAAGTACACCGCGGACTGGGTGACCCCCGCGTAGATCATGTAGGCGAGCGCGAGGGCGATCACCGCGCCACCGGCGACGAACTTGATCCGCTTGCTCATGCCTGATGCCGCGGCAGGCGAGGGGAGCTCGCCTTCACCATCTTCGACAGCTCACGTTCGCGGCGGCAGAGGTGGCGCCAGTAGAGGGTGAGGGCCACCGCGGCCAGACCGTACGCGGCCAGCACGAAGCCCCAGTGGTCCGCGGTCACGCCAGGACCTCCCCCTCGCGCCGCAGGATGGTCACGCGCTTGGCCACGAAGTACGCGTAGAGCAGCGCGAACGACACCACGTTGACGAGCAGCGCGGCCAGGATGCCGTCGGGCATCGACGCCGGCCCCGGCTTGAGCAGCGACGGCGGCTGATGAAGGGTCCGCCACCAGTAGACCGAGAAGTGCACGAGCGGGACGTCGAGGGCCGCCACAATGCCGACCACCGCCGCGTAGCGCGCGCCTCGCTCGCGGTCCTCGATCATCCCGCGCAGCAGCAGGTAGCCGAGATACATCACGAACAGGATCGCCACGCTGGTGAGCCGCGCGTCCCACGTCCACCAGGTGCCCCACGTGGGCTTGCCCCAGATCGCGCCGGCCGCGATGGTGAGGCCCGTGAAGAGCACGCCGACTTCGGCGGAGGCGTGGGCGAGCCGGTCGGCCGCGGGGTCGCGGCGCCACAGATACGCGATCGACGCCACGAGCACGACCACGAAGGCCAGGTAGGCGACCAGCACCGTGGGGACGTGCAGGTACATGATGCGCTGCACGTTGCCCTGCGTGGCTTCGCGGGGCGCGACGCCGAACGCCATCACGAGCCCGGCGGCGAGTCCGAGCGCGGCCAGCCATCCGAGGATCCGGCTCATGCCCCCGTCATCCCTCGAGGAGCGCGTCGAAGGTGAGGAGCCCCGCCACCACGTAGATGACGTCGGCGGCGACCAGGAGCTGCAGCCACTGCGCGACCGCGGAGAGCGGCTCACCGGCCAGCGCGGCGTCGGTCGCCCTCACCGAGCCGAGCAGCACGGGGACGACGACGGGCAGCAGCAGCACCGGGAACAGCACCTCGCGGGCGCGCACGTGAGCCGTCATCGCCGCGAACAGGGTGCCCACGGCGGCGAAGCCGATCGTGCCCAGCGGCAGAACTAAACCAAGCGCGGGCAGCGCGCGCCCGACGTCGACGTTGAAGAACAGCGCGAACAGCGTGAGCAGGATGACCTCGACGATCAGCATCAAGAGCAGGTTGCCCGCGACCTTGCCCAGGTAGATCGCCGACTTGTCGCCGGGCGTGAGCAGGAGGCCGTCCCAGCAGTCGTTCTCGCGCTCGAGGAGGAACGTGCGTCCGAGCCCGACCAACCCGCTCAGCACGAAGCCGAGCCACAGCAAGCCCGGCAGCGCCGCGGTGAGACGCTCCCGATCGCCGCCGAGCGTGAACTGGAAGATGAAGAGCAGCAGCAGCGAGAAGAACAGCAGCGCGTTGAGGGCGGCCTTCGACCGCCGCTCGGTCAGCACGTCCTTCCACAGCACGATGAACGCGCGGTGGGCGTAGGTCACGCGCCTTCCTCCACGGTCACCTCGTAGAGTCGCCGCACGCCCTCGGCCCCGAGCGGGGCCACCGCGACGTCGGCGGCGATGCGCCCGCCGGCCAGGATCGCGGCGCGGTCGGCCACCCCGAAGCCGCGCCCGAAGCTGTGGGTCGACATCAGCACCGCGCCCCCCGCGCCCTTGAACGCTTGCAGGTGTTCCTCGAGCCACTTGGCCCCGCGCTGGTCGAGTCCGGTGAACGGCTCGTCGAGCAGCAGGACGCTCGGGTGGGCGATCAGGAGACGCGCGATCGAGAGCCGCCGCTTCATCCCCGCCGAGAACGGCCGTACCCGCTCGTCGGCCCAGCGGTCCAGCTCGACGACGGCCAGCGCCGCGCGGAGCGCCGCGGCGCTGGCGGGCCGGCCGCCCAGCGTCGCCCAGAATTTCAGATTTTCGAGCGCGGTGAGGTCCTCGTAGAGCCACGAGCCGTGGCCGAGGAAGCCGAGCTGGCGGCGCGCGGCCTCGGGCTCGCGCGCGCAGTCCGCGCCGCCCACGCGGATCTCGCCGCGGGTCGGCCGTACGAGGGTGGCCGCGATGCGCAGCAGCGTGGTCTTCCCAGCGCCGTTGGCCCCCAGCAGCGCCACCGCCTCGCCCCGGCGCACGTCGAGATCGATCCCGTCGAGGACGAGGTTCGGGCCGAACGCCTTGCGGAGACCGCGCGCCGAGATCGAACGATCGACTGCAGCGTGGGGATCGACGATCATTGGTGAAACCGACTGATTCTCGCCCACGCGGTCGGAGGGGTCAAGAAACGCGGGGGCTCAGCCGAGGCTGATGCAGCGGACGGGCGACAGCCCCTTGGTCAGGAGCGTCCAGGACTGTCCACGGTCGGAGGACTGGAACACCCGACCATCCTCGGTCCCGAAGACGACGACGGGCCCCGCGGCCTGGACGCACGCGGTGTCGATGTTGTCGTTGAACCACGGCAGTTGATCATGGCAGCGCTCGAAGGGGCCGGCGCCGTCGAGCGGCTTGCGGTAGAGCGCCGCGCGACTCCCGCCCGGCCCCTTCGAGGCCGAGACGAACACGACGTCGTCGGCGATCGCGATCGCCCGCGCGTAGTGCGCGTGCATGCCCTCGGTGACGAACGCCCACGTATCGCCGCCGTCGCGGCTGATGCCGAACCCCTCGTAGGCGGCGGCCAGCACGACGTCGGCCCGCGTGGGATGCGCGATCACCTGGTGGACGTCGGCCTCGACGTCCACGGTCGGCTGCCACGACCGTCCGCCGTCGCGCGAGCGCGCGACCCCGCCGACGTGAACGTTGACGTGAATGGCCCCGTCGGCGGCCAGGGCGATCGATCGCACCGCCGCGGGATCGCCCCACGGCGTGTACCACGCGTCCCGACCCTCCACGCGCTCGAACGCTTCGAGACGCGACAGCTCGCCGTCGGCGAGCCGCAGGAGGCGGGCCTGCTCGGCGCCCACGAGGAGTCCGTCGGCCGTCGGCGCCAGGCAGGTCGCGGCCGGGCCGTCGATCGATACCTGCTCTTGCCAGCGACCGTCCTTGTCGTCCGCCCAGACCGTCCGACCGTCCACCAGCGCCCACGTCCGCGCGCCGTCGCGCGCCAGCGCGATCACCTCACGCGCCGCGAACGCCTCCACCGGCTCGAGTCCGCCGTCACCGAGCCGCCACAGCCCCGCGTCCGTCCCGACGAGCATTCGGACGTCCATGGTTCGATGATACTCGCGATCGTGGTCCGGCGCCGCGCGGGGATGGCGCTCGATCACGACGACACGGGCGTGGCCGCGCGTATGGTGGCCGCGGGTCAGGCGATCTCGACGTCGAACAGCGGCGCGTACTGCTGGGCGCCGAAGAGGTCGCTCTCGCCCATGCTGCCGCTCGGACGCAGCCGGCGGATCGTGAACTTGATCGCGTTGGCCGGCTCGAACACCACGAAATCGGTGACGCGCGCTTCGTCGACGCCGAACAGCCGCGCGACCGAGGCGGGGTTGAGCGCGTGGCTGTCGCGGACCCGCTCGAAGTTCGCGCGGTCGCGGCAGATCACGTCGAAGGTGACGTGATCGACGCCGGCGTTCTTGCTGCGGATGGTCGAGGCCAGCTCGACGAGCTTCACGAGCGTGCGGTCCCGTCGATGGTCTCGAGCCTCGACCGGAACAGCTCGCGCGGGTCCGCCACCTCGAGCACGTGGTTGAGCGTCCACTCGTAGGCCGCACGCGCGTGCAGCACTTCGTCCGACATGATGGCGGCCGTGCCGGCCGTGCCCTTCACGTCGGGCAGGCGGGCGTAGAAAAGGTTCTTTCCCGCGATGTGGCAGATGGTCTCGGCACGCGCGGCGTCGGCGCATACCACCTCGACCACGATGCCGACCTCCAGCGGAGCGCGCGCCGGCGTCGGCTCCATCGCCTGCATGACCGCGTCGCGCCCGTACACGTGATAGAAGACGTCGTAGCCCTGACCGATCGGTCCGAAGCGCTCGGCGAGCTTGCCCTTGGCCCAGCCGATGGCGCGGTCGAGGTTGGCGATCGTGTAGGGATCGCGGATGCCCGCGATGAACAGCGCGCGCTCGGCGACCTTGCCGGAGCCCTCGAGCTTGATCCACGTGGTGGCGCTCGGTACGAACGTCTGCCCGGTCACGCGCGTGGTCTTGTCGTCGGCCTGCTCGTAGCAGCAGTGGGTCATGTCGAGGTAGCCGCCGGGCACGTATTCCCGGAACGGATTGAGGCGCTCGTACATGGCGTGGCTCGCCACCGAGGCCGGCGTGCATCGCTGGTCCGGGTGCATCGCGGTGAGATAGACGCCGGTGCCGTCCACCCGGCCGAGGATGGTCTCCTTGCCCATGAACGGCTCGCCGCAGAAGGACGCGCACTCCATGGCCTTGCCGCAGAAGAACGCGTCGGCCGCCGAGTGTCCGGCCTCGAGGAGCGGAGCGGCGAAGATCGCGCAATCGCTGCTGCGTCCCGCGATGACCACCTCGGCTCCACTTCTGAGCGCGTCACGAATCGGCTCGGTGCCCATCACGGCCACGATGCGGTCAGTCCGACCGAGCGTCGCCTCGTCGGCGTCGGGCCGCCCGTTGAGCCCGCGCAAGGTCCCTCCGTCCTTGAGACGCCGGCGGACGTCGTCGACGGGGATTTCCGAGTAGATTTTCGCCAGCCGAAACGGCGGGAGCCGATGCTCGGCGGCGATCTCGCGGACGAGCCGCACGTATTGATCGACCCCGCGGTCGGTCCCCGTGTCCGATGCCGAGCCGAGGATGAGCGGAATGCCGAGACGCCGCGCCGCCACCAGCATCGCCTCGATGTCGTGACGCTGCCACACCTCGTCGGACGCCGCCCGGTCCGCCCCCAGCGGATACGGCCCGATGTCCGCGCTCCCGGAGTCCGCGACGATGAAATCCGGCGACTCCGCGCACCCCCGCTCGAAGCTCGCCGTCTCGAGCGGCGTCGTCCCGAGATGTCCGGTGGGCGTGATGATCCTCACGGTCTTCATGAATGGACCTCCGAGATCATCGGCCCTCCCTCCTTCCTCGTTCGACCGGCAGATGGCAGGGATTCTCTCGCGGAGGGCCGGGGGCGGCAAGGAGACGCTCGCGTCGCGAGGAGATCGGCCGTCTTCCCGCGTGAGTCTTGCCGGACCACGTCGAATCTTCGATCATGCGGCGCATGCAGAGCATCCTGGGCACGCTCGGCGTCCACCGCCGACTGGCCGCCGTCGCCGTGGCCCACCGCCGCGCGCTGATCTAGCTTCGCCGACGTGACGTCGTCGACCACGAAGACGGTGGCGTTCTCCGCGCTGGTGCTGGCGCCTGCGCTCGCCATGCTCGCGGTGGCGCTGTACCTGCTCTTCTTCACGAACCTGCCCCAGATTCTGTACATGTCGGCGATCCGGAACATCTACTTCGACTGCATGCGGCTGGTGGCCGAGCGGTACGTGTACAGCATGACGCCGGGACCCTGCCGGTTCACCAACCTCGAATTCGACGTGGTGTTGACGCACGACCGCCACGGCTTCCGCAACGCGCGTCGCACGGTCGAGGACTACGAGGTGCCCGTACTCGGCGACTCCCACGCTCACGGCTGGGGCGTTCGAGACGACGAGACGTTCGCGTCCCTTCTCGAGGAGACGTACCGCCGCCGCACGATCAACCTCGCCATGGCGTCGTATGCCACCGCGCGGGAATTCGACGCCCTCGAGCGCCACGGGCGGCGGGCCCGGTACGTCGTGCTCCAGTACTGTGACCACGATCCCGGCGAGAACGACGCCGCCCTCCGCCTCGACCCGGCCGCCTTCCGCTTGACCGTCGAGCGAGAGTGGCAAGGCATGATCGGCGGGTACCACGAGGGAAAGGCGAGGAAGTTTCTGACCGTCGTCCGGCAGCTCGCGACCCTGCTCAGAGAGCGCGCGTACGAGTCGAAGGCCAGCCGGCGGCGCCAGATGCTGTCGCGAGAGGTGGCGGAGGAGGCGGCGGAGTTCGCCCGCCTCGTCGTGCGCTATCGCGACGTGCTGGAGGGCAAGCGGCTGATCCTCTTCGAGGCCTCGGCGTGGAACGCCAACTCGCCGACGCTCGGGGCGGCGTTCGCCGCCGAGCTGCGGCGCATCGAATGGCTACGGTACGCGATCATCGACACCGCGTCGCTGCTCGACGGGGACGACTACTTCTTCCTCGACGATCACCTCAACCGCCGCGGGCACCGAAAGCTGGCCGCCGCGATCGCCCCCGAGATCTCGGCCTGGGAGCGGCGGGAGCCTCCATCGTAGGTCCCTCTCAAGCGGCCGGCGTCACTTCCCCCGGACCGTCAGCACCGGGCAGTGGGCCGTGCCGATCACGCGCTCGGCGACGCTGCCCATGAAGAGCCGGCTGAGTCCGGTGCGCCCGTGCGTCCCCATCACGATCAGCTTCGCCCGCCGGGATCGCGCGGCCCGCGCGATGGCGTCGGCGGCCACGCCCTCGTAGAGCAGACCGCGCGCGCGCACGCGCGCGGTCTTTGCCTTCGCCACCAGGCGATCGAGCTGCTTCTGGGCCTGCGCGCGCATCGACCGCTGGAGATCGTCGAAGGTCTGCGGCGACATGTACCCTTCGCCGACCATCGGCATCGCGGTCGGGAGCACGTGGACGAGCACCAGCTCGGCGCGTTCCTGGCGGGCCAGCGCCAGCGCGTGGGTGAACGCCGCGCGCGACGCGGGGGAGAAATCGGTCGGGTGCAGGATGGTTCGCTTCATGGCCAACCCTCCGTGAAATGGATCCGCTGTCCCTGCCGCGCGCGGAAGGCCGCGAGCTCGTTCGGGCTGCCTCTCGCGATCGGACGACATCCCTGCTCCCGGACCCTCCAGCACGGCCTCGTCACGAACGTAGCACGGTCAGAACGGTCGTGCGCTTCCGACTGAGGTGGAAGTCTTCCCGACTCGCCGCCACGTATCAGGCGTGCAAGTTCTTGGTTTCTCGAACCTCCAGAGATGGCATCACGACTGCACTTCTCTCGGCTGTCTCAATCAAGGAGGGTGCGATGACACTCGTGAAGACCGATCGTCCTCGTCGAATCGACCGGGTCATCAACTACTTCGGCGATCCGCGCTACGACGTAGCGAACGACCTGCCCGCAAACGAAGCTGTCGCCATTCGCCGGGAGAGGCTGGAAGAAGCAGGGGCGGTCTGATCACGGCCGTCGGACCGCTCTCGCCGACGTTCCTGCTGACGAAAGTCTTCCCGCGATAGAGAGTCTAGATGCGCATCGCGCGCAGGCGGGCGATGCGTTCTTCCAGCGGGGGATGGGTCGAGAAGAGGTTCATGAACGCCCGGCCGCTCAGCGGGTTCACGATGAACAGGTGCGCGGTGGCCGGATTGGCGTTCATGGGCGCGACCTGCTGGGCCATCTGCAGCTTCTCGAGGGCCTTCGACAGACCCCACGAGCGGCCGGCGAGCCGGGCGCCGGTGGCGTCGGCCTGGAACTCGCGCGAGCGGGAGACGGCCAGCTGGACCAGCATGGC
This sequence comes from Candidatus Acidiferrum sp., assembly GCA_035317605.1. GTDB lineage: Bacteria > Methylomirabilota > Methylomirabilia > Rokubacteriales > CSP1-6 > DATHGT01. The sequence goes on along the minus strand of DATHGT010000036.1, from coordinate 6,378 downwards.
CGCGATGGGTGCGATGATGGCCATGGCGATCAGCGCGATCGGGTTGCTGCCCCCTTCGTCGTCGTCGCGCCGGCCGCCTCCGAAGATGGCGGCCCACTGGGCCATGTGGGCGAGATAGGTGATGGCGCCGGCCAGCGTCGCGGCGATCGTGGAGATCAGCACGTCACGGTTCTTCACGTGCGACAGCTCGTGGGCGAGCACGCCCTCCAGCTCCTCCTGGTCGAGGATGCGCAAGATGCCCTCGGTCACCGCCACCGCCGCGTGCTCGGGATTGCGCCCGGTGGCGAACGCGTTGGGGGTATCGCTGGCGATCATGTAGACCCGCGGCATCGGGATCTGCGCCAGCGTGGCCAGACGCCGCACCACCGCGTAGAGCGCGGGCGCTTCCGACTCCTCGATGGGCCGCGCCCCGTACATGGCCAGCACCATCTTGTCGGAGAACCAGTAGCTGAAGAAGTTCATGCCCAGGGCGAGCACGAACGCGACGAGCATCCCCTGCTGGCCCCCGATCGCGCCCCCGATGAGGACCAGCATGGCGGTCAACACGGCCAGGAGCAGTCCGGTCTTGAAGATGTTCGACATGGTATGTGGCCCTCCGTAGAGATCCACTGAAAGCGTAGCAAAGCGCCCGGGGCGGGTCAAATGCCTTGACTTGCCAAACCCGTGCCGATATACTGGCCGGGTTCAGGAAAAAAGTCGTTTATTCATCCAGACTTAGGTGCCATGATCCTCCGGGTGTCCGACATCTCCGACGACGGTTTCATCATCGACGACGCGGGCCTCTTGGGCTCGCCGTTCGCCGATCCGAGCTGGCGGCTCGAGGGGGTCCATCTGCGTGCCGAGCGGGACGGCGACGACGTGGTGGTCGCCGGCAACATCGAGGCCACGGTGCCGGTGATCTGCGGGCGCTGCCTCGAGGAGTTCCCGGTCCGGGCTCGCGCCGCCGTGGACGTCCGCTTCATCCCCCGTCCGCCGAGCGGGGATCGTGTCGAGCTGGGCACCGACGACCTCGACCTGGACTTCTATCACGGCGGCGAGATCGACCTCTCCACGCTGGTGGCGAGCGAGACCGCGCTGGCCCTGCCCATGAAGCCACTCTGCCGCGAGGAGTGCCGGGGACTCTGCCCGGTCTGTGGCGGAAACCGCAACCTGGTCGCCTGCGCCTGTCCGGAGCGGGCGCCGGATCCGCGCCTGGCGGTCCTCCGGGATCTCGCCACGCGATCCCATCACGACGCACGATAGGGGACTCGTCATGCCGCTGCCCAAACGACGCCACTCCAAGACGCGCGGCCGCAAGCGCCGGACGCACTACAAGCTCTCGGCGCCCGCCCACTCGGTCTGCCCGCAGTGCCGGGAGCCGAAGCTGCCGCACCGGGTCTGCCCCCACTGCGGCTACTACAAGGGCCGGGAGATCGTCGCGGTCGAGGGAACTTAAAGGGGTCGGTCCCACCCCACCATGAAAATAGCGGTCGACGCCATGGGAGGCGACTACGGCCCCGCGGTCGTGGTCGAGGGCGCGGTGGCCGCGAGCCGCGAGTTCGGGGTGACGGTGGCCCTCGTCGGCGACCGCGCGGCGATCGAGCGCGAGGTGTCGCGACTGGGGGCCGATTCCGGGGCGGTGGAGATCCGGCACGCCTCGCAGGTCGTCGGCATGGCCGAGTCGCCGTCGCAAGCGCTGCGCCGCAAGCGCGACTCGTCGCTGCGGGTGGCAGCGCAGCTGGTGCGGGACGGCGAGGCCTCGGCCTTCATCTCGGCGGGGAACACCGGCGCGGCCATGGCCATCGCGATGTTCATCATCGGCGTGTTGCCCGGGGTCGACCGTCCCGCCATCGCCGCCGTCTTGCCCAACCACAAACGCTTCACGGTGCTGCTCGACGCCGGCGCCAACATCGATCCCAAGTCGTGGCACCTGCTGCAGTTCGCGGTGATGGGTCACGTCTACGCCCGCGACATCCTCGGCTACGACAACCCCCGCGTCGGCCTGCTGTCGGTGGGCGAGGAAGAGGGCAAGGGGACGGAGCTCACGCGCGAGGCCTACGAGCACCTCAAGGGGTCGTCGCTGAATTTCGTGGGTAACGTGGAAGGGCGCGACATCTACAACGGTCGCTGCGACGTCGTGGTCACCGACGGCTTCACCGGCAACGTCGCCCTCAAGATCTCGGAGAGCCTGGCCGAGACCCTCGGGTTGATCCTGCGCGAGGAGCTGACCCGCGACACCCGCTCCAAGGTCGGCGCGGCCCTCGCCCAGGGGGCGTTCGCGCGCTTCCGCAAGCGCATCGACTACACGGAGATGGGCGGGGCTCCGCTGCTCGGCATCGACGGCGCCGCCATCATCTGCCACGGGTCCTCGCCGGTGAAGGCCATCAAGAACGCGGTGCGGGTGGCGGCCGAGTGGGCCAAGGCGGGCGTGAACGAACACATCAGGGCCGCGCTGGAAGCGGAAGTCGCGCGTGGCGGCCGGGAGGGGAGCCGCGAATGACGCGAGCGTACATCAGCGGTGTGGGCGCCTATGCGCCCAAGCGCATCCTGACCAACGCCGACCTCGAGCGGATCGTCGACACCGACGACGCGTGGATCGTGCAGCGGAGCGGCATCCGCGAGCGCCACATCGCCGAGGAGGGCGAGGCCTCCTCCGACCTCGCGCTCCCCGCCGCCCAGCAGGCCCTCGAGGCCGCCAACCTCGGGCCGGAGGACGTGGAGCTCATCGTGGTCGGCACCACGACGCCCGACCACTTCTTTCCCAGCACCGCCAACGTGATCCAGCACCGGCTGGGCTGCCGGCGCGCGGGGTCGGTGGACGTGCTCGCCGCCTGCGCCGCCTCGGTCTACAGCCTGACCATCGGCGCCCAGTTCATCCAGACCGGCAAGTATCGGCGGGTGCTCTGTATCGGAACTGAGACGCTCTCCAAGATCACCGACTTCACCGACCGCGGCACCTGCGTGCTGCTGGCCGACGCCGCCGGCGCCGCCGTGCTCGAGGCCACCGACGAGGACCGCGGCATCATCGACGCCGACCTCTATTCCGACGGCCAGTACGCGGAGCTGCTCCACATGCCGGCGGGCGGGTCGCGCACCCCGGCCACCCACGAGACCATCGACGCCCGGCAGCACTACGCCAAGATGAAGGGCAGCGAGGTGTTCAAGGTGGCGGTGCGGATGTTCGAGGACGCCGCCGTTAAGCTCCTCGGGCGCCACGGCCTGTCCGCCAAGGACGTGAACCTCTTCATCCCGCACCAGGCGAACCTGCGCATCATCGAGGCGGCGGCCAAGCGCGTGGGGTTACCGATGGAGCGCGTCTTCGTCAACATCGACCGCTACGGCAACACCGGCGCCGCGTCGATCTACGTCGCGATGGCCGAGGCGGTGGCCGCGGGACGGCTGCACCGCGGTGACCTGGTCTTGCTCGCCGCGTTCGGCGGCGGCTTCACCTGGGGCGCGGCGCTGCTGCGATGGTAGTAGGAGGTGAGGCGCGCTCGGCGCAGCGAGCCGACGCTTCAATGACCGAAATGGTAGGAGGTGAGGCGCGCTCGGCGCGGCGAGCCGACGCTTCAATGACCGAGATGGCTCAATGATCGTCTTTCAGTTTCCCGGGCAGGGGTCGCAGGCCGTGGGGATGGGGCGCGCGTTCCACGACGCCTCCCCCGCGGCCAAGGCCGTCTTCGCCGAGGCCAACGACGCCCTCGGTTTCGACCTCGCCCGGCTGATCTTCGAAGGACCCGAGTCCGAGCTGGCCCTGACCGCCAACACCCAGCCCGCGGTGCTCACCGCGAGCGTGGCCGCGGCCGTAGCGTGTGCCGAGCGCGGTCTGCGACCGGACCTCACCGCCGGTCACAGCCTCGGCGAATACTCCGCGCTCGTCGTGGCCGGCGCCCTGGCCTTCGCCGACGCGGTGCGGATCGTGCGACGGCGCGGCGAGCTGATGCAGGAAGCGGTGCCGGTGGGCACGGGCGCGATGGCGGCGATCCTCGGCCTCGACCTGGCGACCGTCGAGGCCGTCTGCGCCGAAGCCGCGCCGGGGCCGTCCGGCCGCGAGGTCGTCGACGTGGCCAACATCAACGCGACCGGACAGATCGTCGTCGCCGGTCATCGCGCCGCCGTCGAGCGCGCGGTGACGCTGGCCGCGAGTCGGGGCGGCCGGAAGAGCGTGATGCTGCCGGTGAGCGCGCCCTTCCACTGCGCGCTCATGAGCCCGGCGGCCGAGCGGCTGGCCGGCGAGCTGGACCGCGTCGGCGTGAGCGATCCGGCGATTCCCGTGGCCCGCAACGTCGACGGGGAGATCACCCGCAGGGCCGACGAGATCAAGCCCGCCTTGCTGGGTCAGGTGGCGAGCCCCGTGCGCTGGACCGCGTGCGTGGAGCGGCTGGCCGCCGAGGGCGGCGACCTCTTCGTCGAGGTCGGTCCCGGCCGCGTGCTCACCGGCCTGCTCAAGCGCATCGTCGACGGCGCGCGCGGCTTCGCGGTCGAAGATCCGGCCGGTCTCGAGAAAGTGCTGGCCAGCGGGAAGGGGGGGGCGTGAGCGCTCCGTCGCTCGACGGCCGGGTGGCGATCGTCACCGGCGGCACGCGGGGGATCGGCGCCGCCATCGCGGGATGGCTGGCCGAGCGCGGAGCCAGCGTGATGGTGTCGGGCCGCGACGTCGACCGTTTGCAGAGCGCGCTCAAGTCGATGGAGGGCCTGGCCGGTCGCGTGGCCGGTCTCGCCGCCGACGTGGCCAAGCGCGAGGACGTCGATCGCCTGGTCGACGCGGCCCGCCAGGAGTTCGGGCGGCTCGACCTGGTGGTGAACAACGCCGGCATCGTCCGCGACACGCTGCTGATCCGCATGAAGGACGACGACTGGGACCAGGTCATGGACGTGAACCTTCGCGGCGCGTTCCTGATGACGCGGGCGGCGGCCAAGACGATGATGCGGCAGCGGAGCGGACGCATCATCAACGTCGCCTCCACCGCGGGCGCGATGGGCAACGCCGGGCAGGTGAACTACTCGGCCGCCAAAGCCGGTCTCATCGGCCTCACCAAGGCCTGCGCCCGTGAGCTCGCGCACTGGAGCATCCTCGTCAACGCGGTGGCGCCGGGTCTCATCGACACCGACATGAGCGCCGGCATTCCCGACGCCGCGCGCCAGGCGCTCCTGGCCCAGATCCCGCTCGCCCGCATTGGCACCGCGCGCGAGGTGGCGGAAGTGGTAGGATTCCTCGCCGGAGACGGAGCCTCCTACGTCACGGGGCAAGTGTTCCACGTCAACGGCGGCCTGTACATGTAGTGGTAGTAGGAGCTGAGCGGCGCCCGGCGACGCGAGGCGACGCTTCAATGGCTCTGAAAGATATTTCCCGACGGAGGTGATCGGCTGATGGCCAAAGCGGTCGAGGAGAAGGTGAAGGAAATCATCTGCGAGCAGCTCGGAGTCGAGGAGGACGACGTGACTCCGAGCGCGAAGTTCATCGAGGACCTCGGAGCCGACTCGCTCGACACGGTCGAGTTGGTGATGGCGCTGGAGGAGCACTTCGACATTCAGATCCCCGACGAGGATGCCGAGAAGATCGTGACGGTCGGGGACGCCATCCAGTACATCAAGGACAACTCCTAGGGCCGTGGAGCCTCGGCGGGTCGTCGTCACCGGGCTCGGGGCGCTCACGCCCGTGGGCAACACCGCTGAGGAATTCTGGGCGTCGCTCGTGCGCGGGCGCTCGGGCATCGGGCCCATCACCCGGTTCGACGCCACCAGCCTTCCCACCCGCATCGCCGGTGAAGTGCGCAACTTCGACCCCCTGAACTTCGTCGACAAGAAGGACGCCCGGCGGCTCGATCCCTATCTGCAATACGCGATCGCGGCGGCCACCCTCGCCGTCCAGGACGCCTCCCTCGACACCGGCGCCCTCGACGCCACCCGCTTCGGCGTGCTGATCGGCTCGGGCATCGGCGGCATCACCACGCTGCTCGAGAATCACAAGACCCTGCTCGAGCGCGGGCCGGATCGGGTGTCGCCGTTCTTCATCCCCATGCTGATCATCAACATGGCCTCGGGGCTGGTCTCGATGCGCTTCGGAGCCAAGGGCCCGAACTCATCGGTGGTCACCGCGTGCGCCACCGGCAACCACGCCATCGGCGACGCGTTCAAGCTGATCCAGCGGGGCGAGGCCGACGTGATGATCGCGGGCGGGGCCGAGGCCATCGTGATCCCCCTCACCATCGCCGGGTTCTGCGCCATGAAGGCCATGAGCACCCGCAACGACGAGCCGGAGAAGGCGTCCCGTCCCTTCGACGCCGGCCGCGACGGCTTCGTGTGCAGCGAGGGCGCGGGGATCGTGGTGCTGGAGTCCCGCGAGCACGCGCTGCGCCGCGACGCGCGCATCTACGCGGAAGTCCGGGGCTACGGGAT
>DATHGT010000035.1:0-7569 GCA_035317605.1 Candidatus Acidiferrum sp. | reverse complement strand
GGACCAAGATCCAATAGCCCGATTCACAACCTTTGGTCACAGTAGAGGCGTCGCGCTCCGTGGCCCCCTGGTGGGGGTTAAGCACTCCGTCGCGGTCATGAGCATAAGCGCACGTTCGGCCAATAGGCCCCGGACACCTTCTGATTCGTCAAGGGATACAGAGGGGGATCATCGTGACAATGGAAACGACACGGCGCTTGGGCATTTGGATGGATCACTCAGTGGCTCATCTGATGGATGTGACAACCGATTCGATGGTCACGAGTCTGATCGAATCAGAATCGACGCATCGGGATCGAGAACACAGTTTGAGTAAGAGTGAAAATCTGATGCACAACAAAGAGCAGCATCAACTCTCAGAGTTTTACAAGAAACTGGGCGAGGCGATCACACACTACCAGGACGTTCTCTTGTTCGGTCCAACCTCCGCCAAGACTGAATTGCTCAACGTGCTACGAGCTGACCATCGGTTTGCAAAGATAAAGATCGAGGTTGAAGACGCCGACAAGATGACGACGAATCAATTGCACGCGTTCGTGACAAAGCATTTCACTCCAGCTCAATAAATCGGGCTACATCAGACCGAAATGCCGGAGCGCCTGTTCGAAGCTCCATGAGCACCCCCGCGGCTCCCCCGACGACGTCCGGACTCACGAGCGAGGAGGCGCGGCGGCGCTTCGCCGCGACCGGGCCCAACGAGATCACCACCACGCGCCGTCATGCGGGGCTGCGGCAGGTCGGCGCCCTGCTCGCCAACCCACTGGGGCTCATCCTGCTCGGCGCCAGCGCCGTCTCCGCCGCCCTCGGAGAAACGTTCAGCGCGTCGCTCATCGCGCTCATGGTCGTGCTGAGCGTCGCCCTGAACTTCGTGCAGACATTCCGGTCGGAGCGCGCGGCGGACCGTCTACGCGACACGGTGGCGCCCACGGCGACGGCGGTACGCGACGGGGTCGCGGTCGAGATCCCCCGACGCGAGGTCGTGCCCGGCGATCTCATCCGGCTCGCTGCCGGCAACCGCGTTCCGGCCGACGCGCGTCTCGTGGACGCCCGCGATCTGCACGTGCAGCAGGCCGCCCTCACGGGCGAGTCCATGCCCGTCGAGAAGAGTCCGGGGGCGGCCGACGACGGCGGCGTCGTCTACCTCGGCACCTCCGTCGTCAGCGGCACCGCGACGGCCGTGGTCACCGCCACCGGGCCGGCGACGGCTTTTGGCGACGTGGCCGCGCGCCTCGCCACCCGCCGCCCCGAGACGGAGTTCGAGCGCGGGACCAAGCGCTTCGCCCTCTTCATCATGCGCACGGTCGTGCTGCTCGTGCTGTTCGTGCTCCTCGCCAGCGCCGCCCTCGGCCGCCCGTTCCTGGAGTCGCTGCTCTTCGCCGTCGCGCTCGCCGTGGGGCTCACGCCTGAGTTCCTTCCGATGATCACCGCCGTCACGCTCTCCAAGGGCGCCGTCCACATGGCGCGACGGAAGGTCATCGTGAAGCACCTCGCCGCCATCGAGGACTTCGGCAGTCTCGATGTTCTGTGCAGCGACAAGACGGGGACGCTCACCAGCGGCGTCGTCACCTTCAACCGCTGCGTCGACCCCGGTGGCCAGCGCTCGGAGACACCGTTCCTCCTCGTCTACCTGAACAGCGCGTACGAGACGGGGATTCAGAACCCGCTCGACCGCGCCGTCCTCGATCACCCGCGCCCGGCCATCGACGGCTACAAGAAGCTCGATGAGGTGCCCTTCGACTTCGAGCGCCGCTGCATCTCGGTGGTGGTGGAGACGCAGAAGGGCGGCCGGCTTCTCATCACGAAGGGCGCGCCGGAGAGCGTCATCCCGCGCTGCACCGCCTACGAGGTCAGCGGCGCCCGCGTGCCGCTCGACGAGCCTGCGCGCGCCCATTGCGGAACGACGTACGAGGCGCTGAGCGAGGGCGGCGAGCGGGTGCTCGCCGTCGCCTATCGCGAGATCGATGCACAACCGGCGTACGGGAGGGGCGACGAGCGGGATCTCGTGCTCGCGGGCTTCGCCGTGTTCAACGACCCACCCATGCCCGGCGTGCGCGAGGCCCTGGCGGCCATGGCCCGCGACGGCGTGACCGTGAAGCTGGTGACGGGTGACAACGAGCGGGTGGCCCGTCACGTGTGCGGCGAGGTCGGCCTGGACGCCACGCAGATCATCCTCGGTGCTCAGATCGAACAAATGACCGATCCCGCCCTCGCCGCCGTGGTCGAGCGCACCCACGTGTTCGCGCGGGTATCGCCCGGCCAGAAGAACCGGATCATCATCGCCCTCAAGAGCCGGAACCACGTCGTGGGCTACCTCGGCGACGGCATCAACGACGCGCCGTCGCTCCACGCCGCGGACGTGGGGATCTCGGTGGCGAACGCGGTGGACGTGGCCAAGGACGCCGCCGACATCATCCTGCTCGAGCCGAGCCTCGCCATGCTCCATGAGGGCATCCTCGAAGGGCGGCGGGCCTTCGGCAACGTCATGAAGTATCTCTTGATGGGGACGAGCTCGAACTTCGGCAACATGTTCAGCATGGCGGCGGGCATCGTGTTCCTGCCCTTTCTGCCCATGCTGCCGCTGCAGATCCTCCTCAATAATTTCCTCTACGACCTCGCCCAGGTGACCATCCCCACCGACAACGTGGACGCGAGCTTCGTCATGAAGCCCCAGCGCTGGGACATCGCGGTCATCAGAAAGTTCATGCTCGTCATCGGCCCGATCAGCTCGCTCTACGACTTCGCGACGTTCTTCGTGCTCCTGCGCGTGTTCCACGCGGGACCGGCGCTGTTCCACACGGGGTGGTTCGTGGAATCCCTGGCCACGCAGACCCTCGTGCTCTTCGTGATCCGCACCGCGGGCAATCCGTTGCGGAGTCGGCCCAGCGCCGCGCTCGCGGCGACCACTCTGCTCATCGTCGCGGTGGCGGTTGCGCTGCCCTACATGCCCTTCGCGGCGTCGCTGGGGTTCGTGCCGCTCCCGGCCAGCTTCTTCATGTTCCTGATCCTCGTGACGGCGACGTATCTGGCAGTCGTCGAGGTGGTGAAGCGGCGGTTGCTCCGGCCTCAGCCATCGCCGGCCGCCAGCGCTGCCCGCGCCTGACGCTGCGATAGCGCCAGCGTACTTCCTGGTGGATCTATCTGCTGCTCATCCTCGGCGCTTTTTACTGACCAGTGTCCAGACATCTCCCACCGAATCCACTCGCTGTGCTCCTGAGAATCTGAGACGCCCGCACGTTGGGTTCGACAGGCATGCGGCGCCTGGAACTGGCGATCAGCACAGCCGTTTTCGGCGGGTCCCCGGAAGCTCCCGGGGAGTGGTCAACTTTTGCCTCATCGCTAGTGCGGATCTGAGGCAGAGCCCGCTCGATTTCCGGCCGCTCCCACCTCCGACGGATGACGAAGTCGGCGTCGTGCTCGAGCGGATTGCCGCGCGGGTGCAGCATCTGCTCAAACGTCGCGGCCTCGATCCCAGCGATGCCGACCTCGTCCGGACCGATCCCGTGGTCGAAGAATCTCCGGCCCTGGCCGGGATCAGCAGCGCCTCGATTCAGGGGCGAATCGCGCTCGGTTCTCGTGCGGGCGCGCGCGGGTGGCGCGTGGGGGACGATCCCGACGCACCGTGGGTGCTCTCCACGGCCCCCCGGCACGCCCATCTGACGGGCTTCGATCTCCACGCCAACGTCGCGGTGCCGGCCGCGGACCGCGCGCGCTTGGAGCATCTCTGCCGCTATCTGCTCCGCCCGGCGGTGGCTCAGGGCCGGCTCCGGCTGCTGGACGATGACCGCATCGTGCTCACCCTTGAGACGGCGTAGGCGGATGGCACGCGCCATCTCGTGGTCGAGCCGCTCACACTGCTCGAGAAACTCGCCGCGCTCACGCCCCGGCCGCGGATCAATCTCATGCTCTACCACGGGGTGCTCGCGCCGAATGCCGGCTGGCGAGCCCGCGTGGTCTCGTACGGCGCTCCGCCGGGTGAGGCACCGCTGGCCGCGAGCGTGTCCGCTAACGTGAACGCCGATCCGGCGACGCTGAAGCCTCGCCACTGGGCGTGGGCTGATCTGTGGGCTGATCTAATGAGGCGCGCGTTCGCCCTCGACGCCCTTACCCTGTCCGCGCTGGGGAGGTCCCCGGCGGATCGTCGCCGTGCACACGCGGCCGGAGACCCTCCGGCCGCTGCTCGCGCGGCTGAGGCTGGAGGTCCCTCGCCCCGGCGACGCCGGACCGCCGGCGCTCGTCTGCCCCCCACCCTACCGACAGCGCCCGGCGGGACCCGCGCCGCTCCGGCTGGTCCCAAGGTTCTCGACCTCGTGGCGCTCTGCAGCCCGCTACCGGGCGTGACCTGATCGGGACGCCTGACTTTGCCCTCCCCGAGCGCGAGCCTCGCCCGACCCCGACAGCGTGCGGGAAAGGTTGGCGGGGCCTATTTCGCCCCGGATTTGGCAGGGACAATCCGTTCACGCCTCGGTTTCCATCGGGCGATGTGCTGACGAAGGTGGTCGAGGTTCGTAATCTCGATCATGGGTTCCCCCTCTGCATCAGGAACGATCTCATAATCCTTATAGATATATTCTCCCGTCGCTTCATCTTTTTTAGCGAGCCCCAGCCAGGCAAGAGCACGTTCAACGCTCGGTGCATTCGCCGAAAGGCCCCACTTCATGAGGATCTCTTTAAACTCTTTCTCAAGCCGTCCGGTGTTTAATTCTTCTGTCTCACCGGCGATCTGCTCGAAGAACGATTTACCATAGACATTCATCGCCTCCCATTCGCTCCATGCTCGCGCCACCGGCTCTCCTTTCCGATACATGCCCAACTCTCGGCGAGGATCCGTTTCAAGCCACATCACTGAACTGTAGGCTAAGGTATACTCGTCGGCGTGTAAGGTTTTATCCATCACGCCACGTCTCGCAAACGTGACCATCCGTCCGAGCTCGGTATCGGCACCAACGTCTGTCTCGGTATTCGCACCGCCGATGGCGCAATAGGCGCTTGCGCGAAGGGCAGTATTTCGGCCTTGAGTAACGGTGTGTTTCTCTCCGCGTCTCCGAACTCTAAGGGCATAGCCATCACCCTGCGCTTCAGGAGGAGTATGGGGTTGTCTTCCCGGATAACCTCGGCGGTTTTGGGCGTCGAGGAACTGTTCGAATCGTGTCACTGCGAAGAAGTTGGGCCAGGTTCGGTACGTCGTCGTATCGTGGTCAATTCGTCCCACAACTCCATCGATACGCGGGATCTTTCCCGATCTCACATCTTTTTTATTCTTATCGAATGTCTCAATGAGCTGCCGAAGATACATATCGGACATATCCCTCACATCAACATCGTTGGCCAATATGATGACATCGTTATCCACCGGATGTTTGCGTGCTCGAGCGCGGAGCGTTGCCGCGTCATATGCGTATTTAATAATCCAGCCCCAGTTGGGCCGGGTAGCAAACTCTTTTTCGATAACATGGATTTTCAACTCGGGATATCGCTCTCGGTACTGTCGGATCACCTCTTTCGTATCATGGGGCTCGGGATGTCCCGTCCTCACTCGTTCTTCCGCTCCTGGTGCAATGTGGATATCTGTCAACTTGTCTTTAGGGTGGTTGAGGAACAGTAAGACTTCAAACTCTTCAGGCTTTACCGAACCGTTTGTAATCTGCTTTCGGTACTGCTCGAGGGCGTGCTCAACGATTTTGCCTTCGCCTAAGGTATATACTGGTATACAAGCAACCACACGACAGGCATTCGCCATGGTGCGTTCACCATCTTGCCTCAAAGCAAGTTGCTCAACCTCCCGCATATATTCCGGGCTCTTTCTTCGTTCTCTCCTGACATAGTGACGCCCCTCACTCACAAAATCCAATCTCGCTTCAGGAGTTCGCCGTAACGTCGGTGATAGTCTCTCCCTGTAAAACGCGGCCCGCTCCGGAGAAATCTCATAGGTGCCGTAGGAGTATCCTTCTCCTTCTAGAGTCTTGATCGAACCAGCTCCAGCGGCCGCCTGCCCACAATCGGTAGACGGCCGCCGGCCGGCTCCACGACGGTGTCGAGGAGCGGCATCAACGCCTCCTTGAGCGAGAAGCGCGTGGCCGTGACGTACTTGGCGTGGAGGAACTGCTCGAAGCCCCCAGCGGCGATCAGCCGCTCGAGGATGCACCGCCGCTGGTCCGGGAAGAGGGCCGGGTGATTGCGCGACGGCTCCATGCGGTCCTGCAGCGAGTCGCGGCGTTCCTTGTCCGGGATTTCCATGTACTCGATGCCGAGTGTCCGGCAGTACGTGTCCCGGAGCGCGACGAGCAGCTCGCGCAGCGTCACGCGCCCCCAGCCGCGGAATCCCTCGCACTCGTCGACGCGGAGATCGGCCTCGCGGATGCCGAACTCTTCGAGGCGGAGCAGCGGATGCTGGCGGGGACTGCTGCCGAGAGGATCGAGGTCGGCGATCAGATGGCCGAGATCGCGGTAGGAGTGCACGAGGTTGCCGACTTCCGGACCCGTCGCGCCGCCGGCGCCATGCGCGAGGCCGAGCTCGTAGGCCGAGAAGACGAACGCCCAGCGCTCGTCGACCGCTGGTACGCCGGGGCCTACGCCTTGGGCCGGTACCGCTGGCGCAAGCAGCCCGACGGGCGCGTGCGCCGGGAACGGGTGCCGCGCGAACAGTGGCACGCGCTGCTTCGGGACGCTCACCCTGGGTATATCTCGTGGGAGGAGCACGAACGCATCGAGCAACGCCTGCACGCAGGGGCAAAGGCCATCGGCTTCGAGCGACGTCACGGCCCGCCCCGAGAAGGTCCCGCTCTGTTGCAGGGCCGGCCAGGACTTGTCAGGTGCCGGGGCCATGGGCGATCGCTTCATGCAAAACAGTGCGGTCGGGATCATCGAGCGGGACATTACAGCAGGTCACGAAACGCTTCTTCGCTGAGTCCCGGCATCTCGTACGATGCCCCCATCGTGGAGGCGTTCACGGGGTTGTGTCTTGGAATCGTCACGATCCGGATGCCGTCGCTCATCACGACGTGCTTACCCTGGCGCACCGCTCGAAAGCCGACCTTCCGCAGTGCGCGGACCGCGTCCTGGTGGTTGACGCCGGCGATTCTCGGCACGCTCTACGAGGTGACCTCGACCTCGCGGACCACAGCGCCCTTCAGGAGCTCGTCCCGCACGGCCAGATACTCCTGAATTGCGTCCTGGATATTCTGGAGCGCCTCCTCCTCGGTGGAGCCCTGCGACCAGCAGCCCGGCAAGCCTGGAACCGAGACGCTGAACCCTTCTTCGGTCTTCATCAACGCGATCTTGTACTTCATCGGGCACCTCCTGCTCGGATTCTACCGTTTCTCCCGACGAACCAAGAGAACGGGTTTATAGTCGGACGGGCGTGAAACTGAACACACGGGCGAGTCTGGACGCGGCCTCCAGGTCTGCCCGCCGCAACGCTTCACGGACCGCGTCGAGCTTTCGAGCGTCGTCGAGAGACAGATACGGCGACCAGCCGTTGCCCTCGTCGATGAGCTCGACGTCGACCTCTGCACCGTAGGCACCCTCACGCACGAACTTGGTGTGACGCCTGACGTTCATGGCCTCCTCCGC
>DATHGT010000034.1:0-5122 GCA_035317605.1 Candidatus Acidiferrum sp. | reverse complement strand
GGGGTATGGGGCAGCCACCGAATCCAATGCGCGCGTTGGGGGGGTATGGGGGGAGCCGTAGGGGCCCCCCATTTCCAATGACGGCGCAGACCGTGTTCGAAGCGTTCGTGGCCACGGCCGCGGCCGCGCCCGACAACGTCTTCCTGTGCGCGCCGCCCGCGGCGGGGCGCGCCTATCACCCGGATGGCGTGGAATTCACGTACGGCCAGACGCGTGAGGCCGCGCTGAGACTGCGCGACGTCTACGCCGCGGCCGGCTACGGTCACGGTCATCGGGTGGCGCTGCTGCTGGAGAATCGCCCGGAGTTCTTCTTTCACTACCTGGCGTTGAACGCGCTCGGGGTCGGGATCGTCCCCATCAACCCGGACTACCGTCACGACGAGATGGCGTATCAGATGGAGCACTCGGAGGCCGACCTCGCGGTGGTGATCGCCGCGCGCATGGGTGATCTCGAGGCAATCGCGCGCGAGCGCGCCAAGCCGCTGCCGGTGGTCGGCGCGGAGGCGATGCCGTCGTCGTTGCCGAAGCCCGGCCCGGCGCCGCGTCGCGGGACGCCCGGACTCGATACCGAGACCAGCCTGCTCTACACCTCGGGCACGACGGGACGGCCGAAGGGCTGCGTGCTGACCAATCTGTACTACCTGAACGCGGGCGCCTGGTATGGCTCGCTGGGCGGTCACATCCGGCTCGAGCGAGGGCGCGAGCGCATCCTGAACCCGCTGCCGCTCTTTCACATGAACTCGCAGGCGGTGAGCGCGACCGCGGCCATCCTCACCGCCAACTGCCTGGCCCAGCCCGAGCGCTTTAGCCCGACCCGGTGGTGGAAGGACGTCGTCGCGTCGAAGGCGACCGTCATCCACTACCTCGGGGTGATGCCGCCGCTGTTGCTCAACCAGGGGGAAAGCGCCGAAGAGCGAGCGCACACGGTGAAGTTCGGTCTCGGGGCGGGCGTGGAGCCGGAGCTGCACGCGGCGTTCGAGCGACGCTTCGGCTTTCCGCTGATCGAGGTCTGGGGGATGACCGAGACCGGCCGAATCTACGCCGACAGCCACGAGCCGCGCCAGGTGCGGACGCGGGCGTTCGGCCGCCCCCGCGGCGGGCTCGAGGCCCGCGTCGTCGACGACAAGGATCACGACGTCGCGAGCGGGATCGAGGGCGAGCTGGTCGTGCGCTGGGGCGGCGCCGAAGGCCCGCGTCACGGATTCTTCTCCGGGTATCTGAAGCATGCCGAGGCGACCGAGGAGGCGTGGCGCGGGGGCTGGTTTCACACCGGCGACGTCGTGCGGCAGGCCGACGACGGCATGCTCTGCTTCGTCGACCGCAAGAAGAACATCATCCGGCGCGCCGGTGAGAACATCGCCGCCGCCGAGATCGAGGCCTGCTTGCAGGCCCACGAGTCCGTCGCCCAGGTGGCGGTGCTCGCGGTGCCCGACGACGTCCGCGAGGAAGAAGTGATGGCGTGCGTGGTGCCGATGGCCGGCGTGACGGGCGATCGCGCGCTGGCCGAGACGCTTCAGGACTGGTGTCTCTCCCGCCTGGCGTACTTCAAGGCGCCGGGCTGGATCTTGTTCGTCGCATCACTGCCGACGACAGGAACGCAGAAAGTCCAGAAGGCCCAGATCTTCGCGCGCGGCGACGACCCGCGACAGCGTCCCGGTGCGCTCGACCTGCGCGAGAGAAAGAAGCGACGGTGACATGGACCTGAACGACATTCGCGCGGAAGCGCAACGGATGCTCGACGAGACCATCCAGCTCCGGCGGCGCATTCATCGCCATCCGGAGCTGGGACTGACGTTGCCGCACACCCAGGCCACGGTGCTGGAGGCCCTCGACGGTTTCGGGCTGGAAGTCCGGACAGGACAGCGCACGACGTCGGTGGTCGCGCGGCTCCGGGGCGCGCGGCCGGGACCGACGATCCTCCTGCGCGGCGACATGGACGCGCTGCCGATGCCGGAGGACACGGGGCTGCCGTTCGCCTCGGAAGTGCCGGGCGCGATGCACGCGTGTGGTCACGACGGCCACACCGCGATGCTGGTCGGCGCATCGCGCCTGCTCGCGCGCAGGCGCGATGCGCTCGCGGGATCGGTGCTGTTCATGTTCCAGCCGGGCGAGGAGGGCTATCACGGCGCGCGGGTGATGATCGAGGAGGGCTTGCTCGACGGTGAAGACGCGCCGACGGGCGCGTTCGCCATGCACGTGACGCATCGTCGTCCCGCCGGAGTCATCAGCGCGAAAGGCGGACCGACGGCGGCAGCCGCCGACACCATCCAGATGATCGTGCGCGGCCAGGGCGGCCACGCCTCGGCACCCCACGACTGCCTCGATCCGATCCCCGTGGCCTGCGAGATCGTGCAGGCGCTGCAGACGATGGTGACGCGGCGGGTGCACGTGTTCGATCCCGCGGTCGTGACCATCGCCAAGATCGAGGCCGGCACCACCCGTAACGTGATTCCCGAGACCGCGACCCTGCTCGGTACCGTCCGCACGGTCTCCGAGTCCACCCGCGAGACCGTGCTCGCCGGCGTGCGCCGCGTGGCCCAGGGTGTCGCCGCCGCGCACGGGGCCGAGGTCGACGTGGAGATCACGCGCGGCTACCCGCCCACCGTGAACGACGAGCGCTTCGCGCGCTTCGTGCTCGACACCGCGCGCGAGATGCTGGGACCGGACGGGGCCCAGCAAGCCAGCAACCCGATGATGGGCGCCGAGGACTTCTCCTACGTGCTCCAGCGCGTGCCCGGCGCGATGGCCAATCTCGGCACGCGGCCGGACGGCGGTCCGGCCTACCCGAATCATTCGAACCGGATGCTGCTGAACGAGTCCGCGCTGGCCACGGGCGTGGCCATGCACGCGGCCGTCGCGCTGCGGTTCCTCGAGCGAAAGGGGGTCCTGTCATGAAGGCCAGGGCGAAGAAGAAGACCGCCGCTCGTCGCGCGCCCGCCAAGCGCGCGGCGGCGAAGAAGACGGTCGACCCGATTCCGGCCGGTCATCCGACCGTCTCGCCGTATCTGATCGTCGACGACGCGCCCCGCGCGCTGGAGTTCTACAAGAAGGCGTTCAGCGCCAAGGAGCTGATGCGCCACGCCGGACCCGACGGGCGCATCGGACACGCCGAGATCCGCATCGGCGATTCGATCGTCATGCTGGCCGACGAGCACCTCGAGATCAACGCGAGGAGCCCGAAGACCATCGGCGGCACGCCGGTGAGCCTGCACGTCTACGTCAAGGACGTCGACGCGGTCGCGCGCCAGGCCGCCGGCGCCGGGGCCAAGACCGTCCGCCCGGTGCAGACCCAGTTCTACGGCGACCGCAGCGGCACGTTCGAGGATCCGTTCGGTCACCAGTGGCACCTCTCCACGCACGTGGAGGACGTCTCGCCCGCGGAGCTGCGGCGGCGCGCCGCCCAGATGGGCCACTGACGTGGGCAAGACGACGTTCGATTTTTCGGGGCAGGTGGCGGTGATCACCGGCGGCGCGCGCGGGATCGGCAAGGGCTCGGCCGAGGCGTTCGCCGAGGCCGGCGCGCGCGTCTACGTGGTCGATGTCGACGAGAAGGCGGGCGAGGCGGTCGCGAGCGGCATCCGCGAGCGCGGGGGCGGGGCGTCGTTCGTGGCGTGCGACGTGACCGACGCCGCGAGCGTGGAGGCGACGTTCGCGCGGATCGTCGGCGAGACCGGGCGGCTCGACGTGCTCGTGAACTGCGCGGGAGGCTTCTGGAAGCAGCTCTCGGTCGAGGAGACCCCCGAGGACGAGTGGGACAACGTCATCGACCTGAATCTCAAGAGCATCTTCCTCTGCGCCAAGGCCGCCATCCCCACGTTCAAGCGCCAGCACGGCGGGCGCATCGTCAACGTCGGCTCGATGGCCGGAGTGAGCGCGCTGACGAGATCGTCACCGCCGTACTCGGCGGCCAAGGCCGGCGTGCATTCGCTCACGCGCGTACTCGCCTTCGAGCTGGGCGAGCACGGCGTCACCGCCAACGCGCTGGCCCCCGGCACCACCGCCACCGAGCGCGTGGTCGCCGTGCGCAACCAGGCCCAGCGCGACATGATCGGCAAATCCACCGCCGTCGGCCGCATCGGCGAAGTCTCCGACATGGTCGGCTGGGTCCTGTTCCTCTCCGCGCCCGAGTCCGGCTACCTCACCGGCCAGACCCTGTCCGTCAACGGCGGTCGATTGATGGTGTAATCGCCCGGATGCTCGTGTGCGGAGACGGCGGATGGGGAGAAAGCTTCAGCGGGCCGACATCAAAACGAGAGAGGAGACGGACATGACACGTTCGACGACGCGATGGATGCTTCTGGGGCTGGCGTTCGTTCTCACCCTGGTCGGGATCACCCCGATGGTGTACGCGCACGGCGGCGATCCGACCCTCGTTCACTCCTGCGTCAACAAGAGCAGCGGTGAAGTCAGGATCGTGGGCGCGAGCGCGTCGTGCAAGAACAACGAGACTGCGGTGGACTGGCCCGCGACGGCGGCCCCGCCCCCGCCCCCGGCGGGTGGCGGCAGCATCATGGTTCATGGAGTGAGCGCGGGGGTCGTGGCGACGTTCTTCGTTCACTTCGGCGGCGGCGTTCCCGAGTATCGCCTTCCCCGGGATGGAACCGTCCAGAACATGCGGATCCTCGTCACATCCAACTCGTACAACGCGCCGACCACGGTGACCTTCTTCGTCAACGGTGCAGCCACGGTGCTCTCGGCGGTGATTCCACCGGCTAGCACCGCGGATATCGACGTCGTCGGCGCCGTCCCCGTGCTCGACGGTCAGAAAGTTTCCGTGATGGCGGACGCCTCGACGGTCAGCAGCGGATCCATTGCCCTGAGCGTCAGCTACGAGATTCAGTAGACCGCGGCCGGGGCGGGGCTCAGACGAGCCCCGCCCCGGCGTTCAGGACTTCACTGAGGTCAGGGCTTGCGGTCCCAGCGAAAATCGATCTGCCGCTGGCCCTGCGTCGGAATGGTCACGGTCTTGGTTTGCGTCTGGGCGTCGGACGTGGCCTTGACCGTGTACGTTCCCGGAGACAGCTTCGCGAGCAGGATCGGTCCCTCCATCGTGGCGTCGAGGACCGCCCCGTTCCTGGCTCCCGCGACGACGATTTGCACGTCCGCCAGGTAGTCGCCCGAG
>DATHGT010000033.1:0-9441 GCA_035317605.1 Candidatus Acidiferrum sp. | reverse complement strand
CTCGCGGAATTGGTTGACGATCTCACGGCGGGGGTCGGCTGGCCTGGGTCCTCGAAAAGAGGAGCTTCGCTCCTCTTTTCTGCGAAATCGGCGCTCGACCCCCGCCGTGAGATCGTCAACCAATTCCGCGAGGATCATTAGAGGACCGTGATGTCCATGCACACGCTGGTGCACCCGCGCGGCACCTCGCCGCGATCGATCCGCCGGCGGGCCGCCCGGCTCGCGACGTAGGTGAGCGGAGCGAGGAGCAAGGCCCACGCGACGAAGCGGAGGGCGCCCAGACGGCCGCGCGTCCTCAGATCGCCGAGCCGCTCGTCCCACCGCCGCTGGAGCCGGCCGAGGATGGGACCGCCGCGAAACCAGACGACCGCCGCGTCGGCGGCCGGCAGGGCGCCGGCGATGAAGCCGACGTCGCGGGCGGCCAGCGGTTCGACGCCGTGGGTGCGGTAGAGGACGACGATGTGTCCGCCGCGACGCACGATCCGGCGGAGCCGGCCGTGAAGCGCGTGGAACCCGAGGATCTCGTGCCGGGTCAGCTCCAGGAAGCACACGTCGGCCTGACCGGTCAGCTCGTCGTCGACCTCGTCCGTGCGATATTCGCGGACCGCGCGGAAACGCTCCTTCAGCTTCGGCGCGAGCACCGCGCGCGGCGTCGACCACACGGCGACGACATTCCCGGCGCCGCGACCGAGCCGCTCGAGCAACTCCAGCGTCGGCTGGAGATCGATCCAGGACGGGTGCGCGGGTCGGACGTCGGGCATCCGGCCGAAGAGGGCGCGGTAGGCGGCGCGAATGCCCATCGCCACGCGCTCGGTGGGCGGTCGATCGCCGGCGGCTCGGGTGGCCCAGGCGTGCGTGGCCCGATCCGTCCCATCGTGACCCCCGGTGGTCAGCCACTCGTCGTGGAGCGTGTGAAGTCGTCTCCAGATCGGATGGTCGCGATGCGATTGCGGCTCCGCGCTCGCCTCGGCCATGACCCGCCCGTAGAACTGGCCGAGCGCCCGCCGGCCTTCGTCCACGCTCGCCGGCAGGTCGCCCCGGTGCAGGACGAGCGTGTGCTCGCCGCAGCGGCGCTGGTCGCTGGTCATCCAGCGGGAGAGATCGCGGGCGATGGCGGCGGGATCCATCCAGCCCAGCTCGAGCTGGTCGGCGGCGACGTTCCGGCCGCGCAGCTCCAGCATCAGGAACTCGTCGGAATCGCCGAGAACCGCGAGCGCGGTTCTCGGGCAGGCCTCGGAGATCGTTCCGAAGTCCCAGATCGTCACCGGCTCGGTGAGGACGCGCTCGGGCTTCATGGCCACGATCGAGATCGGAAGCTGTCGCCCGAGCAGGGTGTCGTGGTCGACGGCCCAATAGAACTGATCGATCCGCTCGAGCCGGCACATCTTCCGATTGACGGTCTTGGCCCGCACCGTGGCGTGCAGCCGGTCCAGCGTCACGGCGGCCAGCTCCCGCGGCGGAATGGCCAGGCGCTGCGCGAGACGGTCGAGGCGCGCCCGCAGGAGGGGCACGACCTCGTCCTCGATCGTGCAGTAGCTCGGGGCGAGCACGACGCGCTCGGGGCCGGACAGCCGCGGCAGCAGCGAGCGATACGATCCGTCGGCGAGGATGAAGTCGGCGTTGAGGAACAGGAGCCACGTGTCCGTCATGTCGGCGCCGAGGTCGGTGAATCCGCGGAACAGCGACCACGTGAGCGTGAGGCCATAGTACGCGGGCGCGGAGAGCAGATCGTCCATGGCCACGAGCCTGGTGTCGGCACACTTCTGGAGCTGCCGGAAGCTCTCGGCTCCGCGGAGGACGCCGAAGAGGTCGCGCTCGGTCACCACCACGACCTCGAGGGCTGACGCGTCCGCGAGGTGAGGGACGTTGCCGGGGGCGAGGAGCGCGGGGACGGTCAGCTCGGTGAAGCGCGCGGCATAGCGATGGCCCCAGACGGGAATGACGAGCCGCGCCCGCTGTCGTGGCGTGGAGCCGACCGATGCCGCGGCGTTCACCCGCTGCCGGCCCCGGGGCGGCCGCCGATCCGGCCGCGGGAGTGATGGAGGAAGAGCGCGAACGCGTCGTACGGGGTCACGCGGAGATCGCGACAGGCGACCTCGCCCCGAAAGCTCCCCATGGCCCGGCCTTCGTGCAGCACCAGACGCCGGCGCTCGGCGTCGCGGAGCGTGACGACGTAATACGCGCGCGAGCACGGGCCGCCACCGAGCGTGGTGAGATCGAAGTCGATCCGGGTGAAGTACTCGGCATCGCGAACGTCCAGCTCCAGCTCTTCGTGGAGCTCGCGGCGCAGCGCGGCCAGCGGCTCCTCGCCGGGCTCGATGGCGCCGCCGAAGCAGCCCCAGTGGTCGGGATACCAGATCCAGGGGAGGTCGTCGCGATGCTGGAGCAGGTAGGTGTCGTCCTCCAGGACGATCAGCGCGGCCACCGCGTCCTCACCGATCAGCCGCGGTGGGGGCCCGCCGGCGAGAGGCGAGCCGTCCGTGCGTTCAGCGCCCGTAATGGCGGCCCACCTTGCGGATGGCGGCGAGGGTGTCGTCCACCTCGCGCTCGCCGTAGTTCTCGTTCAGATACAGGACGAAGGAGCCGTCGCGGGCGGCGCGGGCGTTGGGGGTGTCGAAGCGATCGGCCAGGTAGGGCTCGAGATACGGCCAGTCCGCCACCAGGTACTGATAGTGCGGGTTCAGGCCGATCCCCTCTTCGCGGACGGCTCGGGCGAACTCGGTCTTCGTGCACGTGATCCGCTCCACGTCGACCACGATCGGATAGGCGAAGGGCGAATCGCCGGGGGTATAGCCGTAGGGCCGGCACAGGGTGTCCTCGTCGAGCAGGCGCGCGGTGAGGTCGCTCACGAAGGCCAGGCGGCGCACGATGGTGTCGGGCAGCCGGCACAGCGAGGCCAGCCCGATCCCGCAGGAGATCTCGTCGGCGTGGTGGTTGAGGGCCGGGAACAGGAACGTGTTGGGGTCGCGGTCGTCGAAGTCGGGAGCCCAGCGCGGCTTGCCGCGGTCGGCGTGGGCCAGCGCGCGCCGGAACAGCTCCAGGTCCCGCGCGTACACCACTCCGCCCGTGGCGCCGGTGATGTGTGCCTTTCGATACATGGTGGAAAACGCCGCGAGGTCTCCGAACGTGCCCACGAGCCGGCCGCCGACTCTGGCCGCGTGAGACTGGCTGCAGTCCTCGACGATCGCGATCCCCCGCTCGCGGGCCGCCCGGACGATCGGCTCGATCTCGCACGCGCGCCCGAGCGAATGGACGATGACCGCCGCCCGCGTCGCCGGCGTCACCCGGGCCAGGAACTGCTCGGCGTCGACGTTGTAGCTGCCGGGCCGGCTGTCGACGAGACGCGGGCGGAGGCGGTTGAGGACGATGGCGGCGAGGGTGCCGGGATCGGTGATCGGCGAGACGAGCACCTCGCTGTCCGGGGGCAGATCGAGCGCGGCGACCGCGACGAAGAGGGCCGAGGTGCCGGTGGCCACGGCGTCCGCGTATCCGCCGCCCATCATGGACACGAACGCGTCGGTGTAGTGCTTCTCGAAGTGGCCCTGGTAGCCGGGATCGAGCGACTGGCCGCGATAGAACGCCACGACCTCGTCGATCATCTTGACCTCGGCGTCGCCGAGGGCCTGCCGCGGCGGCATCGGGTCCTTGCGGACCGGCTCCCCGCCATGGATGGCCAGCTGGCCGCGATCGCTCATGCCAGGCCCAGCCGCGCCGCGATGGCGCCCAGCTCGAGGCCGTGGGCGGCGAGCAGCTCCGCCGGCGCGCCATAGCTGTGGATGAACTGATCCTGCAGCGCGAAGGTGTCGAGCCGGCAGGAGGCCTTGGCCTCCCAGGCCAGCGCCTTGACCCGCAAGCCGAGGGCGTACGGCGCCGCTTCCTCGATGACCACCACGCGCCGGTGACTCTGCAGGGCGGCCACGACGCCGTCGGTGTCGAGCGGTTTGAGGGTGTGGGCGGAGACCAGCGACACGCTCTCGCCGCGCGCCTCGAACCTTCGCGCCAGGTCGGCGGCCAGCTTGAGGATCGGTCCGTAGGACAGGATGCAGACGTCGCTTCCGCGCTGCAGATAGCGCAGGGTGCCGAAGACGAAGGGCTCGGCGCTCCGCGACGTGAGGTCCGGCTCGCCCGCCTTGCCCAGCCGCAGATACACGGGACCGCGCTCCTGCGTCGTGCACCAGAGCGTGGCCTGGCGCGTCTCCGCGGGGTCGCAGGGGGCCAGGACGGTCATGTTGGGAAGGGCCGCGGCGAGGACCACGTCTTCCTGGGCGTGGTGAGTCCCGCCGAGGGTCGAGTAGGCGAGGCCCCCGCCGATGCCCACGATCGTGACCGGCAGATTCTGGTAGCAGAGGTCGTCGCGCACGAACTCGAAGGGCCGGTAGAACGTGAAGGTGGCGATCGTGTAGGCGAAGGGCCGAAGGCCGCGCAGGGCCATGCCGGCGCAGAGCCCGATCATGATCTGCTCGGCGACGCCGGTGTTGACGAAGCGCTCGGGGAACTCGTCCCGGAACTTCTGCATGGAGCCGGCCGGCGAGATGTCGGCCACCACGATGGCCACCCGCTTGTCGTTCTGGCCGGCCTCGTAGAGGGTGTCGGCGAAGGTGTTCCTCACGACGACACCTCCGCCAGCTCGGCGACCGCCCGCGTGTACTCGTCCCGGTTAGGAGAACGATAGTGCCAGATCGGGACGTGCTCCATGAAGGCCACCCCGCGGCCCTTCACGGTCTCCGCCACCAGGGCGAACGGCCGGCCGCCCTGCCGTGAGGTGACGGCGTCCCACACCGCGGCCGCGTCGTGGCCGTTGGCCTGCGCGGTTTCCCAGCCGAAGGCGCGGAGCTTGTCGAGGACCGGATAGAAGGCGGGGTGGGTCTCGCTCATGCGCGAGAGCGACGCCATGTCGTTGAGGTCGACGAAGGCCACCAGCGTGTCGACGCCGAGGTTGGCGGCCATCTGCAGGGCCTCCCACGTCGAGCCTTCCTGCAGCTCGCCGTCGGAGAGCACCACGTACGTGCGGCGGTCCTCGCCCTGGATGCGGTCCGCGTACGCCATGCCGGTGGCCATGCCGAGGCCGTGGCCCAGCGAGCCGGTGGACGCTTCGATACCGGGCACACCGTAATCGGGATGACAGCCGAGCCGGCCGGACGGGGTGCAGTAGAGGTCGAGGTCACGCCTGGTCAGGACGCCCAGGTCTTCGAGCACGACGTACTGGGCCATGCACCCGTGGCCCTTGGACATCACGAAGCTGTCCACGAATCCGCCGCCCGCCGCGCGCCGCATCAGCCCGTGGTAGATCAGGTCGACGACCTCCAGACACGAGAACGCCGCCGCGGCGTGCAGCGCGGTCACCTGCTGCGAGATGTCGAGGATCCGCCGGCGGTAGGTCCGACACCGCCGGCGCGCCGCCACCACGTCGAAGCTCATCCCTGTCCTCCGGCTCATTCGATGATCGTCCAGTCGTAGTCGCCGGTGTAGCCCGCTTCGGCGAACAGCTTCAGCCAGCCGTCGGGGTCGTCGTGAAATTTCGCGGTCAGCACCCACCGGCCGAAGATCTCGCGCTGCTCGGGCGTCCGGTAGGAGTCCACCTGGATGAAGCCGCGCCCGGGCGCCAGGCGCTCGATCTCGCGCACGGCCCGAATCAGCTCGTCGCGCTCGAGGTTGTGCACGGTGTTGATCGAGAGCACCGCCTGGAAGCTCGCGTCCGGGAAGGGCAGGGCCACCGCGTTGCCGAGGTGGAGCCGGCCGATCACCTCCGGCTCGCAGTGCTTCAGCGCGTACTCGGAGACGTCCAGGCCGAAGGCCTCTAGCCCCGGACACACGCTCATCAGATCCTTGACCAGGAAGCCCTTCGCGCAGCCGACGTCGAGCACGCGGTCGCCCGGCTTCAGATTCCAGTGCGCGACGACGTCCTGCGCCACGGGCCGCCAGCGGCCGTCGTAGCGGTACCCTCCGTAGCCGTATTCGCGCGGGCCGTCGAAGTACAGCTCGCCGTACTGGCGGGAGATGGCGACGACCTCGGGAGACTTCGCCTCGCCGCGGGCCTGGACGTTCCGTCTCGACTTCGGCAGCTTGGACAGGAGCTTGACCTCACGCATCGCGGCGGCTCAGCGCGTCGACGTCCTGACGGGCGGCGCGCCCAGCGTGAAATAGTCGAGGCCGGCGGCGACGATCGCGCGACCGTCGAGCACGCGGTGAGGATCGACGACGGTGCGCCCCATCATGACCGCGGCGAGGTCGGCGGCCTTCAGCTCGCGGAAGAGGGGCCACGGCGTCATGACCACGAGCGCGTCGGCGCCCTGCGCGGCCTCGAGGGCCGAGGCCGCGCCCGTGACTCCGGGATACCCGAGCGCCGCCGAGGGAACGACCGGATCGAAGACCCGGAGTCGCGACGATGTCAACTGCCCGACGAGGGCGAGCGCCGGCGAATTCTTGATCGAATCCGTGTTCGCCTTGTAGGCCAACCCGAGGATGCCGACGACGGCGTCGGCCTTGCGCGCGAGCAGCTCGTTCTTCAGAACGCGCCACACCCAGTCCCGCCGGTGAGCGCTGTTGCGGAGGAAGGCGGCGATGACGGACGCCTCGCTGTCGGTCGCCGTGGCCAGCCGCAGCACGGTGGCGAGGTCGCGCTCGAGATTGCCGCCGCCGAGACCGAGTCCCGGCGACAGGTAAGCGTGCGGGCCGATGCGCCGGTCCAGGCGAAGGGCGGGCGCGATCTCCGCCCAGTCGGCGCCGACGCGCTCGCTCAGCTCGGCCAGCGTGTTGGCGACCGTGAGGGTCGCGGTGAGCGCGCAGTTGATCGCGATCTTGGCCAGCTCGGCGCTCTCGTAGCGAACGCTCAGGATCGGGCAGTCGAAGCGCTCGAGGAGGTTGCGGTAGGCCTCGGGCAGCGGAGCGTCGGGATCGGCGCAGCCGACGATGAACCGCTCGGGTCGACTGGCGCGCTCGACCGCGCTCCCGAGCACGAGCGTCTCGACCTGGCCATAGAGGCGGTCCGGCGGAAGGGCGACGGCCCGGGTGAAGCCCGGTGGCACCTGGCAGAGGATCACCAGGGTGGCGTGGTCGCCGAGCGCGGGCAACACGCGGCCGATCAGGCGCGAGATCCCGTCGAGGTCGCTGGCGCCCGTGTCGTCGGTGGGGACGTCGCTGGCGATGAACACGACGGCGCAGGCGTGAAGCGACGCCGGATCGCTCGTGAACTGTAGACGCGTTCGGTGCTCGCGCACGAGGTCGTCGAGGCCGGGCTCCACGATGCCGAGGCGGCCGGCGGTGACGGCGGCGGCGCGATCCGCGTCGGGATCGAATCCGATCACCGGAAAGCCCTGGGCCGCGGTCGCCGCCGCCGACACCAGACCCAGGTGCGTCAGACCGCAGAAGCCGACGATCGGCTGGCCACTCACCGACGGATTCCGCCGAGCGCCTCGCGGGCGAGGTCGTTGAGGATCTCGTTCAGGACGAGATCGTTGCCGACGTTGCCGGGCCCGCCGTCGCGACACAGGGCCGTGAAGTGCTCGTATTCCAGCGCCCACGTGGGATCGGCCTGCGCCAGCGTGATCGTTTCTTCCGGAGGCCGGCCGCTCGGCAGCACGCGCGTCCGCCGCGTGAAGGTCGACGGCCCCCACTTGCAGAGCGAGTTGATGTGGGCGCTGCCGCGCTCGCCGTACACGTCGCAGGTGAAGTGATTGCGCCAGCTCAGCAGCGTGATGGCCAGCTCCAGCGCCGGGGTTCCGTTCGAGCCGAACAGCAGGTGGTCGAAGGCCGCGTTCTCGAACCGTCGCGCCGACCACAACCGGAACGGGCCGTCGAGGGCGCCGAACCAGAAGAGCGCCAGGTCGAGCAGGTGCGAGCCGAGATCGGGCAGGACACCCGCCCCGCGGTCGCGCCACCTCGAATCGCGGACGTCGCGCGCGGTTCCGTTGCCGTAGAACATCCGGCACAGATAGATCGGGCCGAGCGTCCCCGACGCGATCGTCTCCTGCATGCGCACGACGTGGGGCTCGAAGCGGTGGTTGTAGGCGGTGTAGCAGACGGCCCCGGTCTTGGTGGCCAGGCGCGCGAGGTCTTCCAGCGCGGAGGCGTCGCCGACCAGCGGCTTTTCGACCAGCACGTGCTTGCCGTTGGCGAGCAGGTGGTGGAGGATCGCGGGCTTGGCGTCGTCGGGCGTGCACACCAGCGCGGCGTCGTAGTCGTCCACGGGAACGTCGGTGAGGGCGCGGTAGCGCGCCGAGGCCTCGACGGGATCGACGGTGGCGACGACGTCCGCCCCGGCGACGGCCAGGCGCTTCTTGCCCTGGGTGCCGAGGCCCGTGATGACCACCCTCATCGATCGACGACCCTCACGCGGGCGGCACCCGCCGGTAGTGAGTGCGGCCTTCCACCATGTCGATCTTTCGCGTGACGTCGGCGAGCCCGACCGGAACGTTGCCCTCCGTCTCGCACTCCTGGGCGGCGGCGAACGAGCCGAGGATCGACGCCACCACGTCCGAGCCGTCGGCCACCATGGCCAGGGTGGCGTAGGCGAGCAGCGCGTCACCGGCACCCACCGGGTCCACCACGCGCTCCACGAAGCTGTCGACGGCGTAGACGTAGTCGCCGGGCCGGCACGCGAGGAGCCCACGGTCGCCGAGCTTGAGCAGGAGCACGCGGCATCCGGCCGCGGCGTGGAGCGTGGCGGCGAGCGGTCGCACCCCCGTGTCCTGGTCGGCCAGCGCGAAGCGGGCTTCGCGCTCGTTGGGCGTGATGAGGTCGAAGCCCTTGAAGTCGAGGATGTTGCCCCAGCGGCTGGCCATCTGCGTGTCCGCCACGCGATAGGCGTCCGGCCGGATGGCCGCCGTCAGCTCGGGGATGGTGCGCCGGTTGAAGATCCCGTGGCGAAAATCGCTGAAGACCACCACGCGGGCCGGCGTGAACGCGACCTCCGCCGCGATCTTCTCGACCACCGGATCGGAGACGCTCCGGTTGTCCACGGTGTCGACCTGGAGCAGACGGTAGTCGCCGCACACGATCGCGTTCTTGTTGGTGGTCGGCCGCGTGTGGTCGACGATGGCCTGGCATTCCACCCCGGCCTTGCCCAGCTCGGCGAGGACGAAGTCCTTGAGGGGGTCGTCGCCCAGCACGGTGGACAGCGTGACGCGCGCGCCGGCCGCGCTGAGGTGCGCGGCCACGATGGCCGCGCCGCCGAGGAAGTCGACGCGGCCGTCGAGGCGGACGCTGGGGGTCGGCGTCTTGTTCGAGCTACCGATCATCGTCGTGTGGGTCACGCTGTCGACGATGGTGTCGCCCACCACGTGGACCTCGACGCCGCGGAACTTGGTCAACGCCTCGCGCAGGCGGGCGAACGTGATGCCCTCGGTGTCCATCAGCGTGATGAGCTTCTCCACCGAGAGATCGGGCGGGCCGCTCTCGATGATGGTCGAGGACGAGTAGACGATGTCGCCCGGCGTGAACAGG